>DAIDHX010000125.1 GCA_027451885.1 Planctomycetales bacterium
GTGGTCCAGCCGCGCTTGGACGCGCCTGTGACAACGAAGCGCGTGACAGCCTTGTCCGTCGACTTGCTCCATTCTTGCACCGCGTCCATGGCCCGCACAGCGCTTTTGACCATGGGAAAGAGCAGCGGCCAGTTTTCGTCCTTGGTCTCGAGGAAGCGGACGAAGGTCTCGGCGATCAGGGTGTCCTCGGTCTTGCCGCCCAGGAGGGGCTGGTTGGGAACCTGGTGCAGCACGGCGACGCGTGTCTTGCAGAGCCGAGCGAGGGTGAACGCCTGGCGGTGATCCCCCTGGTCGGGCTTGCTGTTGTTGCCGCCGCCGGTGATGAACAGGAGCATGGCGTCGCTGGCGGGGATTTCATCGGGCGCATAGATCCAGAGCTCGTGCTTCCAGGTGATGTCTTTCCAGACTTGCGAGGTGAGCTCGATGGGGGTGATCGCGCCCTTGAACTCGCTGGAGTGGGAAGAGCCGCGGATGTGGGCGTGGTAGGCGGGATCGGGTTTCTTGAGATATTCGTCGAGTCCCGCGTGTGCGGCCGGGGGGCAAGCGCAGGCCGCCGCCAGGAGGGAGAGCACAAGCGCGGGTCGGATGCTTTGGGTGGTGAGCACGAAGATTCTCCGAATCGTCTCGAGCGGGAGGGATTTCCGCGTCCGTCTTCTTATGGGCGCGGAATTTCGAGGGTAAAAGAAGGCTAGCACGACCTGTGCGCGTGAAGCAACCGGCCGGCTGGCGAATTGGGTCAAGCGAGCGGCGTGGCGCACGAAGCACAAAGTGTGCGTTAAGTTATCTGGGGGAGATCGCCCGATGAGACCTGGCGATTCAGGTGCTGTGGGGAGTGGAGTTGGGGGCCTGGCGCGGCTGGGGCTGGCGACGTGCGTGGCGGTGCCTGGCGTGTGTCTGCGGCGTGCTGGGGACATTGTGCGTGAGTTCGAGTGGGTTGCGGTTCACGGCAGCGGGGTGGTGCTGGCGGCGGGGGTTTGCGTGGGCGCGGCGGCGTGGTTGCAAACGCACCGGCTGCTCGCCCAGCATGGTGCGGAATCGACCTTGCCCAGCTTTCTGGCCGTGGCCGTGCTGGTGGAGATTGGCCCCTTGCTCGCCGGCTTGATTCTGGCGGGCCGAGCGGGTGCGGGGCTTGCGGCCGAGATGGCCGCCATGGTGCAGAACGAGGAGATCGACGCCCGGCTGGCGCTTGGAACCAACGTCGCCGCCGGGCTTGTCGCCCCCAGGGCGATCGCCTGCATGTTCGCCGTCCCATTCTTGACGATCGTGCTTGATGCCGCCGCGCTCGGGGGGGGCTTTCTGGCCGAGTCCAGCTCCGGACGCGCTTCCGCCGCACTCTACTGGAGCAAGTCGCTCGTGTTTCTCGAGCCTGGGGATGTGATTCCAGCCACCCTCAAAACGGCCGTATTCGGCTGGCTGGTGGCCACGTCCGCTTGCTGGACCGGGCTCAATGCGGGACGATCAACGCAGGATGTCGGCCGGGCGGCCATACGCGGCGTCGTCCTGAGCGTGGTCGTCGTGTTCGTCTCGAACCTGATCATGATTCCGTTCATCCAGGCCTTGCCAGGGGTCCTGGGCGGACGCCACTTCCTGCCAGGCTGACACCAGGAGAAGCTTCGCCATGGCGCGTTCATTCCCGCTCCGGAAAAGCTTGCTGAGCCTTGTGTTTGTGTCTGTTGCGCTCGGAATGGGGGGCTTTACGCTGTCGGAGATCGGCCGCCGGCACTGGCGCACCCAGCCCACCTTCGCGCTCAAGGCGCGGTTTGCCGCGGTCGGCGGGCTCGAGGCAGGGCATCGGGTGCGGGTGCAGGGCATCGACGCCGGCGTGGTGCGGCGGATCGTCGCCCCCGGTCAGCCGGGCGCGGCGGTCGAGGTTGTGATGGATGTCGACCAGGCGCTGCGGAACCTGGTTCGGGTCGACGCCGTGGCGCGGATCGTCTCCGAAGGGCTGGTGGGCGCGCGGGTGGTGGAGATCACGCCAGGGCGCCCCGACGCACCCGCCCTCGGCGGAAACCCGGTCATCGCCGCGGAATCGATCGTCGCACCCTCCGACCTGCTCAACCAGGCGGGGCGCTCGCTGGCCCGGATCGACGAGGCGGCAACCGCCGCTCGCAAGGCGCTCGACCAGCTTGCCACCGTCGCCCAGGCGGTCAACCGTGGCGAAGGCACGCTCGGCAAGCTGATCCACGACCAGGAGCTCTACAACCGCTTGAACCAGGCCGCGAAGGACGGCGATCGCGCGCTTGTCGATCTCGACGACAACCTCCAGGCCCTCAAGGAAACCTGGCCCGTCTCACGCTATTTCCACCGCCGCGCGTATCTCGATCGCGAACGTCTGCTCTATCGCCCAGGGGCGGAACGCAGCAGCCGCTCGCTCCCCGCCGAGGATCTCTTCGAAACCGGCCGGGCCGTCCTCACCCCAACCGGCCGCGCCCGGCTCGACCAGGTCGCATCCTGGTTCAAGACTGTCGCCAGACGCTCCTCTGAGCTGGTTGTCGCCTCCTTCACCGAAGGCGATCCCGATCCAGACCGAGCCGAGATCCTCACCCAGGAGCAGGCGGATTCGGTTCGCGACTATCTCGTCACCAGGCATGGCGTCGGCTCGCTCGGATGGTTCAAGTCGCGCAAGGTCGCGGCAGTCGGCTTCGGCGCTCAAGCCCCCCAGGTTGCCGATTCTTCCAGCTTCGAACAGCCGCCGCGGAGGGTCGAAATCATTGTCTTCACGCCCGCCCGCGAGGTCAGGTAAGCGCACTGTCGGCCCTGGTCAACGTCTCGCGGTCGGGGCTTGGCCGGTGTGAAATGATCGACTACGCTCTGGTTTGTTTGCCGCGAAAGTGGGGTTCATGACGATTCAGCCGGCCCGGGGACGAGGCGTGATGAAGCGAGAGCGGTCGGCAGCCGCCGCGCCCGAAGGCGATGCGCACGCGGTTGCGCGTGCGGAGATCGCCCGGCTGTTCCAGAAGGGTCGATACAAGGACGCGCTCAAGCAGGCGAAGGGTCTCTTCAAGCAGACGCGTCTGGAGGCGGACCGGGCGCTGGTTGAGCGGGCCTATGCGTGCCGCGCCTTGCAGCTTGGGCGTGGGGGTCTGTTCGATTCCGCGTGCGAGGTTGTGGACAATCTGCTGGATTTTGGGCTGACGGCCGCGAGCTGGTCGCGGGAGCTGGCGTGGCTGCTGGTGCGAGCTGGCAAATCGGAGGATGCGGTTCGGGTGGCGCGAGGGATTGGCGGCGTGGAGGCCGCCGCGTGTGTGGAGCAGGCGGTGGCGGACTGGGAGGTGTTGCGGCCTGACGGCGGGGTCTGCGCTTTGGGTGAGTGGAGCGGGGAGGCGGCGGTGATTCGCTCGGCTCTGGAATACGCGCTTGCGGACCAGCCTGAGCGGGCGTTCCAGGCCCTGAATCCGCTGCCCTGGCGTTCGCCGCTGGCGGAGTGGAAGTACCTGGTGCGGGGGTTATGCGGGTTTCGGGCGGGCGATATGGAAACGGCGAGGAGCAACTGGTCGCGGCTGGATCCACACAGGGCCGCGGCGCGGATCGCACACAACGTGCTGCGGCTTGCGGGCGATGCCTTGCCGCCGCTGGCCGAGGAGCAGATCGCCGCGCTCGAAACCGAACTGGCCGGCGCTGCGGTCACGGCGCCGATCCGGGCGCTCGGGGCGTGCGCGGTTGCGGGGGACTGGCTGGCTTATCCATCCCGGCTGGAGGCGGTGCAGCGCACGCTCTGGGAGCTCGATCCTCGCCTCGTGGAACGCCTGACCGCGCTCGCGCTGCCGCTGCTCGTCCGGCACGCGCGGACCCTGCCGCGCGATTCCGCGCTCGCCTGCGTTGAGGCCTTCACACGCGCCGCCACACCCTTGCCCATCGATCCCGCCTGGAACCGGCTCTGGGCGATTGTCTGGGATGGCGGCCATGCCGAGCCCAGCGGGATGATCGCGCACTGGGGCCGCTATCTCGAGGACCTGCCCGCGATCACCTGCCTCGATGAGCCCGCCCGGGCGCTCGTGCGCGGTATGGTCTGGGGCCGGATCGCCAGGGCCTTCCACGAGCAGGGGACGCCGGATTCGCTCGCGGCGGCGCGCGATTGCGTGGAGCACAGCCTGCGCGAGGCGCCCGCCCATCTCCCCAGTCTGCGGCTGCGGATCCAGATCGAGGACGCCCGCGGCGACGGGGAGAGCCTCATGCACGCGGCGGCGCGCCTGCTCGAATTCTGGCCCGACGATCTGGAAACGCTCCTGCTCCTGGTCGATCGCCTGCGCGGGCGGGGTGATCTCGAAGCCGCCCGCGCGCGGCTGGCGGAGGCCAGGCGGCTCCGCCCGCTCGACATGGAAATCGAAGCACTTGAGCACGAGATCATATCACAACGCGTGGGGGTGATGGCATGAATGACGCGCACGACGTGCTGGGTTTGCCGCGGGGCGCCGCCGCGGCCCAGGTGCGGGCGCGCTATCTGGAGCTCGTGCGCGCCAATCCGCCGGAGCGGGCGCCTGAGCGGTTCGCGCGGATTCACGCGGCGTACCAGGCGCTCGAGGACCCCGCGCGGGCGCTCCACGACGCCGTGTTTGAGATCGACGCCCGCGACGATTCCTGGGACGCGGTCGCCGCCGCGGCGCGGGCGCGCCTGCTCTCCCGCCGCATGACGCTTCAAACCTTGCTCGCGCTGGCGGAGCTCGCATGAACGCGGACGAGGCGGATCCCATCATCGAGCGGTTCGCCCGCTGGCTCAGAAGCGCCCGCGTTGAGACCGAAGCGCTCGGGCTGCCGGAGTCCGCGGAGGAGAGCGCGGGGGAGGGGTTTGGCCTGATCGATCTGGTGGCCGAATTCACGGCGCTCAAGCACGAGGTCAAGCTGCACACGAAGAGCGCGCGGGGGGTGACCGATCAAATGGAACGGGCGGTTGCCGCGCTTGCGGAATCGGTGGGGGCGCTTCGGCTGCGCATGCCCGAGGGGGACGGCTCGGGCAAGCCGCTGGCGCTTGCGCTTGTGGAGCTTGACGAGGCGCTCGAGCGTGGGGCGAGCGAGCTTGCGCGCACCCGCCAGCGGATTGGCGACGAGCTTGCGCGCGACCTGGAGGCGGCCGTCCGATCCGCGCGTGCGCGGAGCTCCTGGTTCGGGCGCTGGCTCTTCGGCCTGGTGGACCAGGCGCTCCATGAGGAAGTCCGCGCCGTGGCCCGCAAGCACAGCGAGCTGTTCGACGCGGTCGCGCAGGGCTACGGGGTGATCCACAACCGCCTGCGGCGCACGCTCGCGGGCGAGCGGATCGCACCAATCCCGTGCGAGGGAAGCCGCGTCGATCCCGCGCTCATGACTGTTCTCGACGTGGTCGATGACCCTGCCTTGCCGGCCGGGCTGGTTGTGGCCGAGCTCCGGCGCGGCTACACCTGGAACGGCCAGGTGCTGCGCTTCGCCGAGGTGCGTGCCAACCGCCCCGCGCACAGGGCGGATGCCGCGGACGAGGCGCCCACGTCGTCCCTGCGCTCATCCTGATGCCGCTTCTACCACACGCGATCGAAGGTTTGAGGTCTCGGGCCATGCAATCGGAAATCATCATTGGGATCGACCTGGGCACCACCAATAGCGAGGTCGCGATTGTGCGCGACGGCCGTCCCGAGGTGCTTGCCGAGGCGGGCGAGGCCATTCTCCCCTCGGTCGTCGGCATCGATCATCAGGGGCGTTTGCTGGTGGGCCAGCCAGCGCGGAACCAGCTCGCGCTCGCGCCTGAACGCACGATTCGCTCGATCAAGCGCAGGATGGGGCAGGAGGTGGTGATCAGCCTGGGCGAGCTCAAATTCACGCCGCAGGAAGTGTCGGCCGTGATCTTGCGGACGCTCCGCGAGCGCGCCGAGCGGGTGCTTGGGCTGCCGCTCAAGAAGGCGGTGATCACCGTGCCCGCGTTCTTCAACGACGCCCAGCGCCAGGCCACGCGCGAAGCCGGGGCGCTGGCGGGGCTCGAGGTCGTGCGCATCCTGAGCGAGCCCACCGCGGCGATCTTGACCTACGATCCGCATCCCAGGGACCAGGAACGCCTGCTGGTTTACGACCTGGGCGGGGGCACGTTCGACGTCTCGCTGGCGCGGGTCGAGGGGGGCGTGGTGGAGATCCAGTCGAGCCACGGCGACGTGCAGCTTGGCGGCGACGATTTCGACCAGCTTTTGCTCGATTTCGTCTGCGATGGATTCGCGGCCGAGCATGGCGTGGATCTGAGGCGCTCGGCCGCCGCGCGGGCGCGTGTGCTCCGCGCGGTCGAGCAGGCGAAGCGGCGGCTTTCCGACTTCGCCGTCGCCGTGGTCGAGGAGGAGTTCATCGCCGAGCGCGACGGCCGGCCGCTCAATCTGGTGATGGAAATCAAGCGGGTGGAATATGAGCAATTGATCCGCCCACTGCTGGCGCGGACGCTGGGCTGCGTCGACCGGGCGCTCGCCGACGCCGGCATCACCGCGCGGCAGGTCGACAAGGTGATCCTGGTTGGAGGCGCGACCCGCACGCCGCTTGTGCGCAAGCTGCTCGAGGAACGCCTGGGCCGGCCGGTGCACGGCGAGATCGAGCCCGACCTGGCCGTCGCCATGGGCGCGGCGGTGCAGGGGGGCTTGCTCGCCGGCCATAATGTGGGCCCCATCCTGATCGACATCACCCCCCATTCCATCGGCATCAATGCGCTCGGCAGGCTGGGCGCGGAGGCCTCTCCCTACAGCTTCTCCCCGATCATTCCCCGCAACACTCCCTTGCCGGTCAGCCGATCCGAGATCTACACCACCACGAGCGATCAGCAAGAAGCCGCCCGGATCACCATCTTCCAGGGGGAGGATCCCGACTGCCGCAACAACACGGTCGTGGGCGACTTCCTGATCGAGGGGCTGGCGGCGCTTCCCGCGGGGAACCAGGTGCTCGTGAAGTTCGAGCTCGACGCCAGCGGGATTCTCACGGTGACGGCTGTTGAACGGGCGACGGGGCTCTCGAAGCAGGTGGTGATCTCAAGCGCGATCGAGCGCTTCCGGACGACCCAGCGCAGCGACGCGGTCGATCGCCTGGAAGCGATCTTCGCCACCATGAACGACCCCGGGACCACAGTCGCGCCCGGCGAAGACTCGGCCACGCTCAGGCAGGCGGTTGAGTCCGCGAAAGCGCTCCACGCCAGGGCCGCGACCCTGATCGCCCAGGCCAGCGCGGAGAACGCGGCCGAGCTTCGCGGGTTGTTGCTCGAGCTTGAATCCGCCGTGCTGAACCGCCAGGAAGCCGAGATCCGCTCGATTCAAGGCGAGCTCGAGGACCTGGTCTTCTATCTCGAGGACGTGTGACTTTACCTCTTTACCTGCTGGGGGGGTCTGGGATGGGCGTGCGTCATCCGCCTCTGATTCGCTGTCCAACCTGCGGCGTGAGCCAGGACTGGACCAGCACGTGCCGGCGTTGCCGCTGCGATCTGAAGCTGCTCCAGGCGGCGCAGGCCGCTTATGAGCAAAACCGCCGCGAGTGCCTGCGCATGCTCTACGGCGGCTTCTGCGCCCAGGCGCTTGTGCACGCTCGCCGCTGCCAGGCGCTTCGGCCGGGCGCGGAGGCCCTCCGCCTGGTGGCGCTTTGTCACCTGATCGATGAGCGCTTCGACGCCGCGCTTGAGACCGCCCGTTCGATTGACCCCGGCCCAAGCGTGGGATAGGCTATCTGGGTCGACCTCGTGTCGATTGGAGGGCCGCTTTTGTGCCAGGGAGAATCTCTCTTGGCCTCCCTGTTCGTGATCCAGGGCGTTGACCAGGGCAAACGGTTCGAGCTCGAATCGGGTTCCATTGCGCTTGGCCGCGATAGCACCAACGCGGTCCGACTCCACGATACCGAGGTCTCGCGCAGGCACGCCGAGCTCCAGCTCGAAACCTCTTCCGCGCGCATTGTGGACCTGGGCTCGGCCAACGGCACGTTCGTCAATGGCGCGGTCGTGGAGCAGTCCGAGCTCCACTCCGGAGACAGGCTTCAGCTCGGCCAGACGGTGATGCTCTTCCATAACGAGAAGAGCAACGCCCGCGCCCGCGACCTCACCGCGCGGGTCGATCTCACCCAGGGTGCGCTCGACGATCGCTCAGCCATCCTGGGCCGAATCCCCTCGGATGAAGGCTCGCGCGTCCTCCAGTCGCCCGACGCCGCCGGCGGCTGGCTTCGTGATCGGCTCATGAACCTCTCGGTCATGTATCGGGCCACGCAGGCGATCAGCCACGTGCTCGATACCGACTCGCTCGCCACGCAGATTCTGGACCTGGTCTTTGAATCCATTGGCGCGGATCGCGGGGCGATTCTGCTCAAGGACAGAGAGGGCGTGCTCGCGCCCCGCGCGGTGCGCATGAGCGACGCCACCCAGCCTGATGAGCGGATGGCGATCTCGCGGACGATCGTCGACTATGTGCTCGAGAAGCAGGAGGGCGTGATCACCACCGACGCACCCCAGGATTCGCGCTTCAACCTGGCGCAGTCGATCGTCGACTTCCAGATCCGGGAGGCGATTTGCGTGCCGATCCAGGGGCGGCATTCCACGCTGGGCGTGCTCTACGCCGACGTGCACTCCGGGGCGGCCTCGCTCGCGGCCGCACGCGCGGGCGGGCGCGGACGCTTCAACCAGGAGCAGCTTACCTTGATGGCCGCCATCGGGCATCAGGCAGGGCTCGCCTTCGAGAACACCGCCTTCTATCACGACAAGATCGAGGCCGAACGGCTCGCCGCCATCGGCCAGACCATCGCCACCCTCTCCCACCACATCAAGAACATCCTCCAGGGCGTGCGCGGAGGCAGCTATCTGATCGACCTTGGCCTCAAGGAGAAGGACGACGGCATCGTGCGCAGAGGCTGGACGATCGTCGAGAAGAACCAGACGAAGATCTACAACCTGGTGATGGACATGCTCTCGTTTTCCAAGGAGCGTGAGCCGGTCCTGGAGTTAAGCGACCTGAACGAGACCGTGGGGGACGTGGTGGAGCTGATGCAGCCGCGGGCGGCCGAGATGGGCGTGCAGCTCGAGTGGACGCCTGATGCGGGCCTGCCGCGAGTGAAGATCGATCCCGAGGGCATCCATCGGGCGGTGCTGAACATCGTCACCAACGCGATCGACGCCAGTGAGGACGCCGCGGAGGCCCGGGTTCGCGTGACCACGTGCTGGGATGCGGACCGGGCCGTGGCCCAGGTGCGGGTCTCGGATAACGGCGTGGGGATCGATCCCGAGGACGTGGGCGAGATCTTTCAGATCTTCGCCTCGACCAAGGGCTCGCGCGGGACGGGGCTGGGGCTGCCGGTCTCACAGAAGATCATTCGCGAGCACGGGGGGTCGATCAACGTGGAATCCCAGCCGGGGCAGGGGGCGACGTTCATTCTCGAGCTCCCCATGAACCGGCCGGGTGATCCGCGGTCTTCGCCAGGTCAAACCTTCGCCGAGGGGGCGGTCATTGCGGATTCGTAGGCTGCTTTTCCCCGGGCGCGGGGACGACTTCGGTCGGCGGGGCTTCCCCTTCGACCCGCTGCCGACCGGGCGCGGGGACGACCTCGGTCGGCTCGGCTTCCTCTTCGACCGGCCGCCGCCGGGGCGCGGCCCCAGCACGCGGGCTCCGAGGGGACGACGAACGCGGCGAGGGCTCCTGCGCGACAGGAGTGCCTTCGTCTTCCGCGGCCTCCAGGCGGCCGTCCTCCTCCGCTCTGGCCTCGCTCAGCTCGCCCTGAACGCCCTCCATCGAGCTAATGATCAGGATCCCGTCGCGCACGCAATAGGCCAGGTTGAGCTGCTTGAGCAAGAGCCGGAGCGTGGTCTTGAGCGGCACGCCCTCGAGATCGATCGCGACCGTCGAGTTCATGCTGACCTCGGCATCCTGGAGACCTTGCGGATCCACGTAGATCGGCAGACCGTCGGATTGCTTGGCGGTGGTCGCCTGCTTCAGATACTTGAGCACATCGCCCAGAGGGGTCTCATTGGCGAACGACATGGCGATGGGGGTATCGAGCGTCTTCCAGATGGCCCGGTCGCGCGGGTTCCTGGTCCTCGCCTCAAGATAACCAAGCTGGGTGGCGATCGAGGTCCGGAGCTGCAGTTTACGGGTTTGCGCGCGGATGCGCTCCTGTTCCGAGTTGGGACCGAAACCGCCCCCCTCCATGGCGGCCATCATGCCGCCGCCACCCATCGCCCCGGCCATGCCCCCCGGACGTTGGCCCATCATGGCGCTCATGGCCCCGGCCATGCCAGGACCTCTGCTCATCATGCCGCCGGCTGGTCCGCCGGGGGGTATCGCCTGTGCGGCGGCCTTCTGCGATTCGGCGGGGCCGTGTTTGGTAAATCCCCCCTGGGGCGCTGCACCACCAGCGCCCCCAGCCTGATACTCCGCGGCCGCGAATGCGGCTGTTCCCGCCGCGACCACGAACGGGACCGCGATCAACTTGGCCTTGCTCCAGAACATGGTTTCGAGCACTCCCTGGGCTAGAGATTTCACAGTTGGGGAAAGGATCGACGCGGACGCGGCTGTCAGACCGCCGAGCACGGCTTTCGCCGCGGCCAGCGTGGCGGCCTCGAGCTTGTGCGGCACAGCCGCCTGGGCCGGCGAAAGTGCAAGCTGGCCACCGAGCGCTGCTCCCGAGAGTGCAACGCCCCGCTGCAGCAGCCTGTGTGAGAGCAGGTCGCGGGCTCTTGAGAGCCGGCCCTTCACGGTGCCGACGGGGCAGGCCATCCGCGCGGCAGCCTGCTCGTGGGTCATGCCCTCGAGGTAGCAGAGCACAATGGGCTTACGGTATCGCTCGGGCAGGCGGTTGACCTCGGCATGGAGCAGGTCCTGGAGCTCGGCGTCCTCGAGCGTCCGGGTGCCGGAATCACGCCCGTCCGCGGAGCTTGACGAGCCCATGATCGCATCTCCAGCGGCAACAAGCGCCGCGCGGCGGGCCGCCGCTGTGCGGGCCTTCATCGCAACCCGATACGCCACGCCATGCAGCCAGCTCGCGAGGACCTCCCTGCGCCTGAGCCCGCGTGCCTTGCGAACGAGGATCACAAAGGTCGCCTGGAACGCGTCGTCGACGTCGTTTGGATCGCGCAGCAGGCGCCTGAGCACACCCAGCACCATCGGCCCATGACGCACCAGGATCGCCTCAAAGGCGGACTCATCGCCCGACGCCAGAAACCGCGCCAGCAGCTCGCCGTCTGGCAGACCGGCCGCGGTCCCGGTGTCGAATAACCGGCCGATCTGCGCGACCACTGTGCCTGAGATCCGACCGCCCGCGAGGCCCATGCGCCCCTCCGATCGCCGCGCGTGTGCATCTTCCAGAGACTCCATCTATTAGTCCCCGGAACTCGCCCGAGCGATACGCGATTCCGCAAAATCTCCGAAATCGAGAACGGAGCGGCCGGATGCACCCGGTTCACCTCCCAGTCGCAGCCGGCCGAAGTGGCTCTCAGCCGAGGCTGACCTGAACACCGCCTTGGGCTCGTGTCACTTGTCGCTTTCGAGCTCCAGCAGTGCCAGCTTTTGCTCATCGATGACGCTTTCCACCGAGCTGATGAAGAGGATCCCGTTGTGGACGCAGAACGCCAGGCCAATCTCGCGCAGCAGCAGGCGCAACGAGTCCTTGAGCGGGATGTCCTCGAGCTCGATCGTCACCGTCGAGCTCAGGGACTTCTCGGCTTCCGACAGACCGATGGGATCGATGTAGATGGCGAGCGGAGCCGCCTTCGAGTCCCTGGCGGCCTGTTTGATCCGCTTGAGCACGTCCTCGAGCGGGGTTTCGGCGGCGAAGGAGAGCGTGATCGGCGTGTCGAGGAACTTCCAGACAGCCTGGCTGCGGGGACTCCTGTCGAGCTTCCGAAGCAAGGCGTCGTTTCTTGCGACCCGGATAGGCCAGTATTCACTGTCATCCTGCGCGGCGTTTGGATTCGAGCCGCCGGCGTTGTTGGAACCACCCGTCATGGGCACGCTGGCAGCAACACCCATCGACCCGGGCGACGGGCCCTGGCCTCCCTGCTGATTGGCCGCGGGGGGCGCGTTCGCGGTTACGGGATTTGCCGCTGGGGAGCGTGGGCCGCTTCCGGCCTGGGGCGCGCCTGCGTTCCGGCCCTGGGGCGGGTTCCCCTGGAGCGGCGCGGCCGAGAAGAACTCGCCCGCGGCGGAGGCCGCCAGCATCCCTGCCGCGCAGATCACGATCGACGCCGGTGCGATCAGGAGCTTGACTCGGGTCCAGTACATGGCGGTAAGAACTCCCTGTGCGAGTGTGGTGACGGAGTACGAGAGAATGGCGGTGGAAGCCGCGTGAAAGCCGAGCGTGGCCTTGGCCGCGGCCATGGCGGCGGATTCGAGCGTTTGCGGAACGGCGGCCTGGGATGCAGGAAGCTCGAGCTGCGAGCCGATCGCGGCGGCCGTAAGCGCGATCCCTCTGCGGGTGAGCCTGCGCGAGAGGATCGCCTTGCCGCGCGCCAGTCGCCCCTTGAGCGTGCCAGGCGGGCAGCCGAGCCGCTCAGCCGCCTGGTCGTTCGTCAGCCCTTCCAGGTAGCAGAGCACGAGCGCAGCGCGATACCTGGCGGGCAAGCGCGCGAGCTCCGCATGCAGGCTGAGCTGGCTCTCCTCGAGCTCGCTCGAGCGCTCTTGCGATACGCCCGTACTCGAGCCGAGCACGCCTCGATCGGCCCCTTCACGCAGTTTGCGCTCGCGCAGGGCAGCGAGCCCCCGCGCCCGCAACGCAACGCGATACGCCACGCCATAAAGCCAGTTGGCCATGAGATCGCCACGCCTGAGCGAAGCCGCCTTGCGGACCAGGATCACGAACGTCGCCTGGAACGCGTCGTCGACGTCATTGGGATCGCGGAGCAAGCGCCTGAGCACACCCAGCACCATGGGCCCGTGCCGCCGCACGAGCGCCTCGAACGCTGCCTCGTCCCGGTCGGTGGTGAACCGGGCGAGAAGCGTGGCGTCATCCAGACCGGCCGCCGTCCCGCTGCTGAACAATCGGCCGAGCGCCGTGACCGCGATGCCCGACGCCTGGCTTCTCGGCAGGCCCATACCCTGTACCTCCATTCCGCCGCGCCCGGTGGCGTTTGCCCCTGGCTTCAGATACTCTCGCGAGCTGCCCGGGGGGATGCGCGACTTCCGGCGAAAACCGCCACGCCGGCGCAGATTTCAGCCGTGTCTGGCTTACTGACGCACCTGCAGCAGCTTGCGCATGCGCACCCGAAGCGTTTCCCAGGGGCTTTCGAGGGCAGGGGGGTCGAGGTCAGGCTCGTCCTCGAGCGGCTCCGGACGACCCTCGTGATCGACCTGCACAAACTGCATGAGCCCGTCCATCCAGGGCGATCCGTGTTCGACCAGCGGTTCGCCATAGAGCGCGACGATGATCTGCGCCCGCGCCCTGTGGATTTCCCGCCCTCGGATCAGGACGACGCGCCCGACCGGCACCGGCTCATAGCAGCGCACGTCGAGAACGCGCTTCAAAACCAGATTCGCCCTGAGCCCGGCCGCACGAAACGCGGTCGCGTAACCTGCCTCAAGCGCCAGCGAGAGCAAGACCCCGGCGTACAAGGTACCGTAATGATTGGCGTCACGCGGCAGGATCAGACGATGAGTCAGGGTCTCCAAATCGTTCGGGGGCGATTCGGCCATGCTCATCACCTCGCCGCGATGGACCGGGAAATGTGCCGGGAGATGAATGCGACAGGGCTAGACTATCAGCCCATTCTGCGGCAGGCAACGGACTCGCGCGCAACAAAAAACCCTCCGCGAGGAGGGCATTGAAACGGACCCTTCAAATTGCGCCGGTAGGGATCGAACCTACGACCTCCAGGTTATGAGCCTGGCGAGCTAACCGCTGCTCCACGGCGCAATCCAATAGTATCCTGACCCCCCGGCCAGGGGAAGGGGCGCGGCGAAAAAACCGCGTGAAGCGGAGCAAGTTCTTCCCCTCCGGGCGCCTCGCTTCTATGTTTCTGAGCGATCGCAACGATCGTGCTGGCCTTGTTTTAAGAAAGAGCCGCGAGCCGGGCGAGTTGACCCGTGGGCGAGGTCGAAGATTCTCAGGGAGCGGAGCGATTGTCGAAGCGCCGAGGGGGACCAGGGACCGTGCACGCGTCGATCAAGGCTTATCTCGATTCACTTACGAGCGAGCAGAACGCCTCGCCGCATACCCTGCGGAATTACACCGAGGATCTTCGGCTTTTCCAGAGCTTCCTTGATCAAGAAGCGCATGCGGGGAGCGATCCGACGCAGGTCGATCCGAGGCAACTGCGGCGCTACTCCGCCTGGCTTTCTGGGGAGGGCTACGCGCCCAGCACGATTGCGCGGCGGCTGGCCAGCCTGCGCTCGTTCTATCGCTTTTTGAGACGCGGCGGCCAGTGTGTCTCCGACCCCACGGCAGCGCTTCGCAACCCCAAGCAACCCAGGCGGTTGCCTCGGCTCTTGCGGGTCGACGAGGTCATCAAGCTGCTCGACGGCATCGGCATGGAAACCGAGATCGGCCTGCGCGATCGGGCGATGTTCGAGACGCTTTACGGCGGCGGTTTGCGCGTATCTGAGCTGGTCGGCCTCGATCTGCGCGACCTCGACCTGGGAGAGGGCCTGGCGCGGGTGCGCGGCAAGGGGCGTAGGGAGCGGCTCTGCCCGCTGGGAGACATGGCCTCGCGCTGCCTCGGCTACTGGGTTGCGGCTCGCAAGCCGCGGCACGCCGACGAGCCAGCCGTCTTCCTCAATCAGCGCGGGTCCCGGCTCACCACTCGCAGCGTGGGCAGGATTCTCGAACATCGCCTGCTCGTTGCCGGGCTCGTCGATCGCGCCAGCCCCCACACCCTCAGGCACAGCTTCGCCACCCATCTTCTCGACCGCGGCGCAGACCTACGCAGCGTCCAGGAATTGCTCGGCCACCGCAAATTAACCAGCACGCAAGTCTACACCCACGTCACACGCGAGCGTTTGCTGAATATCTATCAGGGAGCACACCCACGGGTCTAATTGACTCGCGGTCGGGGCGGATTCGCCCTGCTCGTCAGAGGTGCTCAAGCTCTTGCGGTCCCCGACGGACCACGGAACAGGCGATGTGCCCAGTTCGAGCCACGCTGGCTCGCGCCCCATGCGCCCACCTTGAAGATCCCGGCCCAACCGCGATCGAGACCGAAACGCGTGGCGCGCCTTCGTACCCACAACGACCGAGCCGTTCCCTGGTTCAGGTCGCCTCGCTGACCAAATAAAGCAACCTGGGCGCCGTTTGATTCTTTTTTTTGACGGTGTTGCATCCATGACATAGTCGTTTTGAAGGAGCAACGAAACTCTGATCCCGCTCGAGCGTATGGGCATGTCGGGGGATCCGATCCCGTTGTGAACCCACGGAATGTAGGTGACAGGCGTATCGTATCTGGAATACGATTCTTGAATATAAACGGGGCTCAGGGAAGACGGACTTCCTGGCCGGCGCAACGGCCAAGCAGAACGTGAGAACCTCCCATGCAAAAGCTACGAATTCTGATCCTTTATCCCGATGCTGCTGGCCTTGCGCTTCTGACATCGATGCTCAAGTCCCTGGGGCATACGATTGAGGAAGCGCTCAACGACCGAGTCGCGGTTCGTCTGATGGAGCGGAATAACATCGACCTGGTCCTGGCCGGGGTCGATCCGCTGGAGTCGGACTCGCTTGAGATTCTGACGTACGTGCGGCGCAAGCATCGGGATACGCCGATGATTTTGCTGTTTCCGCGGCATCATCCCGAGCGTGCGAAGGAGGCGCTTCGGCTGGGCGCGATGGCGGTGCTCAAGTATCCGGTGCCGGCCGCGGAGCTCCGGGCGACGGTGCTGCAGGCGCTTGAGATGTCGAGCATGCGTGCTCGGCCTGAGCCGGAAGCCGCGGCGGCGGACGCAGCGCCCCAGGCTCGAGGATCAATTCCGGCCGGTGTGAACGAGCACGATCATCCGACGCATACCGCGATGCCCAACTGGTCGCAAGCCGCCGTGCCGGTGATGAATCACACCGCGCTTCCGCCGCTAGCGGCTGGCAAGATCGAGCAAATCACCCGTGAGCTTGGCATCCTGGGGCAAGATCCGGGCTGGAGGCAGGTGATCGACCTGGCGTTCACCATTGCCTCGACGCGTAGCTCGGTACTGATCGTCGGTGAGACCGGCACGGGCAAGTCGATGCTTGCCCGGCTGATTCACGCGATTGGCAATCCCCGGAGCCCGTTTGTCACGGTCTCGTGCCCGGAGCTCGCCGATGTGCTGCCGAACGCCGGCGAGGTTGGGGAATCTCCCCTTGAAGAAACCCAGGCTGCCACGAACGAATGGCTGGCCAAGCTGACATCCGCGCACGGCGGGACGCTGTATCTCGACGAGGTTGCCGCCTTGCCGCTCGAGCTCCAGCACAACCTGCTCAGGGAGTTGCAGTTCCGCGACTACGAGGCGACGGCGGGGCATTCGCTGCACATGGGCGAGGTGCGGTTCCTGATGTCGACGCGGGAGAATCTGCCGACCATGATCGAGCAGGGCCGCTTCCGGCAGGAGCTATATCACAGGGTGAGCGTGATCAGCCTGATGCTGCCGCCGTTGCGGCATCGCGGCACGGACGTCGAGCTGCTGGCCGAGAGCTTCCGTACCCGCTATGCGCAGGAATTCCGCAAGAACGTGATTGGCTTCACCCGCGATGCGCTCGACGTGCTCCAGCGCCATGATTGGCCGGGCAACGTGCGTGAGCTTGAGGCGGCCATTCAGCGCGCTGTGGCGCTTTGCACCGGACCGCGGATCACCTCCAACCACCTGGCGCCGATCATCAACCACAACCGCCAGGCCCGCGCCGCCGCCGGAGCGCCCAAGCCCCATCTCAAGATGGGTGTGCGACCCCTCAAGGAAGCGCTCGAGGAGCCCGAAAAGCGGATCATCATCCAGGCGCTCCAGGCCTTCAACTGGAATCGCCAGGAGACCGCACGCGTCCTCGATATCAACCGTACGACGCTGTACAAGAAGATGAAGAAGTACGGCCTCTTGATCGACGAGCCGATCTGGGTCAACTGACCGCGAGCCCGGGATCGAGACCCGGGATCCAGGTCCTTGCAGGCGCGTGCTTCCGAGCCCCGCGCGTTCTCAGGCTGCCGCGAACGCGGATCGCGTTCGCAGCCCCCCTGAGCTGGCTGGTCAGCTCTTGATGATGTCCCGTACCGTCATCCCGGCGGGGATCATGGGCAGCACGTGTTCCTGGTAGGGAACCAGGATGTCGAGGACGTACGGCCCGGGCGCGGCGATCATCTCCTCGAGCGCGCCACGCACTTCGGCCTTGTTGCGAATCTGCCGGGCCGCGATGCCGAATCCCTTGGCGATCGTGACAAAGTCCGGATACAGCGAGGCGGGCAGCTCGCCTTCACCCTGGCCGGTGGCCTCGGGATTGGTGATCGGGCCCAGGTAGGTATGCGCCCGGTTGCTCTTGTAGAACCGGTCTTCCCACTGCACCACCATTCCCAGGTGCTGGTTGTTGAGGATGATCACCTTCACGGGCAGGTTTTCGCAGTGGAGGGTGGCGAGCTCCTGGATGTTCATGACGAAGCTGCCGTCGCCGTCGATGTCGACCACGAGCTTGCCAGGCGCCGCTGCCTGGGCGCCCATCGCGGCGGGCAGGCCGTAGCCCATCGAGCCCAGGCCGCCGGAGGTGAACCACGACCGCGGATGCTTGAACTTCGACCACTGGGCGGCCCACATCTGATGCTGGCCCACGCCGGTCGTCATGATGAACTCGCCATGGGTGAGGCGGGAGAACTCCTCGAGCACATATTGTGGCATGATCACATCATCACGCTGGTCATACGTCATGGGATCGGCGGCGCGCCAGTCGTCGATTTGCCGCAGCCAGTCGCGGTAATCGCCGGGAGTGACGACGGGGTTGACGGCGTCGAGGAAGCTCTTGACGTCGCTGTTGATAGCGATGTGGGCATATTTATTTTTGTTGATTTCGGAGGCGTCGATATCGACGTGGACGATGCGGCCGTGCTTGGCGAATTCGCTGAGCTTGCCTGTGACGCGGTCGTCGAACCGCACGCCCAGGGCGAGGAGCAGGTCGGCCTCGTTGACGGCGTAGTTGGCGTAGACGGTGCCGTGCATGCCGAGCATGTCGAGCGAGAGGTAATGATCGTTGGGGATGGCGCCCAGGCCGTGGACGGTCATGGCGACGGGGATGCCGGTTTTGGTGGCGAATTCGCGGAGAGCGAGTCCGGCGTTGGCGGAGATCACGCCGCCGCCGCAGTAGATGACCGGGCGTGAGGCCTGGGAGATGGCGGCGGCGACCTCCTGGATTTTTTCGGCGGCGGGCGGGGGTGGCAGCCGGTAGCCTGGCAGGTCCATCGCCACGTCGAAATCCGGGTTGGGGACCAGGGTGTTCTGGATGTCCTTGGGCAGGTCGATGAGCACGGGTCCTGGCCGGCCGGTGCTGGCGAGATGGAACGCCTCCTTGACGACGCGGGCGATGTCGCGCGCATTTTGCACCAGGTAGTGGTGCTTGGTGATGGCGCGGCAGACCTCGACCATGGGTGTTTCCTGGAAGGCGTCGGTGCCGATCACGTGCGTGGCCACCTGACCGGTGATCGCAACGATGGGGACCGAATCGAGCTTGGCATCGGCCAGGCCGGTCACCAGATTGAGCGCGCCTGGGCCGGAGGTTGCCATCACGACCCCCGTCTTGCCGGAGGCGCGCGCGTAGCCCTCGGCGGCGAAGACGCCGCCTTGCTCGTGCCGTGGCAGGATCGTGCGAATCCTGTCCTTGACCCGCGTCAAAGCCTGGTGCATGGGCATGCTGGCGCCGCCGGGGTAGGCGAAGACCACCTCAACCCCGTGCCGTACAAGCGACTGGACCACCACGTCCGCCCCCGTGGTCGGCAAGGTTGCGGCCTGGGTCATCGTCCCCGCGTTTTCTTTGACAGCCACTAGAACGCCCCTCTGTATCGTGCTCTCGATCCAAACAAATGGGATCTCTGCCTATCCCACCGTGCAATGAGATTTTAACCCGCGGAACCGCGATTCAACAATCCAACCCACGGCTGGGACCAATTCATCCCCAGCTTAGAGCGCATCGGCCCGGACTCGGTTCGCGCGGGAGTCCGGCCGGTGGAATCCCGCGGCCAGGGCCGTTTCCCCGTCTGCCCCAGATACGCGGGCACGACCTCCTTGCGTTGCCCGGTGGAAGGATCGACGATCATGAGAAGCGCAAAGGTGCGCTTTTGCAACGTTTCGCGGGATGAGTGAACGAGGAGAACCAGGATGGGCTGCATGAATCTTGCTGCCCGGGCGGCGGGGGCGCACGTGAAGCGGACCAGGGCCGCGCACCCCTCCGAATCGCGCACGCCCGCGGCCGTGGAAACGCCCACCGAATCCGCACCCGTGGCGGATACCATCAAGGAGCTCGTCGAGTTCATTCCCACCGAGGCGATCACCCTCTTCTGGCTGGGAGTTCCCGCGACCAGGACGCTCTCGAGTCTCATCTGGAGCAAGCCCGTTCAGCCCAACTTCCTCGATTATGCCGTGCTTTTGGGGCTTGTCGGCTTCACTCCCGCGCTTGTCATCCTCAGCTTCCTGAGCTCACTCTCGCGTCAGCATGTCGACTGGCCCGAGTGGCGGCGCTGGCCCTGGTGGAAGGCACTGGCCGCCTGCATCGCGTTTGGTGTGTGGGCCTTTGCCGTTCCTGGCAATCCGTTTATCACCAATCCTGCGATTCTGGTCGTGATCTGGCCGGGCGCGGCCTTCGTCTCGACCTTGCTGGGATTGCTCGACCCCATCGTTGTCGATCGCGCCAATCGAAAGGCGCTGGGTGCGCCCGGCGGCGGACCAACATCTTGAATTCCAGGAAGGATTAGTTTACTATTTAGTTATATAGGTGAGGCGAGGCCCGGATCAAACTGGAGGTGTGTCATGGAATCGCGAGATGGCAAGCACATCGTGATTCTGGGTGGCAGTTTTGCGGGTTTGTCGGCGGCGTACGAGCTCAAGCGGGAGCTTGGGGATCGGCACAAGGTGACCGTGATCGACAAGAACGGTCGGTTTGTGTTTATTCCGTCGCTGATCTGGGTGCCGTTTGGGTGGCGGACGCCGGAGCAGATTTCGTTTGCGCTGGAGCCGTCGCTGTCGAGGAAGGGGATCGACTTTGTGCAGGCGGCGGCGGAGCGGATCGATCCCGAGCGCAGGGTGGTGGTGCTTGATGAGCCTGGGCAGCCGGGCAAGACGCGGGAGGTGGCGTACGACTACCTGATGGTGGCGACGGGGCCGCACGTGGATTTTGCGTCGGTGCCGGGGCTGGGCCCGCATGGCGGCTACACCCAGAGCATTTGCACGGCGGAGCACGCAATGGCGGCGGGCGCGGCGTGGCGTGAGTTTTTGCGTGATCCTGGTCCGATCCTGGTGGGTGCGTCGCAGGGCGCGGCCTGCTTTGGCGCGGCGTATGAATTTGTGTTCAATCTGGAATATGCGCTGCGCAAGGCGGGAGTGCGTGAGAAGGCTCAGGTGACTTACGTGACGGCGGAGCCGTTCGCGGGGCATTTCGGGATCGGCGGGCTGACGCATGCACAGAAGTTGACCGAGTGGTTCTTCCGCCATGTGCGGATCGACTGGGTGACCGACTCGGTGATGGAGCAGGTCACGCCCGGGACGCTTCATTTGAAGCAAGGGACGCTGCACCGGGCGAGCGGCGGCGCGGAGGAGAGCCTCGCCGGCAAGACGTTGCCGTTCAAGTATGCGATGATCATTCCCTCGTTTCTGGGCGTCGAGGCCGTGCGCAAGTCGGGCCTGGGCAACGAGCGCGGGTTCGTCAAGGTGGACGACTACTTCCGCCATGAGACGTACGAGAACATCTACGCGGCCGGCGTGAGCGTGGCCGTTGCTCCCCCTGCGCCTTGCCCGGCCGGCTGTGCGGTGCCGAAGACCGGCTACATCAGCGAGGTGATGGCCAGGTACGCGGCGAAGAACATCGCGGCGAGCATTGAGGGCAAGCCTCTCACGGCCAAGCCGACCACCGACATCGACGCCAAGTGCTTGCTCGACGCGGGCAACCAGGGAATCATCATGTACACGGACAGGATTTACGCGCCCAAGGAGCGGAAGTGGCAGCTCATGATTCCGGGTCCCTGGGGCCACTGGTCGAAGATCGCCTTTGAGAAGTACTTCATCTGGAAGATGCGCACGGGCCGGGTGCAGTTGCCATAACGCAAGGGCGGGCCGGGCGCTCTCGCGGAGGGCGCCTGGGTCATGAACATGCTCCGGACGGCTGTTGTCACGGGTGCCTCGGCCGGTATCGGCCGCGAGCTGGTGCGGATTCTCGTCCGTGAGCGGGGCATGACCGTGCTCGCCACGGCGAGGCGGGAGGATCGCTTAACTTCGCTTGCGGCGGAGCTCCCCGCGGGGCGCGTGCAAGTGCTGGCGGGAGACATCGCCTGCCCCTTGTTTCGCGACCGGCTCTGGAATCACGCCGAGCGCGTGCTCGGCGGGGTTGACTGCCTGTTCAATAACGCCGGCGTGGGCGATTACGGTGTGCTGGTGGATCAGGATCCGGCGGTCATCGACCAGGAAATCGCGGTCAATTTGACCGCGGTTGTGGATCTCACGCGCAGGGCGGTGGGGCACATGCGGCTGCGAGGCGGCGGGCAGGTGGTTCAGGTGTCGTCGGTGCTGGGGTTCATGGGCATCCCGGGCGCGGCGGTTTACGCCGCGACCAAGCACGCTGTCAACGGTCTGACGAGCAGCTTGCAATACGAGCTGCACGGCACGGGCGTGCGGGTGTGGGCCGCGTGCCCGGGCCGCACGGAGAGCGAGTTTCGCGCCTCCGCGCTCGGGAGCAAGGGGAATCCGGCGGACCTGCCGCGCGGGGAGCCGGCCGAGCGCGTGGCCCGCGCCATCGTGCGCCAGCTCGACGGCCGCAAGGTGCTTTTCATGCCCACCGCGAAGGCCTGGCTGACGGTGGTCCTCGCGCGCAGGTTCCCTGAGCTGCTGGACTGGATCATGGCGCGGTGGGCGCCAGGCTCGCACCTGCATGTTATTGTTCAAACGAAGCAGAACACGAACATGTGAAGGTTTTAAGAAGCGTGCCGGCATGTGAAGGTTTTGCGAAGCGTGCCGAATAAAACGGTCGAGGCAATGACAACCCCTTGTCAGGCGATTCGAAGGGGAGTATGATAAAACAAGCCTGGGATGGCGACTGAATCATCACCTGAGTTCCGCACACACTGGACGAGTGCGGCCCTTCGGCTCGAGTGCTTGCCTGCGTCGCGACTGGCGTGGAAGCAAGCACCTTCACACGGCAACGAATGCCGATTCTTTGTGGGTATGGTGCCCCGGACGTTCTGATCCATAAGCACCCGAGTAAGACCCCACGCAAGAACATCTGGTGTAACCTCCTGCCGCTCCTGCGAGTGGTGATGGGAGGGTCGTGCATTCAGGGCAGCGATCGATCCCTGAACGGGCATTGAGCCTGTTGCGAGGGAGGATCGGGGTCCGCGCATCGCACCCAGACGCGCGAAGTGTGCGTGGCCAAGGAGTTCGAGCCATGTCAACGATTACAACAACGCACCCGCGGTTCCATGCAGCCGATCGCCGGGCGTCTCGGAGGCGGTCGCCGCGGCCCGCCACGCTGGAGATGCTGGAAGTTCGCAGTCTTTTATCCTCGATCGTGGGCCAGGTGATCAACGATCTCAATGGCAATGCGGTTCGGGATCTCGGTGAGTCGGGAATCCCGGGAGTCACGGTCGCGCTTTCCTCGTTTGACGCCAGTACCGGCGTCTCGACGCAGATCGCCACGACAACCACGGATTCGGGCGGAGTTTACGACTTCAACAACCTGGGGGCGGGCACATACCTTGTCAGCGAGCCGACGTCGTCGGGCGTGATGCAGACGTTCCCGGCGTCGGAGCACGCTGCGCAGTCTTACCTGGTTCAGCTTGGCGCGGGGAATCAGGTGGCGGGGGGAACGTTGTCCGCGCCTTTGACAACTCCCGCGGATAACTGGCTCGCCTCGCTGCCGGCTTCGACGTACAGCTTCCCGCTGGCGGGGGACTTCATGTTCCAGTTTGGCCCCAGCGGCGTGGCGCCCTCGCGCGTCTTCTTCACCGGTGAGGCCCAGGTGCAGACCCAGGCTCCCGTCGTCACGACCACGACCAAGGGGGATGGCGGCACCAGCACTGCCATCAGCGTCAATGCCACGATGACGAGCTTGCAGCTTGTGGGCACGATCCAGAGCGACCAGCACGGCCAGGGCTATCTGGGGCTCATCACCATGACGCTCACGGCGCCATCGCCCGGTCTCTTGACCAGCCGTAGCGATAGCACAACGCTGGTTGACAGCAGCTTCGACGTGAGCGCGACCATCCAGATTCCGGACGCGTTCGGCACGCCCACGGTGCTGCATACATCGGTTCCGATGGATTTTCTTGCCAAGGAGATCAGCCAGTTCCCGGCCTTCGGCGGGACCTACGCCCAGAATGGAACCCAGCCGCCGATTCCGCTGGTTGATGCGAACAACCAGCAGCAGGGGCAGCTCTATTTTGGGTCTCTGTGGCCAATGCCCGGTTACGACTTTGGGAACTTCACGGCCGCCACGATCCAGGGGCAGGCCTTCATTCAGAATTCGGACGGCAGCATCACGCCGCTTGTGAATCAGCCGATCGTCATTCAGCAGACTGCCGAGACGGCGGGCCCGACCAGTGAGGGGAGCGGCCAAGGGGGCGGCAATGGAGCGAGCGGACCTCCGGCGGGATTCGGCCCCGCGCCCACGCAGCCGGTGACCTACTACACCGATGCGAATGGGAATTACACGATCAAGGGTCTTGGACCCGGAACGTACACGCTCGAGCAGCCGGTCGGCTCGCCGCTCACGCTTGTCAACCCGAGCGGCTCCGGCATCCAGGGCTATACCATCACGACGCTGGACAGCGGCGCGGTTCTGACGGAAAACTTCACGAACACGTTCACGGCGGGGCTGGTCAACCAGAGCACCGCGCAGAACTATCCCACGGCCTCGCAGACCATTGTGCCGAATCTGCACATTGGGGCCACGGAGTTCGCGAACGCGCCCGGCCAGGCTTACCTCAACGACGGCGTGACCTTCGGCGCAGCACTTGTGCCGGGAACGACCGTCCCGTTGACGATCACGACCGTGGTTCCCCAGGGTGAAACCGCGTACCTGAGCGGCTGGCTTGATGGAAACGGCAACGGTACGTTCACTCCGGCGGACGCGATCCAGATCACGGGCAATCCCAGCGCGACGTCGCTCCAGGACTACGCCGTGAGCGGCGGCCTGCAGACGCTGACCTTCAACATGGTCGTGCCGGCGGGGCTCACGCTGCCGCCGAGCGGCACGCTGGCAACCTTTGCCCGCTTCCGGCTCACAACCGAGACTGGCGTGGGCCCCGCCGATGCCCCAGGGCAATCCCCGCCCTACGACGGCGAAGTTCAAGATATGCCGGTCACCATCTATGCCCCGTCGCAGTTGGGGATCATCAACGGGCAAACGTTCGTGGATGTGAACGGCAACGGCGCGATGGATCCTGGCGAGCCCGGGCAGGACGGCTGGAGCGTGGCGCTTGTCAACCTGAACAACGGCCAGACCGTGGCCACGCAGACCTCTGGGGCGGTGAGCGTCGACCTGGGCGGCGGGAATGTCGTGACCGAGCATGGGATCTACCAGTTCACGAACGTGATCCCAGGGAATTACGAGGTCGTGGCAACGCCGCCGGCAGCCTTGCCGGCCGGAGCAACGTCCGTGATCGTGACGGCGCCTGGCACCGAAACCCCAGGTCAGTCGATCTACCAGATCAACGTCGCGCCCGGTGAGGTGGTTGGCCAGATGCCTTACGGAACCACCCCCGTGATCCCGGGATCGCTTGGCGGCGTCACCCCCGGAACGGATTCGGTCTTCACGCTCGGCCAGTTCCTGATCACCCAGGGAGGCGGCGGCCATGCCGGCAGCTCGGGCGGTTCCAGCGGGTCGGGAACACAGGGCGGGTCCGGCGGCAATCAGCCGATCCAGCTCTCCGTGGTGGGCTATACCAGCATCTACCATGGCACGATCACGCAGGGAGGCGTGTTGCCCGCCGAGATCACCGGGCTCCAGCTCAAGGGGCTCGCGGTCTCGGAGAGCACCGAGGGAGGTCCGGCGACGGTCCAGGGACCGGTCACGGTGACGCTCGGGTTGTTCCCGTCGACAGGGACGATCGGCCCATCCGGCCAGTCGTCGGGCGAGACGGCGAGCACGACCGCCAATTTCTCGCTTTACATGAGCTTCGATCTCACCGCGCTTGGCGACGGCGTGGTGATCAACACCCGGCCGGTCAACGTGAGCGGCTCGGTGCTGCAGATTCCGATGGTCGAGACGCTGCTCAATCGCAGCGGCGGCGGTTCCCCCGTGCCACTCCGCGATGCCTCGACCGGCCTCGAACCCCTGAGCCTGGTCACGGCCTCGCTGACGACCATGTTCGGCCTCGGCCAGGGCGACTTTTACACGGGCAGCGTCGCCGGCACGGCCTATCAGGACATGAACAACAACAACGTCCGCGATCCAGGCGAGGCAGGGCTCGCGGGCGCAACGGTGATGGTTCAGCAGATCTCCACCGAAGGCTCGTCCGGTGAGGAGGGCGGCGGCGAGGGCAACGGCAATGGCGGCTCCGGCGGCTCCGGCGGCGCTGGGCAGGGTGAATCCACCACGCCGCCGATCTATCTCACCCAGACCAATGCCCAGGGGCAGTGGTCGATCACGGATCTTGGCCCGGGCTCCTACCAGATCACGGAGCTCCCGCCCGCGACCTACGGCGTCAGCGGCAATCCGCCGACGACCTACCCAGTGACGATCGTCAGCCAGAGCCAGTTCACGGGGCTCGACTTTGGCAATTACCCGATCAACCAGCCCCCCGTGATCGCCGCGCCCTCGTCCGCCACGACCCTCGAGGACGGATCGCTCGTCTTCTCGACCAGCACGGCGAACGCGGTCACGGTTTCTGATAGCGACGCCGGTACCAATCCGGTCCAGGTGACCCTCGCGACCCCGAACGGGACGATCTCGCTGGCGCAAACCACGGGTCTCACCTTCGTCCAGGGGAGCGGGTCCAACAGCAGCCAGATCGTGGCGACGGGGACCATTGCCGACATCAACGCCGCGCTCAACGGCGCCTCGTTCAATCCCACGCCGTACACGAATGGAGTCGGCAATCTTACCGTCTCGGTCAACGATCTGGGCAACTCCGGCTTCGGCGGCCCGCAGACGGCCACGACCACGATTCCGATCGACGTCACCCCGCTGGCGCACGCTCCCGACCTCACGGTGACGGCGGCCTCGGGATTCGACGGCACTCCGATCTCGCTTGGAATCGCGGTTACACCTTCGGTTCCGTCTCCGACGGAAGTGCTCTCGGTTGTCGTCAGCGGCGTTCCCGCGAATGCCTCGCTCTCAGTGGGCGCCGACCTGGGCAACGGCCTCTGGCAGCTCACCCCGCAGCAATTGACCGGGCTGACCCTGGTTACACCCTACAGCGGAGTTTATCCGCTCACCGTCACCGCAACGGCCACCGAGCCAGCCAATGGCAATACCGCATCCACGGTCAAGCCGCTGGTGCTCACCGTGAACAACATCGTGCCGCAGCTCTATTCGGCGGGGGACCAGACCGCGAAGGTGGGCGCAGCGTCGACCATCAATCTCGGCAGCTTCTGGGATACCCCAACCGATGGCGCGTGGAACGTAAACGTGAACTGGGGCGACGCTACATCGACCTCGTTTATCGATGGGGCGACAGGCTCGCTTGGTGCCGTGCCCCACGCCTACGCGAGAAGCGGGCGATTCGTGGTCACGGTGACCGTTCAGGATAGGGACGGCGGCACGTCGTCGGATCAGTTCCAGGTCACCGTTGGTCCGACCGAGGTGGCCCAGGTCACCATCGGAGACGGCACGGCCGAGCGCTCGATGATCAAGAGCCTCACCGTGACCTTCACGGGGCCGGTGATTGTTCTTCCCGGGGCGTTCACCCTGCGTGACCTGCGCGGCCGAACCGTGAACCTGAACGTGGCCACGACTCTGGTCAACGGCCAGACCGTTGCCACGATCACCTTCCGCGGGCCACGGATCGTGGGCGGCTCGCTCTGGGACGCGCGCTACAAGTTCACCATCAACGGCGCCCGGGTCATCGACGCGACGACCGGCGCAGCGGTCGATGCCGCTGTGAACGGCCTGGTGGGCAGCAGCCAGGTGGTGCAGTTCCGCCGGCTCTTCGGCGACCTGAACGGCGACGGCATGGTGACCCCGGCGGATTACCAGCAGTTCCGCAAGGACTACGGCAGCCGGGCCGGGCAGGCGAACTATCAGTCTGCCTTCGATTACAACAGCAACAACCTGATCGCGGCCGGAGATCGGACTCAGATTCAGATCAGGCTCCAGCAGTGGATCCGGCAGCAATTGGTGGCGAGCGCAAGGAAACGCTAGGACGATTGTCCGCTGGTTCGGCCCGGTTTTCCTGGCCGAGCCAGCCCCTTGCCTGAGCCGAGCAATCCGCTGCCAGGCACACGTTGCAGTCCGCCGATCCAGCCGAGGTCAATCCTCCGGCTGGATCGGTTGCTTGATGGACCGAACGAAGTGGTTGCCCTTGCCGCGAGCCTTGAGGTCGAGCGCGAGCGCATCGGCATCGGCCCTGGCGGTGTAGTCGAAGGTGGCGACGGTGCGGTCGCCCATGTCGCAGACGGCCCAGACCACGCGCATTCGAGGGGTGGCCTGGGGCCGAGTTTTGCGGGCCGGCTCGAAGCGCGGGCGGGATGGCGAAGCAGGGCTGGAGCTGTTCGAACGCCCCATGGCCTCGGCGGCCTCGGCCTGGGCTCTGAGCTCATGTCGATTGATCACGCGTCTGCCCATGGAACACGGCTCCCGTGTCAGTGCGGTTTCGATCCCCCAATCCGCAACGGCTTCCCTGAGAATGATGGCGAATGGTTGCGGCGTGGCAAGACAGATTCGCGGAATCGCGGCAAATCATTGCGCAGGTTGATCGGTCCGGTCCAGGCGGTCGGCCGGCAAGCGGTAGAGGGTCGACTGATCGATCACGTCGAATCCGAGCGAGCGATAAAGCGCGAGCGCGGCTTCGTTGGACGAGGACGTTTGGGCCGAGAGGATGGTGACTCCGCTGGCCTGGAGGCGGTGGATGATCTCGCGTACAAGGTGCCGGCCGTAGCCCTTTTTGCGCTCGGCGGGGATGACCTCGAGCTTCATGAGCCCGGCCCGCGCCCGGCCATCCGCGCGGCCGAAGAGCCCCATGTCCCAGACCTCGGCCCGGGCGACGACCAGCCCGGAAGTCTTGAGCGCGAGCTCCGCGCGGATGAGCTGGAGCTCGTCGAGCGCAAGCCCGTCCCACCAGGAGCTTGGCATGGCGTCCTCGGTGAATTCCACCTGGGTCATCCGCTTGAGGATCACGGCCCTGGGGTCGCGCGGCTCCGGCTGGAGCAGGTCCGCTTCCATGAGGAATGTCGTGGAAACGGGGTCGTAGCCCAGGTGCGCGAGCGTCTCGTGGAAAAGCTGCTCGCTGCTGGTGACGCCCGAGCCTTCACTGCCGCCGGCAAGCCCCCAGTAAAACGGGTTGAGCGGGTAAAGCGCGCCGGCGTAAATCACCCGCGCGCCACGCTTCCGCAGGTAGACTTCGGCCTGGCGGACGAGCTGTTCCGCAATCTCACGCGCCTGGGAGCCCGGAGCGACGATCAGTTGCGTGATCGTGCCCAGCTCCCGGTTCAGCTCCAGCGGCAGAGGCTCGGCGATGGGATCCTCGGGCCCGAATCCCGCGTGCACAAAGCCGACAATCTTGCCCTCGATCTCCGCGACAATCAGCCCCCTGGGATCGAAGGTCACGCCGCTCCAGGCATGGCCGTCGAGCTCGTGCACGCGCGCAGGGCAGATCACCCCAGGCGCGGCCGGACGCTGGTTCCAGAGCCGCGCGAGCGCAGGCGGATCGCTATTGCGAAAAGGGCGAAATGTGAGCGGCACGACTATGTCTAAGGTACCTCGACCAGAATGTCGTCGTTCTCAATCTTGACCGCAAAAACCGGGTGCTTGATCTTGGGTCCAAACGGTGACGCCCCGGTGCGCACGTCGAACCGCCAGCCATGCCAGGGGCAAAGAACCGTCGTCCCCTCGAGCGCGCCGTCGGCAAGCGGACCCCCCTGGTGCGGGCAGATGCCGTCGATCGCCGAAATCACGCCCCCCACATTGAACAGGGCGTAGATCCGCCCCTCAAACTCCACTTCCTTCGCGCTCCCGATCGGCAGTTCGCTGACCGTCGCAAGCTTCACGAATCGCCCCATGCCTCTGGCTTCCCCTTGAGAGCGCAAACCCCGTCCGCAAATCGTGAATCAACCACAAATGAATCCTCGGCGTCCCAACCGAGAATGCATTCTTGATCTTAACATGACCAATCGGCGTCACTCAAACGCGTCCAGCGCCCTCGACTCCGGGCAATCTTCGCCTAAAACCTTCTTGCGGGGATTCCGCGCCTGCATTTTGAGCCCCAGGATCAGACCTGGCAGGAATGGATCGCAAATGCCGGAATTCGATGTGATTGTCGTCGGCGGCGGAGTGGGCGGACTGGTCGCCGCTGGGCTCGCCCAGCGCCTGGGTTTATCTGTTCTCCTGCTCGAGTCGCACGCGTCGGTCGGAGGCTGCGCTGGCTATTTTGAGCGCGGACCCTTCGCATTTGACGCAGGCGCCACGGCGCTCATGGGCATCGAACCCGGCGAACCGCTCGGCGATGTGTTTGCCATGCTGGGGCTCGAGCTCAAATCCACCCAGGCCGGCTACCGCGTTCATCTCCCCGATCAGTCGTTCGACCTGCCAACTGACGCGTCCCGATTTGAGCACGACGTCATTCCTCGGCTGGTTCAGGCACGCTCCAACCAGCAACGCGCGCGTTTATTTTGGCGTCTTCAGGAGCAGGTGGGTCGAACGCTCTTCGAGTGTGCGGGGGCGATCCCGCGTTTGCCCCTGGGTTCGGCGTCCGACGTGATGACCAATCTGGCTGCGCTTGGGTTGGGGGGTTCGCTGGCGGCGGCCACCGCGGCGGTGACGGTTCAAAACGTGCTCGGAGCGCTGGGGCTCGGGGAGGAGACGAAGCTGGCGGCGTTGCTTGCGATGTTGCTGGAGGACACGGCGCAGGCGGGTCCGGACGTGGTGCCGTTTGCGAATGCCTCGGCCTGTTTGCATGCCTATCGGCGTGGTATGCGGCGGCCGCGGGGGGGAATGAAGGCGTTTGTGGAGGCGCTTGCCGATGGCTTTCACGCCGCTGGCGGGGCGATCCGCCTGGCCGACCCGGTGAGTCGCGTGCGGGCGATCGCCCGCGGCCCGGGCGAGGCAGAACGTTCGTTCGCGGTGCACACCCGGCGCGGGGGGATATACCAGGGTCGACAGGTGGTCTTTAACTTGCCGCTCGACCTCGCGGCGAAGCTGCTCGACCGCCCGCTCACGCACGGTCTGGGGTCAAGCGAACGGCGATCGCGGGCAACCTGGGGTGCGTTCACCGGGTATCTGGCGATTGATCGTGCCGCCGTGCCGGATGACACACCGTTGTTCCATCACGTGCTGAGGTCGTACGCGCCGCCGCTTCACGACGGCAATAATGTCCTGATCTCGCTTTCGCCGCTTGAGGATCGTGGCTACGGGCCGCCGGGTGTGCGCGTCGCCACGCTCTCCACGCATACGTTCCCGCACGAATGGCAAGGGCTCGACGCCGCCGGTTATCGGGAGCGCAAGAACGCGTTCGCGGAGCGAATGCTGTCCGCGCTTGGCCAGGCGCTGCCGGAGGCGCCTGGGGCAATCGTTCACGCCGAATTCGGGACCCCGCGCACCTTCGCTCGTTATACAAGACGGCGCGCGGGCGCGGTGGGCGGGCCCCCCGCCACGCGCTGGAATACCAACGCCTTCGCCGTCGGCCCAAACGTGCTTGGCCCGGGAATCTTCGTCACGGGAGATTCGGTATTCCCAGGGCAGGGGACCATGGCGGTTGCGATCTCGGCGATTCGCGTGGTCGAGCAGCTTGTCGGCGTGCGCTGGGGCGACCTGCGGAAAGCACCGCCAGCGGTTCTCGCGACGGCTCGTGCGCATGCGCCCGCCCTCACGCCCGCGCATGAGTCCGGGCTTGCGGCCACCGGCCAGAAACCCTAGCCTCGAGCGGTCGTTCTGGATCACGACCTTTGAGGGCACGCTGCGATGCTCGACGCGCTTGTGGTGGCTCCGCATCCGGACGACGCCGAGCTTGGCATGGGCGGGACGATCATCAAGCTGCTGCGCGCGGGCTGGTCGGTCGGCATCCTCGACCTGACGAGCGGAGAGCCCACGCCGCTTGGCACCCCCGCGCTCCGCAAGGCGGAAACGGCAGCCGCGAACGCCTGTCTGGGGAACCCCTGGCGCGAGAATCTCGGTCTGCCGAACCGGCAGCTCGAGCCCACGCTCCTGCACCGCCGGGCGCTCGCAGGGGTCTTTCGCCGCACACGCCCGCGGCTGCTCTTCGCCCCTTACTGGGAAGACGCGCACCCCGACCATCTCGCCGCGACGAAGCTCGTCGAGGATGCACGCTTCTGGAGCAAGCTGTCGAAGTCCGACATCCCGGGCACGCCCCATCATCCCGAGCGCATTCTCTACTATTTCAGCGTGCACCTGCGGATTCCCGAGCGCCCCAGCCTGGTGCTCGACATCTCCGATGCGCTCGACGCCAAGCTCGATGCACTTCGCGCGTATGGCTCGCAGCTTGTCGACAACCAGCCGGCGGACCGCATCGGCGTGATCGACGCGGTGCGCGACCGCACCCGGTACTGGGGTCATTTCGCGGGCGTTGCGCACGCGGAGCCGTTCGCAAGCCGGGAGCCGATTGGACTCAGGGGCCTGGGCGATCTCTTGCTCTGAGCCTGGGACCGCGTGTGAGCGTGCGAGCGCTCAGCGGCCAGGCTCGATCCGCACCCGGCGGCCGACGATCTGGAGCTTCCCCTGGGCGTAGAGCGTGATCGTCTCCGCGAGCGCCTGGCATTCTTCCTTGAACACGCGGGCGGCGAGCGTTTCCGGTTGATCGTCATCGCGCACCTCGACAGGGCGCTGAAGAATGATCGGCCCGGAGTCGTACACGTCGTCCACAAAGTGAATGGTGCAGCCGGAGAGCTTCACGCCGGATTCGATCACGGCCTCGTGCACCCGGGCGCCATAGTATCCCTGGCCGCAGAACGACGGGATGAGCGAGGGGTGGACGTTGATGACCCGGCCACGGTACTCGGGCGGAATCTTGAGCAGCGAGAGAAATCCCGCGAGCACCACCAGATCCGCCCGCGCGTTGCGAATTGGCTCGAAGACGGACTCCGAGAACTCTGCGCGGGATTTCGCCGCGCGATCGGCGAGCGCGAGCGGGATGTTCGCAGCCTGCGCCCGCGCGATCGCGCCGATGCGCGGCCGGCTGGCCACAACCACGCTGATCTCAGCCCGCAGCCTGCGCGCGGCGATCCGGTCGATCAGGCTCTGGAGCGTCGTCCCGCCCCCCGAAACGCACACCGCGAGTCGAATCGGCGGATCGGCAATCGGCGGGTTACGCGGTATGAATGTCATGGATCCACCCGGGCGAGCAGGGAGCGCAAAACAGGAAGCGCTTTCCTAATCGTGCCCCACGGTTGGCCCGCTGGCAAGCGAGCGCGGGCAATCCCGGGGCGAAAAAGCGCCACGAGCCAGCGCGGCTTACACCACGGCCTGCGTGGCCATTGTTCGGAACAAACGCGCTGGAACGTGATGCCGCAGCTTCCAGACGATGCTCATCGGTCGATTTCCCTGGTGATAGAGGTAATCACACGCACCAAGGAATACATACGGCGAGGTGAGGCCGCCTGGGAGCTCCTCGGTCTCGCGAACGAAGAGCAGGGGCACGTAGCCTTGCTCGCGATGCCGGATATAGCGCCGGCCGGTCTCGGAATCGGCGGAGGTCCGGCTCTGGGACTGCCAGTGGAACCGATCGGGCGAGATCAGGTAATCCTCGTACAGAGTCGTGGGTGAGTAGTATTTCTCGGTTTTGCGGAGCGTCACAAAGAAGACGTCGAGCCTGAGCTCGTTGAGGTGCAAGACGCCTTCGCGGAGATCAGGAGCGCGATTGCGGTTCCAGTGTCCCAGGGCAACCAGGACTTCGTCTCGGGAGTACTGGGCATGGATGGCCAGCGGGATCGCCGGATCGAGCGCGTGATCGCGCTCGCAAATCGGCGCGTGAGCGAGCCGAAGCTGGAGGATCTCTCGCAGGTCTGAGCAGGCCGCGGGATTGCGTCTTAAGCGGGTGCTCGCTTCCTGGAGCGGCCAGGCCAGGCTCTCCTTGCCCCAGAGAACGACATGGAGCATGCTGAGCACGCGGCGATCCGCCTCGAGATCCGGAACGGCCGGTTCTGCGCGGCTGATTTCATCCAGGATCTGCCTGATGCGGGCGGAATCGTCGATCAGAGAGAGCCGCGCCAGCCCCTTTGCCAGTCGTTCGCCGTCTGGATCCTGCGCCTGGGATTCGCGCAGCCCAGCCTCCGCCAGCAATGCGGACCAGCTTCCGCGCCTCAAGAGCTCGGGGAGGGTGATGCCAAGCACATCGAGCGCCTCGTTCAAGGTGGGCGCACGGCCCAGGTACTGGCCGAGCTCACGAAGTGTCGGCGCGAGCTTTTTACCGACCAGGCGAAGCGACTCGCGTATGTTCTTGAGCACGCGATCCTGCGCGATTCGCTCGAGCCGTATGGAACATCCGCCGGGCAGGTTAGGGCAACCGTTTTCGATCTCGTGGTCGATGCGGCCGAGCGGGTCAGTCCCAAGCGCCCGGAACCGCGCGGCGAAGCGGAACTCACGGCGATGAGCCCCGATGAAGTCGAGGACCGTGAGGCACTCCTTGTCTGGATGCGTGCGCAGGCCGCGGCCCAGTTGCTGGAGGAAGACGGTCAGACTCTCGGTGGGGCGCAGGAAGAGCACCGTGTCGATCTCAGGGATATCCACGCCCTCGTTGTAAAGATCGACGACGAAGAGGAAATTGACCTCGCGGTTGCGTAACTGCGCCTGGGCGCGATTGCGATCCTCAGGCGGCGATTCGCTCGAAAGCGCGCGCGCGGGAATGCCGCGCTCGTTGAAGAATCGCGCCATGTATTCGGCATGGGCAATGCTAACGCAGAATCCCAGCCCGCGCGCCCTGCGCGGATTCAGCACGATATTGTGCACCTTCTCCACGACCAGGTGGGCGCGAACGTCGTTTCCGGTATAGAGCCCGTCGAGATCCTCGACGCGATAACCTCCGCGTTGCCAGGTGAGCTGGTCGAGATCGACGGAGTCACTGACGCCGAAATACTGGAACGGGCAGAGCAGCCGGCGATTGATGGCGTCGGGCAGGCGGATCTCGGCCGTGGCACGCCCATCAAACCACTGGAGCACATCGAGCTGGTCGGAGCGTTCGGGCGTGGCGGTGAGGCCGAGCAGGATCGTGGGCTGAACATGATCCAGCAGCCGTCGATAGCTCGGCGCGGCCGCGTGGTGGAACTCGTCCACCACGACGTATTCGAATGCCGCGGGATCCGCGTTCCAAAGCGCGCGGGAGTTGTAGCTTTGAATGGAGCAAAAAAGATGGCGGGACTGGGCTTCGTCGTGCTCTCCGACCAGTAGGTCGCCAAAGTTCTGATCCCGCAAAACGCCGCGGAATGATCCGAGCGCTTGCTTGAGAATCTCCTCGCGGTGGGCCACGAAAAGCAACGACGGTCTGCGCTCAAGCGCGCGGCATCGACGCTCGTAGTCGAAGGCGGCGATCATGGTCTTGCCGGTTCCCGTCGCCGCGACGACCAGGTGGCGAAACTTGCTCTGAACCCTGCGTTCGGCCTCCATCGCATCCAGGATTTCGTCCTGGAACGGATAAGGGTGAACATCAAACAGAACCCCTGGGACGTTCTCGACCCCATGGTCGCGCTCGCGTGCGATCGCCTCGCGCAGCCGCGCTGGCGACTGGGACGAATAGGGCTCGAATTCCGCATCCTGCCAGTACGTCTCGAACGTTCCCGTTACCTGGTCCCAGAGATAGGGGAGTTCGTACTGGCTCATCTTGGTGGTCCACTCGAGTCCCTCGGAAAGGGCAGCGCTCGAGAGGTTGGCGGAGCCGACGTAGGCGCTCCCGAACCCCGTGTCGCGGTGGAAGATGTAGGCCTTGGCGTGCAGGCGGGTCCGCTTTGAGTCGTAGCTCACGCGGATCTCGGTCCGTGGCAATTGTTCGAGAATCTCGACGGCGCGCGGGTCGGTCGCGCCCATGTAGCTCGTGGTGATGACGCGGATTCGGGGCGACGGACCGCCCTCTGACTCCGCGAGCGTTCGTAGCTCGTCGAGAATCACCCGCAGCCCGCTCCACTTGATGAACGAGCAAAGGACATCGACTCGATCCGCGGTGGCGATCTCCTTGCGAAGCTGGCTGCCGAGGCCTGGCTCGTGCCGGGTGCCGGTCAAAAGGGCAGAGCGTGAAAGCGGGGTATCGGGCCGCGCCGGCTGTGTGTCAGCGGCGGACCCAATCGGGCGAACCGCCAGAAGTCTCCTGAATGGCGTGAGGACCTCGAGCTCCGCGGCCTCCTTGTCGCCGATCTCCTCGGCGAGCGTTGCCACGACGCGGCGGACCAATCGTGCCCTCGCATCCGCACCGTCCTTGCCACGATGCGCGGCAAGGCATTGCACAAGGGCATGCTCCAGGAACTGGGCCAGCGCCGTGTGTTCGTCGCCTGGATCGATCTCCCCTGCCTGGAAAAGGCGCGGGTCCGGGAGCTGATCCAGCTTGTGCTGAAGGGCGAGCGTGATCAGATGCTCGTATAACCCGGTCTTCAAGAGCGGCTTCTCGCGGCGGATCGATTGTCGCGCGCCCGGCCTAGCCCACGAGCACCCCCACGCATCTGCCGCAGAGCGTGGGATGCTCGGCGGACTGGCCGACGTCGGCGCGGTGGTTCCAGCAGCGCTCGCATTTGGCGTGGGCTGAGCGTTCGGCCGCAATCCGCGGCTCCGCGCCGGCGTGGCCCGCCTGGATCTCGACCTCCGAGACGATGCAGATTTCCGTCAGCAGCCCGGCGAGATCCGTGGCGGCCAGACGATCGGAATGGATCGTCACCTTCGCCTCCTGGGCGCTGCCGATTTGCTTCGATTTGCGCAGCGCCTCGAGCTCGACCAGAATCTTGTCGCGGAGCTCGAGAAGCTGAGCCCAGCGCTGGTTGCGAGCGGCGTCGTCGAAGCGCGGGTCGGCCTCGGGAAAGAGCTCGAGATGCACGCTCGCGCCGCCGCCCGGCTTGTTGTAATCCCAGACCTCCTCGGCCGTGTGCGGGATGATCGGCGCCAGCATTCGGGCAAGCGCGTCGTGCAGCCGCGCGAGCACGAACTGAGCAGCCCTGCGCTTCTCACCTGTCCGCGCCTCGGCGTAGAGCCGATCCTTGAGCACGTCGAGATAGAAGCTCGAAAGATCGACCGAGCAGAACTGATAGATCCGCTGGTAGACCTTGTAAAACTCGAAGCGCTCATAGGCAGCGCGGACGTCGCGCACGAGCTCGTTGAGCTTGCCGAGCATGTACAGGTCGATCGCGCGGAGCGTGAGCGGATCGACGGTTGCCGGGTCGAAGTCGCGATAGTCCTCGAGGTTCCCGAGCAAATAGCGGAACGTGTTGCGGATCTTGCGATAGCTTTCCGACGCTTCCTTCACGCCGCGCTCGCTCATGCCCACGTCGTCGGAGTAGTCCATGCTGGAGACGTAGAGCCGCAGCACGTCGGCGCCATATTTCGCGGTGGCCTGCTCGGCGGCGATGTAGTTGCCGAGCGACTTGGACATCTTCCGCCCCTGGTCGTCGACCACGAAACCGTGGGTGAGCACGGTCTCAAACGGCGCACGGCCGGTTGAGCCCACGGCGGTCAGAATCGACGACTGGAACCAGCCGCGATGCTGGTCGGAGCCTTCCAGATACATGAACGCGGGGTAACCCAGGTTGAACTCGCTGGCGAGCACGCCGCGATGGCTTGCGCCTGATTCGAACCAGACGTCGAGAATATCGCCTTCTTTTTCGAACTCGGTCTTGCCGCATCGGGGGCAGGCGAGCCCGTCTGGAACGATCTCCGCGGCCGGTCTGTTGAACCAGGAGTCGGAGCCTTCCTTGCGGAACAGGTCGCGGAAATGGCGGAGCGTTTCGGCCGTGAGCACCTGTTCGCCGCAGCCGGTGCACTTCAGCGCGGGGATGGGCACGCCCCAGGCGCGCTGGCGGCTGATGCACCAGTCGGGCCGGAGCGAGACCATCGACTCGATGCGCGTGCGGCCCCATTCTGGGATCCAGCGCACCTGGGCGATCGCCTCGAGCGTGCGCTCGCGGAGCCGGTTATGGTCGACCCGGATGAACCACTGCTCGGTGGCGCGGAAGATGACGGGCTTCTTGCAGCGCCAGCAATGCGGGTAGCTATGCGAGAGCGGCGCCTCGAGCACCAGATGGCCCGAGGCCCTGATGTGCTCGACGATCGGCTTGTTCGCGGCGAAGACCTGCTGGCCCTGGATCCACTCCGGCGCCTCGGCCGTGAATCGGCCGGACTCATCGACCGGGCTCAAGACCGGAAGCTGGTACGCCATGCCGGTCTGGAAGTCCTCCGAACCGTGTCCAGGCGCTGTGTGCACGAGCCCCGTGCCGTCCTCGACCGAGACGTAATTCGCCAGCACGAAGCGGCCTTCACGCTCGAGGAACGGATGGGAATAAACGGCATGCTCAAGCGCCCGACCGCGGCAGCGGCCAAGCTCCACGATGTCGGTCGCACCCGCACGCGCGAGCACCTTCGCCGCCAGGTCCACAGCCAGAATCGTTTGCACCGGCTCGCCACCCCCCGCGGGAGTATAGCGCACCGCGGCGTACTCGATGTCGGGATGGGCCGCAATCGCCACATTCGCAGGCAAGGTCCAGGGCGTCGTCGTCCAGATCATGGCGTGGACCGCGCCGTCAACCCCCAGCGATTCCGGCAGGCCACGCTTCACAAGCATGTTCACAAAGATGCTCGGCGTGGTCGACTCCTGATATTCGAGCTCAGCCTCGGCGAGCGCAGTGCGGTCGCTCAAACACCAGTGGATCGGCTTGAGCTGGCGCTCGACGTATCCCTCCGCAACCAGTTGCGCCAGCACGTCGATGATGCCGGCCTCATAACGCGGGTCGAGCGTGAGATAGGGATTGAACCAGTCCCCCAGCACGCCCAGCCGCATGAACTGACTGCGCTGAACGTCCACCCATTTCATCGCCTCGACCCGGCACAGCGAGCGAATATCGGCATGGCTCGTGTGCGCGGCCCGGGCGCCGAGATCCTTCACAACCTTGTGCTCGATCGGCAAGCCGTGGCAGTCCCAACCGGGAACATACGGACTGTCATGGCCGAACATGCTGAGCGAGCGGGCGACCATGTCCTTGAGCACCTTGTTGAGCAGGGTGCCCATGTGAATCTCGCCGTTGGCGTAAGGCGGTCCATCGTGCAGGACCTTGCGCGATTGCCCCGCGCGCGCAGCCCGAAGCTGCTTGTAAAGGTCCTGTTCCCGCCAGCGCTCCTGCATGCGCGGCTCGCGCTCCGTCAGGTTCGCCTTCATCTCGAAACGGGTGACAGGGAGATTCAGCGTCTCCTTGTACGGCTTGGTTTCGCTCTTCATGGAAGGTCGCCAGGGTTCGCGGAAAAGAGCCCGCGCCTAGGCGGCATGGCGCTCGAGGACTCCGTGGACGATTTTACTCAGCTTTTCCTCGGCCGCATTCGCGACCGCGATGATTTCCTCGAACCTGAGCGGCTCGAGTGCGTCCGGCAGGCACATGTCGGTGACGATCGAGAAGCCAAGCACCTTCATTCCAGCGTGCACAGCCACCAGAACCTCGGGCACGGTCGACATGCCGACAGTGTCCGCGCCGATGCCGCGCAGGAACCGATATTCCGCACGCGTCTCAAGATTAGGTCCCGTCACCGCCACGTAGACCCCGCGATGGGCGATGATGTTCGCCTCGAGCGCGACCCGCAAGGCGAGATCCTGCAAGCGGCGGTCGTAAGGCTCAATCATGTCGGGAAAGCGCGGGCCGAGCCGGTCGTCGTTCGGACCCACGAGCGGGTTCACGCCCATGAGATTGATGTGGTCCTCAATGACCACCAGGTCCCCGCGCTCAAATTGCGGATTCAGCCCGCCGGCGGCGTTGGAGACGATCAGGAGCTTGCAGCCGAGCTCCTTCATCACCCGGATGGGCATCGTCACCTGAGCGGGAGTGTAGCCCTCGTAAAGATGAAAGCGGCCTTCCATCGCCATCACGCTTCGACCCGCCAGCCGGCCGCAGACGAGCTGGCCCTTGTGGCTATCGACCGTCGAGCGGGGAAAGGCGGGGATCTCGGCGTAAGGGATCACCGCCTCGGCCTCGATCTCACGCGCAAGTGCGCCAAGACCCGTGCCGAGCACGATCCCGACCTCAGGTTTTCCCGTCCAGGATCGTGCAACGGCCGCCGTGGCGGCCTGAACTTGCTCCCAGTCGTGATGCGTCATTCACACTCTCTCCAGGAAGCGAGAACGGAACTCGCCACCGAGAGGGCGAGAACGATCTTCGTCGCCCCAGCCAGCCAGGCGCGGACGGCGGATTGGCCGCGGCTGTTCACGCACGCCCCTCAAACTGCTCGAGCAGGCGGGCAAAACGCTCGTCACGCCGAATCGACTTGAGATCGGGATCCTTGCGGACCCATCTGAGCCAGGAATAGCCAAGCACAAACGCCCGCTCGAGGGCGTCAAGAGCCGGGTCGGCCATGCCCATCAGGGCGTAACTGCAGGCCAGGTTGTACCAATCGATGGCGTTTTCTGGCACGAGACGAACCAACCGGCGGTCGAGCTGAAGCGCCCGCGCATATTGCCCCTTTGAGGCGAGATTGCCCGCATGAGCCCGAAGCGCGTCGACAAAATACGGGTCACGCTCAAGCACCCGACCCAGAAAATCCAGCTCGAAGTCGAGCTGGCTCTGCTCGCGAAGCTTCTTCGTGGAGATCTCGGGAGCGGGGCGATCGTGCTGCGATTCACCCGGACGGTCGTGTGGTGTTGCCATCGGAGCGTGCTCCCTTCCCTTGAATCCTCGATGCCACTTTCGAAGCTTGACGGATCGCAAGCCCCGGCTGACGCGGACCTCTCATCCTCGACGTCGCGGCTCCGAGACGGATACGAGCATCCTACTCTAAGTCGTTTTCCTCGAAAAGATTGTGAAAAGACAGAAGTCCCTTCGGCAACCTTCAGGCGATGCCCCTGGCCCGCCTTGCCGACCGGTCCGTCAGGATAGCCGAAACACAATCTTCACGACAAGCCTTGAACCTCGTCTCACGTTCAAAAACAGAACCGGTCAATCCGATTCTATCAGCCATGGTGAGAACGAGGATCTTAGGTCCGGGCGGCGGCGCCTCGCTGTCGACTCAGGTCCGGAGTGAGGAAACGAAGGGCCGGGCGGTTGCCGCCCGGCCGCGGGTGTTCGTTTCCCTTCAAGAACAACCAGTTGGATCGAGCCGGCCCCCAGGGTCGCTCAGGGCTCGTCGAGATCGTCCTCTTCTTCCTCATCGAGATCGTCGAGGTCCTCATCGTCGTCGTCGAATTCGTCCTCGTCTTCATCGACGTCGATGTCATCGATTTCTTCGTCGAGCTCTTCGTCAATCTCTTCTTCGTCGTCGCCGTCGAAGTCCTCGTCGAAGTCCTCGTCCTCTTCCTCGTCGTCGAAGTCGTCTTCGAGATCCTCTTCGTCGCCGACGTCTTCGTCGTCCTCTTCTTCCTCGAATTCGTCCTCGTCATCGGGATGGCGGCCCTCGATGAACGGCGCGACTTCGAGCCAGATGTCCCACACCGCGGCACCCTGCCTCGAGTCTGCGGGCACAGTCAACGTTTCCTGGCACTCCAGCATGGAATCAGTCCTCAGACCGAGGGAGTTCATCGGGCGTTCTCCTCACCGACGCGTCGGGGACGGCGGCTCCGCTCCCCCGGGGCAAACCGGTTCGATTCGCGGATTGAACCACTGTGGTAATGAGCGGAACGGATCATTGTCAAGTATCGAAATCAACGAGTTTTAGCGAGCCGCTCGAAGGGCCTTCCTGGCGAGGCTGTTTCCGGTCCTAAAAGCGGCGCGAGCGGTTCTCGCGGGACGATCATCGGACTAGTCGGCAAGCCGCGCTCCGATCCTTGAAATTCTCTGGACCGGCCTGGAATCAAATGCCCCTGACTGCATCGGCTCAGATCGAGCAAGTGCTGGGATCGCAGGCCAAAGAAACGCTGCGACAGCGGAGACTTGCGGAGCCGCTCGGGTCTAAAAGATTTTGACGACCTGGCTCGTGGAAGCGGAGCGGGCGATTGCCTCAAGCAGCCGCACGGTGTCGATCGCCTGGTCGGCGGGGCAGCAGAGGGCCTCTCCGCTGGTAATCGCCGCCACGAAATTGCCGTCGATGGTTTGCTCCGCTTCGGGGAGCGAAATCACGGCAACCTCGCCGTCGAGTCGTTCGTGCTCGAGGGTCGTCTCGGTCACGGCGAGTCGGCCGAGTTCGCCGAAATATTCGATTGAGAAGAGTGCGCGGGGGGAGATGCCCGAGATCGCCATGGTCACGGGCGTCCCGTCGGCCAGTCGGATCGCGGCCGCCGTCACGAGGTCGATGCCCGGATCCCATTCGCTCTGGAACGCAGCCACTTCCCGCGCGGGCTGGCTGGTCGTCCAGAGAAGCGCGTCGACAAGATGATCCCCGGCGTCAGCGAGAATCCCGCCGCCGGCGACCTTGGGATCGAACCGCCAGGTGCTTTCTTCCTGAGCGAGCGTGGTCAGCCAGGGGCGAGAGAGCGTCGCCGTGACAAGACGCAACGGCCCGATCTCACCGGCGGTAAGCCTGCGCTTGACCTCTTTGAGGCTGGTGCAGAGACGGAACTGATGCCCCACGCCGACCTTGCGGTTTCGGCCGCGGGCGAGCCCCACGATATCGGCTGCTTCCTGCACATTCGTGGACAGGGGCTTTTCAATGAAGACGTGGCAGCCGGCCTGGAGCGCGTCCATCGCGAGCCGGTAGTGCGAAAGGTGGGGGGTGAATACGGCAAGTGCGTCGGGCTCGAGCTCCGCAAGCAAGTCGCGGTGGTTGTCAAAGGCCGCAACCTGGGCCGTATTGTTGCCGCGCTGGCGGGTCGCAACCCGGGAGGCAAACGCGAGCGCGGCATCCAGGTGTGCGTCCGCGCAGCCGACGACCTGCACTTCCTCGCGTGCGACCAGCCGGTCGAGATGAATTTGCGCGGCGTTGCCGCAACCGACAATTCCGATCCGCACCCGGGAGGAAGTCATAGTTCGGCGTACTCTCACGGCGCGTTGCCGAACCTCTCGACAGATCGTCAGCGAACGCCGCAACAAGGTTTCGGGGTGGCTTCGAATTCTCCGAAATATCCCAGCCTTGCGCTTGCCCCGTCAAGGGCCTACATCCCGCCCGCTGACTTTCCCATCCGAAGATTCGTCATGATCGGCCCGTTTCCGCCGCTGGCTCGACTTGACGCTCGAACCGTGCCGGGAATATGGTGTCTATTGCTTTGGATCGGCTCTCGGACGCTCAGACGAGTCAAACGGTCGAGGCCAGCCTCGCGCCGTTCTCGCCCTGACGAGACAGGCGGTTCATTGTGATGGTGGGTGTGGCCTAGCGGTTAAGGCACCAGATTGTGGATCTGGATATCGCGGGTTCGAATCCCGTCACCCACCCTTCCGCCAGATCTCGACATGCTCCGACTTGATGCGGCAAACCCCCTGGCAACACGGGGTTTTGCGTTTCCAGATCCGTCACCCCCCGATTGCGCTATCACGCCAGCATGCGACGGGTTCCGACCAGAAACGTCCTCTGCGCATGGAGGTGACGTCTGCTGCAATCGTTCGTGCAGCAAATTGCCTCGACTTGAGAATGGCCACGGCCTCGGCGACGCGCTCGTTCGTCAACTCGGTCAGCCGCTTAACCTGGCCAAGCTCGCAGACGGTCCCGATGTACTTTCGTGTCTGGGCGACGTGCTGGGGACTGGAAGCCGCGACTTCCAACCGAGCGATAAAGGCCTCGATGTGCTCACGGATCGGCCTGGCGGCCTGTTTCTGGCGCTCAAGCGCGGCTGGGTCCAGAACGCCTTCCCGGATCTTGGCGACCCGCTCGTCGGCGGCATTGGCCAGGCGTTCCGTCTCCCGTTTGTCGGTGCAACCCTTCCGAGAGACACGGCGGCCGTTCTCGTCGGTGAAGGCGAAATACCATTTCCTTCCTCGGCGGAAGACGCTGGCCATTACTTCTTCCCCTTTGGCAAGGATTCCACGTTCACGGAGACGCGTGCTTCGAGCGCTTCAGCCACACGCCACAACGTTGAGATTGTGGGGTTCAGGATCTTTCCGTTCTCCAGCCGAGAAAGCATCCCCCGATCCATCCCCGACCGCTCGGAAACATCGGTCAGGCTCAAACCCCGTTCTTCTCGAATCCGCTTCAATTCCCCGAGGCTAGTCAGAAGCGCCAGGATGTTGGCCTGAGCGTAGGGGCCTTCGTACTCTCCCGATTCGACCAGCTCGTCGAGGCTCGGACGTTCCTTCGAGAATCGCGCCCGTTCCGCGCGTAGCTCGTCCCGCTCGTCGGGCGTTCGCTGGACCCGAGGCTTGACGGGGCCTTGGCGACTCATGATCTCCCCTTTCTCGGTTCGACTTCGTAAGCGGTGCGGACGCGGATCATCCTTGGGTTGTCGTTCACCGTTTCCCAGATCACCCCGATGTGACGCTCTGTGAATGTCCAGCCGAACGTGATGGGTCGACCGCTCGATCGGCTGACCAGCGTGCTGTTCTCGGGATTGAGCAGCACACTTTCAACTTCATCGACGGTCAGGTCGTGTTCCGCGATGTGCTGGATGTTGCCATCGGGGTCGTCCTCCGCATCCCAGACGACTTGAATGTCATCCATCACGGCCTCTCTGGGTGTCAAACCCACTGTTGTATTATACGGCACGCTTGATGATTGATCAACGGAGACTCGGCCTTCGCGGCGTTCTCAATGCCAGCCAATCGATCAGCTTCTTCTCGTCCCAGGTTCCCACAAAACTCGAAGATGGCGGCTCGTTCCTCTCGGTCGAAGGCGTCGACCAGTTCGTTCTCAATCCACCATCGACGGAGGTTGATGCCGGCCTGGCGGGCGTCGGTCCAATCCTTCCCCACCGGCGGCCGAACACGAACAGCGCGGCCTGGCCACCCCCCGGCGGCTCGGTCCCCGGCGGGGTCGCGGTCATGCGCGACAAACCATTTTGGGGCGGCCAGCATCGCCAGGAACGTTGCACCCTCGGGCCGGCTCGACGCTGAACCCAGCGAGACAACGGACGCCAGACCGGCCAGTTCCTGGCCAAGCAAAGCGGCGTCAAGCTCGCCCTCACAAACAACCAGCGGCAAACCGGGCTCGATGATATTCGGGTCGGGATAGAGACTCGGGCTGTCCGAGAAGACTTGCACATACTTGGGCTTCCTGTCCCCGTCCTGGCGAATCTTGAGCATTGCCAGGCGGCCACTGTTGAACCACGGAATCGTGATGCCGGCGACGGTCCAGGCCGTTCCGTTCTCTCGGATGATGTTGACTCGGGGCGTCCATCCGATTCGGTGGCGGCGGACCGTCTCGTCACTCAAGCCTCGGTCTCTGAGGTACTCGAGCGCCTGGCGTCCCTCGGGCTCAAGGATTCGCTCGGCGGCCTCGGCAACGATTCTCTCGGCTTCCTGACGGTCGAGTCCCGATGGCGGCTCAGCGGGCAGCTTGGCGGGCTTGCTCGCGGCTGGCCTCGGGCTGGTCGAGGTCGAGGGGCTCAAGCCGGCCAGTTCGGCGACGATCTGGGCGTCCTCCCGGAATTCGATCCCCTTGATTCGCTTCACAAGCTCGATGGCGTCCCCCTCGGCACCACAGGGCCAGCACTTCCATCGGCCTCGGGCTGGGTCGACCTGGAAGCTCGGGTTGCGGTCGGGATGGAACGGACAAGCCCACACCAACCGGCGGCCGGACCGTTTCGCGGCCGGACCGAGAAGCGTTGCCGGGCAGGAAGCGCCCGTGTTCGTCCTGTCCTGCGCTCATAGCTCCCCCCCGTTACTCACGGTCTTGACGGCTGAATGCTCGCGGGATTTCCTGTGTCAAAAAAAGGGCGGAAAAAACTGCGCGGGGTTGGATGCGATGCCAGGGTCGGCCGCGCAACAAACAAATCCCCCTTTGGGTCAAGCACCCCCTCGGGCGGCCGTGACCATGGCCACGATGCTGGCCCGGATGGCCTCGGGCAAGCTCGGCCAGGCGGCCACAAGGTCAGCCAGGGCGGGGTCGTTTGGGCGGTCGGAATCGTCGGCGCGCTGCACAGGCGCTGCAGGCGAGACTTGAAAGTGACGCAACGCCTTACTATCATCGGCCTTGTGGGATTCCAGCGCCAGATTGTGGATCTGGATATCGCGGGTTCGAATCCCGTCACCCACCCCTGAGGCAGGCCTCGTCTTTCTGGCTCGCCTGATCTGAAAACTGGATTTGCGACCAGCTCGCCCGCGGGGCTGAGGCGGTCGCTTTGTCGGGGCTTCCCATGTCGACCGAAACGGATCGCCGTGAATACGTCTTTCAAGCCGAGATCAAGCAGCTCCTGCACCTGCTATCGCACTCGCTTTATCAGAGCCGCGAAATCGCGCTCCGCGAGCTGATCTCAAACGCGTCTGACGCGCTCGACAAGATGCGGTACCTCGTGCTGACGTCGGGATCGGAGCCGGAGCCGCTCGAGATCACGCTCATCGCCAACGAGGGGGAGAAAACGCTCGTCATCCGCGATAACGGCGTCGGCATGAATCGCGCTGAGCTCGAGCGCAATCTCGGCTCGATCGCGCATAGCGGGACGGGCGAGTTCATGCGCAAGCTCGCGGAAAGCCCAGGCACAAGCGGTGTGTCGCTGATCGGCCAGTTCGGCGTGGGATTTTACTCAGCGTTCATGATCGCGGATCGCGTGCAGGTGCAGTCGCGCCGGCATGACGAGTCCGACGGTTGGGAGTGGGAATCGACCGGCGAAGGAGCTTACACCATTGCCGCGGCGTCCGAGCCACTCGAACGCGGCACGCGCGTGATCCTGCACCTGAAGGCGGATTCGCTCGATCTGGTGAAGGACTGGAAGATCCGCGACGTTGTCAGGCGCTATTCGAGCTTCGTGCCGCACCCGATCCGCCTGGGCAACGGGGGCGAGGTGCTCAATAGCCAGAAGCCGATCTGGGTCGAGCCCAGGAACCAGGTCACGGCGGAGGAACACACGCAGTTTTACCAGCATCTTACGCACCGGGTTGATGAGACGCCGCTGTGGTACACACATCTGGCCGCGGATTCGCCGATCCAGTTCCGTGCGGTGCTCTACTGCCCGAAGACCAATCTCGAGCTGCTCGGATTCACTCGGCAGGAGCATGGACTGCATCTTTGCGCCCGGCGGATCCTGGTGCAGTCGGACTGCCGTGAGCTCTTGCCTGAGTATTTGCGGTTTGTTGAGGGGCTGGTGGACTCGGAGGACTTACCGCTCAATGTCTCGCGTGAGACGTTGCAAGACAACGGCGTGATCCGCAAGATTCGCGCAGCGCTTCTCAAGGGGGTGTTTGATCGGCTCGACCGCCTTGCGGAAGACGAGCCCGAGACGTTCGCGAAATGGCACGCCGAGTTCGGCCGCGCGATCAAGGAAGGCGTGATCACCGATCTGATTCATCGCGAGCGGCTGGCGAAGTTGCTACGGTTCGGCTCGAGTCGCGAGGAAGATCCGGCCGCGCTTGTGTCGCTGGATCAATACCTGGGCCGAATGGTTGAGGGGCAGGAGCGGATCTACTATCTCGCGGGGGGGGATGCATCAACCTTGAAGCGCAGCCCGCACCTGGAGCTTTTCCGCAAGCGAGGAATCGAGGTGTTGCTGCTGGCCGAGGCGATCGACTCGTTCGCAGTCTCCGCGCTTGAGACGTATCAAGGCAAGCGGCTCACCGCGATCGATTCAAGCGACCTTGGCCTGCCGGGCGGCTCAGCGATCGAGCCAGAGTCGGCGGAGATGGAAAGCGGCTTTTCGAAGGTGGTCAACCTGTTTCGCGATGCGCTCGGCGATCGCGTGGCCGATGTGCGCAAATCGGAGCGGTTGGTCGAGAATCCGTGCTGTCTCGTGAGCGCTGAGGGGGCGATGACCGCGCACATGGAGCGGATCATGAAGCTCGCGAATCAGAGCTTTCGCGAATCCCGGCGGATCCTTGAGCTCAATCCGCGTTCGCCGCTCATCAAGCGGCTGGGCCAGTTAAGCGCCAACGCCGAGCACGAGGGGTTCATCCGGGATTGTGCGCTCCAGCTCTGGTCGAATGCGCTTCTGCTGGAGGGGGTTACGCCGGAGCCTGAGATGCTGGTGGCGCGGGTTTCGAGCTTCATCGAGGAGCTGGCCGACAAGCGGTCGCCGCTGATCCTGTAAGGAGCGGCGGACCGCTTGCGAGCGCACCGTTGCTGATCAACCGCCACGGGCCCAGTTGAAATAGAACGGATAGGGGTAAGGACCGGGGCCGGGCACAAGCGGATCGAGGTCATAGATCGGCACGTAGCTGCCCATCTGGTAATACATTCCGACCGGCCGGAAGGGATGAGCGAACGACTGCACGATCCGAGCGGGACGCCACCAGGGGAGACTCGACCGATCGATGGAGCTCTGGCCGGGCATGCCGTAGAAGTAAGGATAGACGCTCTTGGTCGAGGGGGTTTTCCAGCCGAAGCCGTAAAGCCCCTGGGTAAGCAGATTGTTCTGGTACTTGACGGGCCCCTTGTCGGCGTAGCGCGTGTTGTAGAAGCTGTCGCGTCTGGGGTCTGGCGGCAGGTACTGGGGCGCGGCGGCGAATCGCATCACGAGCCCGCTCCGCTCCGAGAGGTCAGGCACATAAGGGACCGGCGCCTGCGCACGCGCCGAGGAACCAGCGCAGAGCGCTGGGCCTAGCACGCCGAGGCCGATCATGATTCGGGTCACCGAGCGGGCCTTTGCGCGCAAGCCGCGAATGAGCCCGGTCCCACGGCTGGCGTGGATCATGGCTTTCTCCTCGATTTGAGGTCGCCGTTCCGCGGCGACCAGGATTCCTGGGGCTCTCTCGCCGGCAGCGAGGGATTTCCCACGCCTGGATGGCAAACCAGGCCAGGGGCCGCGTGAGGCGAGCCCTGGCCTGGAATAGAGATCGTCCAGATGTAAGGCTTCGATCGAGAGAATTGATCGAAGCGTGACTGAATCGATCAGGGGACGTTGGGGTTCATGGGCGGGAAGGCGAAGAATTCCCTCGGAGAACGGGTTGTGACGATGTAAGGAACATATCCGGGTGTCAGCGGCACGGGTCCGCCAGCGCCCAGGAAGTACTTGACCTTGTTGTGGTGGAGCAGGCCGGCGAGCTTACCTTTGAGGCCGCCCATCATGTTGGAGAGGCAAGCACCACAGCCGCGGCCGCCGCAGAGCCCGCAACCGGTGCCGGGCATGCCCCCGCAATCATTGCAACCCATGCCGCCGCACTTGCCGCAGAGCCCGTTGAAGAGGCCGCCGTGCCCATGCTTGCCCATGATCTTGCAACCAGGAGCGCCACAGGCTGACTGGGCCGATGGATGCGCCGCCTGCGGCGTGGGAGCCTGGGCCGATGCACAGGTCGGGCCGCAGAGCCTGGCATGCTTGCCGAACAGGGAGCAACCCTTGCCGCCAGGGCAATTCAGGCCGTAGTTCTTACCGAACCACTTGTGGCCGCTGCCATCGTCGCAAGTGTCGCAACCCGATCCATTGCCCATGCCATTGCCATTGTGGAAAAGGCCGTTGCCTCCTCCCAGGCCGCAGCCAATGCAGCCAAACTTGCCGCTCAGACTGCCAAGGGGATCCTTGGCATAGTGGCCATAAGGAATGGGAAGCGCACGGTATTGCTGCCCGGTTGTGTAGTCGTACGCCGCGACGCTCCGGGGAATCGTGTGGAGGCCCAGGTCGTCCGCCCGAGCCGTAATTGCCGCAGCCAGCCCAATGGCGGTTGTCAGCGCGAGTGCCAGCGGCGTCCCTCGCCAGAATCCAAAACGCATGGTCTATCCCTTGATCTTCTTCGCGAGACCCTCCTGGAGTTGTCTGGAATCATGCGCGCTTCGGACCCGCCCGAGCCTTCCTACGCACGGACGATGCGAAGAGCCTAGATGCCGTCGCCAGGTGCGCGACAGCGCTGTCCTCACACGATCGGATCGCGGCGGTTGCCCGCTCGATGGAAAGCCGCCTGGTTCCGCGCAAAAACGAACGATCCCCCGCTACAGGCCGAGGGATCGTTCCAGTTGTTCCACAAGGCGAGGTCGTTGCGGAGGGTGGATCAGTGCGCACCCTTGCCGTAGACGACCGAGGCCGGGAGCTCGGTGACAGGCAGATTGTTCGAGCCGTAGGCGATGGCCGCGTGCTTCTGGCGTTCGGCATCAGCCCGCTTGCGTGAGAGCGTGCCTGGCGAACGGAGGCCGAACACATGGGCGATGATGTGCGGCCGCTCGTGGCCGGGTGTGCCAAGAGCGGTCTGCGCGGGGGGCATTGCCGAGGGCATCACGGCAGGGTCGAGCGGTCCACCTGGCCGAGATCTACCAACCATCATGGGTGTGCCATGGGGGTGGACGGTGGCCATGCCGACGGGCTCTGGCTCAGCGCCTGGCATCATGTCGCCGACGACGGCGATCCCAGGGGCATTGGGGTCGGCCGCGGCCATCTGGTGCTGATGTGCACTCTGCTGGCAGGCTGGGCAGTCGCCCTGGACGACCGAGCCTCCGTGCACCACGCCGGGGTCGAGCGGAGGCGGCGGCGGCATATCCACGCCGTCACGCGCCTTCACCCGCGCCCGCTGGCACTCAACGCAGTGATGGCGGCCAAACAGGCCCTTGTGTGTATGTTTCGACGCGGTGGCAGGCGGGCTGACCGGTTCATCCGGCCCCGCGGCCATGCTCGCGGGTGCAACCACCGCCAATCCCCACAGACCCAGCACGAATCGTCCGCGAATCCCCATCGGGAACTCCTTTCCCCGTCTCCTCGAGCGGCCCCTCGCTCCGGCGGCCATCTCGTGTCGCAAGCGTAATTCTGACTTGACGTTGTTCACTCGCCGTACGAGGCGGAGCACTCCTCGCGGCCGTCTCCCGGGCCTGGTTCTTGCCGCGGCGATCGCGGTTGGGACCATCCCCGGGAACTCCGATATTCCCTATGATCGGCACAAGCCGGCTGGGTCTTGCGACCTTTCCGCGGGAAACCAGGGCGGCGGCCGTGCTCGGGGACGGGTCGGCCGCGGGACTAGTAGGCGTCCGAGCTCACGATCTCGCCCCCGTTGCGGCTGCCAAGTCCCTGCCAGACCATGACGTTGATCGTGTTCTTGACGAACTGGGCGTGGCCGTCGCAAAAGACGACGTTTACCCCGCCGGGGTGCCTGCTGCGGGCGGTGATGTTCTGGGACAACCAGCTCCAGAGCGGATCCATGCGGATGCTATGCGGCAGGCCGCCGCGGCAGTCGGACCGGGGATCATTGGGCGGCCGGCGGTGGTTGTACATGCTGTGCCCTGGTGCGCCATAATGCCAGCGCACGCCGCGCGTATCCTGGTATTGCTGGGTCGTGGACGGCAGCGTCAGGCAAAGGTTCTGGTAATCGGCGTCGGATGTGAGCGGCGGGCCCGTGGTCGCGTTGTTCCCCGTGATGAGAAAGACCTCCGCGGGGTTGTTGGCGAAGGTCGCGCCCGGGATCGAGCGGATCGTCTCGCCGATCACCACGGTTTGCGACAGCCCGTCCACAATGGACGCCGGCCGAGTGCTGGAGTTTTCGTAAAGCACGCCGTTGGGCAGGTCATAAAGCGGCGGCGCGGGAGTTTTCACCACCGAATAGCCGGATCCAGTATTGAGCGGATAATTGTGGGTCGCGTACAGCCCGTTGCCCACCGGGACCAGCACGGGATACGAATCAGACGGGCAGAGCAACACGTTCAGAAACGTCTCAAACCCCGTCACGTTCGCGGCGGAAGGCGTGGTGGTAGGGTCGCTGTCGGGCGCGATGTTGAAGTTGAACGAGTTGAAGATCGCGGTCTGGTCAAGCTGGGGCAGAAGCTCAGCATAGGCCCCCCAGCAATTGCCCTGGCCGGCGATATGCGAATTCACGCGTCCAGGCGGAAAGACATCGTAGCTCGAAAGATAGGTGTTGAGTGCGAGCCCGATTTGCTTGAGATTATTGACGCACTGGGCTCGCCTGGCAGCCTCGCGCGCTGCCTGCACCGCGGGCAAGAGCAGCGCGACCAGCACCGCGATGATGGCGATCACGACCAGAAGCTCGATCAGGGTGAATCCACGCTTCCGAACCATAACGACTCCGCAGGATGACCTTGGCCTTGCTCGCACAAATCCAGGCTCAAGATCGTAGTGGAAACGCCGTCGTGATACAATCATGGCGCCAGAGGACAGGAACATGACGGACTCGCCCCGGTTCACGAATGGGATTCGCAGTGCCCGCCAGTCCAGGGGTTGGACGCAGGATGAGCTGGCGCGCAGAACGGGGCTTTCGCGGGCGGGCGTGAGCGCGATTGAGTCGGGCCGGTTGGTGCCGTCCACGGCCGCGGCGCTGGTGCTGGCGCGTGAGCTTGGGACGACGGTCGAGACCTTGTTTCAGGTGGGGAGCGAGGCTCAGTCCGGCACGGTCTGGGCGTATGCGCCGGTGGGTAAACTGCGTACGGCCTGGCAGGTCGAGGTCGAGGGTAGGGTGCGTCTCTATCCGGTCGAGCCCTCTCCGCTCGGGCTGCTTGCGCATGATGGGGTTGTGACCGAATCAGGGTTTCAGCCCAGGCGCCCGCTGGAGCCGGGCAAGACGCTGATTCTGGCGACGTGCGATCCTGCGGTTTCGCTGCTGGCGGATGAGCTCTTGCGGCGGGCGGGCGTGCGGCTGGTTGTGTTGCCGCGATCGAGCGGTGCAGCGCTCGATTTGCTGGCGCGTGGGCTCGTGCACGCCGCTGGGGTGCATCTGGCTGCCCTGGAAACCGCGGACGGCAACGAAGCCGAGGCGCGCAAACGTCTCGCTCAGGCGCACAATCGCCGGTTTCGATTGATCCGCGCAGCCAACTGGAACGCGGGAGTTGCCCACGATCCCGGTCGCAGCTACCGATCGATCCGTGCGCTCATCTCCAGTGGGGTGCGCTGGGTCGCCCGCGAACCGGGATCAGGCGCCCGGCAGTGCCTTGACACCATCTTCGCGGGGGGCAGACGCACGCAAGCGGAGCACTGGCTCCAGGCCCGCGACCACCAGGGCGTGGCTGAGGCCATTCGCAACCACTGGGCCGATGCCGGCGTCTGTCTCGAACTGGCCAGTATGCAGGCCGGGCTGGGGTTCCTCAGCGTGCGGACCGAGGCTTACGAGCTTTGCATGGCCGATGCCTTCGCCGACGATCCCCGAGGCCAGGCGCTCCTGGACGCGGTCGAATCGAGCCGGTATCGCAGCGCACTGGACGACCTTCCCGGCTGTGACGCGACTCACGCCGGCGAGTGGAGACGCTTCCAGCTCACCGACTCAGACCCGGCTTCCGGTGCGTCGAATTGAGGCGCGGAAGCCACGCCTTGCGCGATACAATCCCCAGCTCGATTGAGCGGGCGCTTTCCCCCGCGGTTTGTTTGGCCTTCCCAAGAGCAGCCGTTCCATGCAGTTTCCCCGTCTTTCGACCCGGGCGTCGCGGTTCACCGAGAGCGTGATCCGCGGCATGTCGATCGAGGCACGCAAGCACGCCGCGGTCAACCTGGCCCAGGGAATGCCAGACTTCGCCGCTCCCGCGGAAGTCAAGGCGGCCGCCCAGGCGGCCATCGCCGCTGATCACAACCAGTACGCGATCACCTGGGGCGCACGCAGCCTGCGCGAGGCCATCGCTTACCACTACGACTGGCACCAGGGCCTGGCGATCGATCCCGAGACCGAGATTACAGTCACCTGTGGCGCGACCGAGGCCATGCTGGTCGTGCTCACAGCGCTTGTGAATCCTGGCGACGAGGTGATCCTCACTCAGCCGTTTTATGAGAATTACTGGCCGGACTGCGTGCTCACGGGGGCGACGCCTCGGTTCGTGACGATCCGGCCGCCGGATTGGCGATTTGATCCGGCCGAGCTCGCCGCGGCCTTCAATGATCGCACCAAGGCCATCATTCTCTGTAACCCCAACAATCCCACCGGGACCGTGTTCTCGCGGGCCGATCTGGAAGCCGTGGCCGCGCTTTGCCGCAAGTGGGACGTGATTGGCATCACCGACGAGATCTACGAGCACATCGTCTACGACGGCCGGGCCCACCTGAGCCTGGCCGCACTTGCGGGCATGCGCGATCGCACCGTGACGATCAGCGGCATGTCGAAGACCTACGCGGTCACGGGCTGGCGTGTGGGCACGATAGTGGCGCAGCCGGAGCTCACGCGGGTGTTTCGCCAGGTGCACGACTTTGTGACCATCGGCGCGGCGGCTCCCTTGCAAGAAGCAGGCGCAGTGGCATACCGCCTGCCGCGGGCGTATTACCAGCGGCTCGCGGCCGATTACCAGGCCCGCCGCGATCGCTTCGCCGCCGCGCTCTGGGACATCGGCTTCCAGTTCCAACCACCCGCGGGTGCTTATTACATCATGGCTGGAATCGAAGGGATCACCTCGGGCGATGACGCCGCCTTTGCCACCCGGCTGGTGCGGGAGCTCGGCGTCGCGGTCGTGCCCGGGTCCAGCTTCTTTGAAAACAAGGCCGAGGGCCGCGGCTACGTGCGGTTCTGCTTCTGCAAGCGAGACGAAACGCTCGACGAGGCGGCCCGGCGGCTGCGGGCCGGCCTGGCCTAGCGCGCTTGCCTTACGGTTTCGAGCCCGCGGCGATCGGGTTGCCGTCGAGATCGAGACGCTTTACCACCCGGCCGAAGGGCAGCTCCGCCAGCGGCTTCTCGATCGCCGCCCGGTCGCCGATCACCAGGATCGTCATCGACTCGGGTGCAAGATAGCTCTTCGCCACGCGATTGACATCGTCCTGGGTGACGGCCTCGATCTTCGACACGTAAGTTTCGAACTCGTCGTCCGGGAGCTCGTCCTCGACCAGGACGGCGATCTGGCCGGCGACGCCGAACGTGGTTTCAAAACGGCTGGGAAAGCCCTGTACCAGGCGTTCGCGGGCGTATTCGAGCTCGGACTTTTCAACGGGCCTGGGGCCCGCGATTTCACCGAGCTCCTTCATGATCTCAAGGATCGACTCGCGGGTCACGGCCGACTGAACTCCGCCGCCGGCCTCAAACGGCCCCGGCGAGCGCAGGAAGCTAAAGATCGACTGGATGCCGTAGCTATAGCCCTTTTCTTCGCGCAAGTTCATGTTCAATCGACTGATAAACTGGCCGCCGAGCACGGAGTTTAAAAGCCCCAGGGCATGGAAATCCGGCGAGCGCCTGGCCGCGGCGACTCTTCCGATGGTGATAACCGATTGCGCCGCCCCTGGCTTGTCGACGAGAAAGATCGCCGGCTCGCGGGTTTCGGGCGCGGGGGGCTCTCCCTGGGGCGCACGCAGCGCGGCTCCGCCGCGCCAGTTGCCAAACCGCTTCTCGAGCCGCGCGGTGATGTCATCCACCGAGACGTCGCCCACGACCACCAGGGTTGCGTTCTCGGGCGTGACGACTGCGCGGAAAAAGCCCGCGACGTCATCGCGGGTGATGGCCTCGATCGAGGCGGGCGTGCCCAGGTCGGGTCTGCCGTAGGGGTGCTTTGGCCCGTAGATCAGCCGGGGGAAGATCGTGGCCGCGAGCCGCTCGGGATCATCGCGGCGGGCCTTGAGCCGAGCCAGCCGCTGGAGCTTGAGCCGATCAAGCTCCTTCACGGGGAAACCTGGCGCCAGGATCGCGGCGGCGAAGAGATCCATCGCTCTGTCAACGTGGCGAGTGAGCGTGGTGAGCCCGATGGTGGTCGATTCGGTGTCGCTCACGGCGGCGAAGGACGCACCCAGGTCGGCGAGGGCGCCCGCGAAGGCGAGCGAATCGTGCGTCGCCGTGCCTTCCTCGAGCATCGCGGCGGCAAGCGAGGCCATGCCCTCCTTGCCGGCCGGCGTGGAAGATTCGCCCGCTTTCGCGACCAGGTCGAAGGTGACGATGGGCAGATCCTTGCGCTCGACCACGCGAAGCTCGAGCCCGTTGGAAAGCCGCCTGCGGGCGAATCGCGGGGGAGTGAACCGCGGCCTCGATCCGAGCCTGGGCGCGACGCCGCGGTCGAACGAATCCTTGATCGCAACCCGCGGAGCAGGCCGGGGCGCAGGGCCCACCGGCTTTACGATCGGGTCGGGTGCTCGCTCCGGGTGCGGGCCTGGGAGCACATCCACCCGCACCCTGGTCTTGCCCAGATACCTGGCGGCAACCCGCTTCACGTCCGCCGCCGTCACCGCGAAGATGCGCTCGAGCTCGCGGCGAAAACCGAGCGGATCGCCCTCAAGCGCGAGATACTGGTTGAGCACGCTCGCCTTGTAAGCAACGGATTGCAGCTCCATCACAATCGCGCTTTCGCGCTGATTGCGCGCGCGGCCCAGCTCCGCTTCGGTCGGGCCGTCGCGGGTGATCCGGGCGATCTCAGCATCAGCCAGGGCCACCAGCTCGTCGAGCTGAGTCCGCGGATTCGCGGCTGTCGGCCGGGCATAAAGGTCGATCTCAAACGTCCCCGCGAGCAGCCGCGTGGGATGCTCCGCCGCCACCTGCGAAGCGAGCTGGCGCTCGTACTGAAGCGCCTTGTAGAGACGGTTCTCCTTGGGCAGTCCACCGAGGATCGCCGCCAGAACGTCAAGCGCGGGCTCGTCGGCATCGCCGATCGCCACGGTCGGCCACACAAGCTGCGCCCGCGGCAGGCTGATCCTGTCAAACAGCTCCACCCGCCTGGGACCCTCAAGCGTCACCGGGCGCGGCCGGCTGGGCTCAAGCTCCTTGCCCCGCGGAATCGGGCCGAAGTACTTTTCGATCCACCCTTTGACCGTGGCCGGGTCGAAGTCGCCGGCCACGCAAAGAATCGCCCGATTGGGGGCGTAATGCTTCTGAAAAAACGCCCGCACATCGTCGATCCCCGCGGCCGAGAGATCGGCCATCGAACCGATCACACTGTGGTGATAGGGATGATCCGGCGGGTAAAGCGCCTCGAGCAGCTTTTCCTCGGCAAGGCCATAGGGAACATTGTCAACCGTCTCGCGGCGCTCGTTCTTGACCACGTCACGCTGATTGTCGAGCCGTTCCTGGGTCATCGCCTCGAGCAAAAAACCCATGCGGTCCGCCTCAAGCCAAAGCGCGCGCTCAAGCGCGTGGCTTGGGACCGTCTCGTAATAGATGGTCTCATCCTCGGCGGTCGAACCGTTGACATCAGCGCCCAGCCGCTCGAGCGGGGCGAAGTAGTCCTGGTTATGATGCTGCGACCCCTGGAACATCATATGTTCAAATAGGTGTGCAAAGCCGGTGCGCCCCGCCCGCTCGTCCTTGGAGCCCACGCGATACCAGAGGTTGACGGCGGCGACCGGCGTCTTGTGATCCTCGTGGAGGATCACGGTGAGGCCGTTCTGGAGCTCGTATTTCTCGATCTTCAGCACGGGGATCTCGGGGTGGCTGGAGGCATGTGGGACGTTTTTCGCGGGATCGTCGCCGCGGGCGCCGGGCTCAAAGAGCGCCAGGCACGCGGCCGTTGCGTAGCCGAGGAATCGACCCATGCGTGCGCACTCCATGCGAAACACAGGCGGCCTGCGGTCCCGCGACCGGGGAAAGGCCGGGATCGGCCGCCCTGGCGATCCCGGCTGGTTGCCGTGAGCTAGTGCACTTCGAGCGGCAGGCGGTCTTCACCCTCGGGGAGCAGCACAAACTGTTCCTTGAGCTGTTTGGGCTCCGAGGCGAGCAGCCCGCGCCTGGCTGCGCACGCCATGCACAGTTTTTCAACGTCCCGTTGCAGGTAGACCTCGCCATCCTGCAGGCGATGGTAGTAATTCTGCCCGGGCGCCATCTGGTAGCAAAACTCGCGATGGCTGTCGGTTTTGAGGCCGATCGTCCAGCCCTTTTCAAAGAGAAACATCCGCCGCGCGGGGAGCGCCACGGGAAGAGCATCGGCGGAATTCTCGAGCGAATCCCGGGTCGGAAATTCTCCGGAGTCAATCATCGGCGGCACGCCTCCTCAAGGGGTCTTCCTGGGTCGAGCTCGTGCTTTTTGGTGGATGTGGCCCGCCCCGGTCTCGGAGCGGCTTGGGCGACGGTCGAGAGTGGATCCCGCAGACATCATCGTTGCAGGCGACGTCGCGCGGCCGACTGGCCGCAATACGATTGTATCCGATCCGGCCCACAACGGCGACCCCGGGCACGTGGCCGAATGCGGCAAACGGCCAGTACAAGGGGAGCCAGCCGGCGATCGTGCGAAACGCATCAAACCCGGATGCCACACGCCCTTGCGTGTCCACCACGTGCATTGCTTCCATGCACGCTTCGGGAGTGAGCGTGGGATGGATCTTGCGGACATCCACCGCGGTGAGATCGACCGGTTCCAGGATCTGATCTGGATCCGACGCCGCGAGCAGGGCCATCCAGCCGCGGCAGCGTGGGCACGCGCCGTCGAAGAGCACGCGCAACGCTGGCTGTTCCGAGGCGGTTGCGAGACTGCGCAAATAACGACCGGAAACAAACGCAAGATTGGCCCCAAGCATGGCCACGCCGAATTCCGCGAGCCCAGGGTTTACGATTCCAATGCCCGCGTGCAGCGCGACGACGCCCAGCAGCACGAACGGCCGCGTGCGCCAGGGCCAGATGAGCACGGGATAGAGCAGCTCGAGTGCGAGGCTCAGATGGGTGAGAGCGGCGAGCAGGTTCGGCCAGCGCGCCAGCGCGGTGAGGTTGAACCCAACGAATTCTCCGGCGGCGATGATCCGCCATGTCGCCTCGCCATTCCACCATGAGACGCCCTGGAGCTTTGCCAGCCCGGCGGTGGCGTAGATGAGGGCGAGATGGAGCTGAATCAGCCGGATGGTGAGATTGGCGGAGATCGAGGGCCGCGGCTTGCCGGGGATGGTTGGCTCAACCTGCCGCCCGAGCCCATCCGGCCGGTAACGCGGCGGGCGCGCGAGGGTGATCGCGCGTGCCTGCCGCCAGCGCTTCCAGAAACGATCGAATGAGACGCTCTGGCCGCTCGCGCCCGTGACGGCGAGATAGAAAAGCAGCATCGAGAGGACCTGGTCGAACCCAAAGACCGACGCGGGCGACCTGCGCACCGTGGAGACGATGATCACCCAGGCAAGCACGGCCGTCACACGGCTGAAGGCGCCCGCCGCGAAAAGCGCGAGCACGCCCAGGCACGCGACCCAGGCGGGACGGAGCAGGGCGTCGGGCACAAGGAACCAGATCGACCATTGCAGCGGGCGCTGCGCGTGCCAGACAAGATCCGCACTCGCCCAGCTTCCCCGGCCAAGATAAGCCTCGAGATCCAGCCCCAGGACGAACAGGCTCCAGAAGGCGAGCAGGCCGGTGATGATCCGAATCAGCCCCAGCGCGGTGGGATCGGCAGGCGCGAAGAAAAACCCATCGAGACCGCTTTTCAGGTCATGCCAGACTCGCGTTGTGTGGAGAACCGCGTCCCCTAGGAGCCTGCGCACGGGAAATCTCCAACCCACTCGGGGGTGGTAAAGAGACTTTCGTCGAACAGGTCGAAACGTCCCACGGAGGGAGTGTCGAGCGCCTCGATCACATCCCCGCGATCGGGAATCTGATGGAGCGTGATTTGCCAGGTCACCTGGCCGCATCCCGGATACAGGCGGCAGAGCCGATCGGCAAAAGAGCGGGCGAGCCGGCTCTGGGAGGATCGGCCGGTTGTGGTTCGGGCGTCCTGCGCATCCAGCAAGAGGGCGTGCGCCAGGGCAAGCTGCCGCTGCCGCCGAAGCGGCGGACCCGCAACCACGCGCTCGGGGATCCGGATCTTTTGCTCGGGCCGGCCATCCTCAAAATGGAGCGTGGCGATCGCGATGGGCGTCGCCGGCGGTTCCACGTAGAACCGGTACGAATAACCCAGGTCGGCCAGGTCAAAATAGGGCGTGAAGAAGCGCGCCAGACGCTGTTCCAGTGGCGACGACGGTTCCGACCCGATCGCACCCGCGAACAGGGCGGCAAGATGAAACGCCAGCGCTGCTCCTACCAGCCGCTTTTGCCAGGCCGGCCAGACGCCCGATCCGGCGGCGGGGTCAGCGCCTCGACCATCACTCGGCTTCGTTCTCGCCAAACCGCGTCCCATCCCGCTCCCCCAAATTCACCACACGCTCGTGCTGTGCGCCAGATTCCGCGCTGCTGCTCCTGGTTCTACGTCTTACGGATGCTCGTGGTCATCATTGGCGCTCACGCGAGACCTGGCAACCGCGGTCTCGGTGCCAACCCTCAACCGTGACGTCCAGGCAGTCGGAATTTCCGGCCGGCCAGTCACCATATTTTAGCTAGTCGCATTATCTTTTCTATTTTGACTGCGCTGTTGAAAATGGGGTATGATGGTTGTTAGATTATGGGCTGGTTAGGTCGAGAATGGCGATTGGCTCGATTTAACGTCTTTTTGAGGGATCAGGCCCGGAGTGGTCAGGGAATCGACTGAGGGGCAACTGGCGGAATCACATGGTCGAGTGGGTCCTTCCGCAAGCGATTATTTCGGAAGGACTTCAGGTTAGGCAACTGGGAGAATCACATGCAGGGTACCGTCGTGATGTTGATCGCCCTGAGCAATCTGGGCTGTCACAACAAGTGCTACAACACGGTTTACAGTCCTCCATCGTACGCGTACAGCGGCTGCTATAGCGGCGGTTGCTACGCGAACGTTCAGCCGCATTTTATGCCGGACTGCTACGTGGCGCCTTCGTGCTATTCGTCGTGCTATGCGACTGTGTACAGCGGTTGCTATGCGTCGGCGCAGGCGACGGGCTTCGGCGGCGGCTGTTATGGCGGCGGGTACAACTCGTGCTACTCCGCGAGCCACTGTGGCTGGGGTAGGAAGAGCGGTGGTTGCGGGCTCTTCAAGGGTTGTGGTCTGTTCAGCAAGCTGGGCTCGTGCTTCCAGCCGAAGTGCCTGTTCCCGACCAACTACTGCGATGATTTTGGCGGTCCGTATGCTTATGGGGCGCCTTATGATCCGCCGGTGTTCGGGTACGCTCTTGAGTACAACTACGGGATGAACGGCTCGGGTGGTGCGATGACACCCGCGCAGCCTGTTTCGCCCGCGGCGGAGGCAGCGCCCCCCGCGCCTGCCGCACCCGCACCGATGGCGCCACCGGCCCCAAGCTCGGTGACTCCTCCGCCTCCTCCCGCTCCTGCCGCGCCTGCCGCGGCGCCTCCCGCGCCCAAGCCGAACGCCTGATCCTTTCCTGGCTTTCGGTGCGCTGGAATTCCCTGCCAGGCTGGCGAACCCTCCGGTTTGCCAGCCTGTTTTCGTTTCCGCAAAATCCGCCACAAACCACCACCGCTTGATCCGGCTTCCGTTCCCAGCCTCCGTTTCATATCCTAGGTTCGTGGTTCGGCACAGGGATGGCGACCCTCAGGGATGCCCGATGGATGAGGCTTCTCCGCGCGTCCCTCGCCGTCGCGCTGACTGGATTCGTCACCCGAGGGCAGACTGCTCATGAACGCGGATCTTGAGAATCACGGCCACCCTCAGACCGGCCTCATGCACCCCGCCACAATGCCTATCCCCGAATTTACAAATGAGGACGAACGCAGGGAGTGGCTGCTCCAGGTCCTCGGTGAAGCGGCCTGCCGCAGGCTGGGGCTGATCCGAATCCCAGAGGACTTCGTGCTCTCGGTCGTCATCCCGGTCTACAACGAACGCCATACAATCCACGAAATCCTCAAACGCGTGCGGGGCGTGCCAATCCCCAAGCAGATCATCGTGGTCGATGATTACTCACGCGACGGCACCCGCGAAATCCTCCGCGAGCTCGCCGAACGCGAGCCAGACCTGGTCGTTGTCTTCCACGAACGCAACCAGGGCAAGGGCGCTGCCCTGCGAACCGGGTTCAGGCATGCGACCGGACAGGTCGTCATCGTGCAGGACGCCGACCTCGAGTACGATCCCGACCAGTATCCCGAGCTGATCCAGCCGATCCTCGAAGGCAAGGCGGATGTCGTCTTCGGCTCTCGATTCATTGGTGAGACCCATCGCGTGCTCTATTTCTGGCACGCGATCGCCAACAAGGGGCTCACCCTGCTTTCGAACATGTTTACAAACTTGAATCTCACCGACATGGAAGTCTGTTACAAGGTCTTCCGCCGCGAGATTATTCAGGGGATCAGCCTCAAGAGCGACCGGTTCGGCTTCGAGCCCGAAGTCACGGCCAAGGTGGCTCGTTTTCGCCTGCCGGGGCAACCGGGCGAGCCGTCACGCTCCTGCCGGATTTACGAGATCCCGGTTTCTTACCACGGGCGGACCTATCGCGAGGGCAAGAAGATTGGCCTCAAGGATGGCTTCCAGGCCCTCTGGTGCATCGTTCGATTTGCTTTTGCCGACTGAAGCGGGTCTTCCCTGAGGTACGCCATGACGAAGCCAGCCGCCGGGTTGTTCATCCTGATTGGGGGATGCTTATTCCTCGGTTGGCCTGCAGGCGGGCTGGCGCAGTCTGAGCCCGCCGCGCAGGATCGCCAGGCGACTCAGAAGGAGGACGCCACGGCCCGCGCGAAATCCGCCGGATCAAAGTCCAGGAGCCGCGTCGCGCGGAGCCGCGTTCGGACCCAGAAGCGCGATCCCAACGGTTTTTTCATGGGTCGGCGCATCGCTGAGGTCATGTCCTGGGAAGGGGCGGACTGGCTCGTGCGGGAGTCGCGCATTCGCGAGGAACAACCTGAGCTCATGCTCGACGCGCTCAAGCTTCCGCCTGGCGGCACTGTGGCCGACGTGGGCGCGGGGGTGGGCTACCACAGCATCCGCATGGCGCGCAGGGTCGGACCCAAGGGCACTGTGCTGGCCACGGACTTGCAACCCGAGATGCTGCGGATGCTCCAGGAAAACGCACGCGCGGCGGGTGTGAAGAACATCAAGCCCATCCGATCAAGCCAGCGCGATCCGCGACTGCCGGAAGCCGCGGTGGATTTGATCCTGATGGTCGACGTTTACCACGAATGCACCGACCCCGAGTCGCTCCTCGCCGCGTTCAAGAAGGCCCTCAAGCCGGGCGGCCGGCTCGTGCTGGTCGAATTCCGCGGCGAGGATCCCGAGGTGCCCATCAAGCCCGAACACAAGATGACGCTCGAGCAGGTCCGCAAGGAGGTCGAGCCGCAGGGGCTCGAGTTCCAGGAATCGCTCGAGTTCCTGCCGTGGCAGCACGTGATCATCTTCAAGAAGCCGGTACCCAAAACACCCGCCCCAAAAGGCCAGGATAAGCCCGCCGAAGCATCACCAAAACCCGCCTCCCCCGCCGTGCCTCGTTGATCCCTCCGCTCAGTATCTGGACGCCCCATGACGAATACCGCTGAATCGGCCCTGCGCCCCCGTGTCGACCTGACTCTCGACCTCCTGCTTCCCACCTTGCTCATGATGGCCTTTGGCGGCATGACCTGGGCCGTGCGTGGTTGTTCCGGCTATGGCACGGTCGCGGGCTGTACCTTCGCTGGGATGATGTGGGGCGTGGGGTGGTGGTATCTGGGTAAGACAAGTCCCACTCGGCCTTATGCCTCGGGCTGGCTGGTGCTGGCCGTGGTCCTGGGCGTGGGGCTGGCTGGCGACGCAGGCTGGATGCAGTGGCCGGAATTCTTTCTGGGCAAGATGCTCACGAACGCAGGCAAGGGCGAGTCGGTTCCGATCTCGCGTACCTATGGCTTCGTCTGGATGTTCCTGGCGGGCATGCCCTGGGCGGGCATCGGCGCGTGCTTGCTGGCCTTCACCGGCGGGCGCAAGCCTTCGACAGCGCGTACCTGGGCGCTCCGCATCGCTTGCGGGGCAGCAGGCTACATCGCGTTTACGCTGCTCAATAACCTGCATCCCGAGCTCGTGCTGCCGCTCTATCGCGAGCATCAGGCGAAATACGCCGACCTGGTCGCCAACCCCAACCTCAGACGCGTGACGATCGACACGCGCGAAACGCTCCAGCACCTGGGCATCTACCTGGGCTTCCTGGCCTTTGAGCTGGGGCGGCTCGAATTGCGGAACGTCGTCCTGATCGCCACGGTGGGCATTCTCAATGGTCTGGGCTGGGCGCTTTGCCAGGCCTGGAAATGGGCGCCTGGGCTCTGGCCGACGGGGCGATTCAATTACTGGCGCTGCTGGGAATCGTCGGGCGGACTTAGCATTGGGCTGGCCTATGGCGTTGCGTTCTTCCTGGCCAATCGACGCATCGCCGCGAAGCCGAGCGACCCGGAGACGCAGCCAGGCGCCCTCGACGTCGCCAGCGGCGATCGCCTGCTCGTCTTTGCCGCGCTCGCCAATCTGACCTCGATGTTTCTCGGCGAGTGGCTCGGCGGCTGGGGTGAGACCTACTTCGCCGTGGCGATCGCAGGCGCTGTGATCGCCGACCTTTTCCAGACGAGGGCCGCGACCTCAGCCCAGGCCGATTCCTCCCCGCCGCGCGGCTCCGGCCGAATCTGGGGCGCAGGCGTCGGCGCTGCCATGATCGCGGGCCTGTTCCTCCCCGAGACCGGGCCAACCCTCCTCAAGTTCGGCTATCTGGTCGCCGCCTCAGGCATTGCCTACGCGCTTCGACCCGCCTTTCGCCAGGGAGTCGAGCTCGCTGTGCCCGCCGCGACCCTCGACCGCGAATGGGAACGGTTCGGCCTGGGGCTCGGCCTGCTCATCGGCCTGGGCATCTCGATTCGCGCGGGGGTGAAGGGCTGGTGCAACATCTACCTTGGCAACGAGCGCTACTGGAGCGACCAGCTCTGGAAGTGGCTCGGCCCCGTGTTCTTGCTCTTGCTTGTTCTTTTATTTGTCCGGCTGGCACGGGCCGGCGCGCGGGACCGCAGCGCGGTCGGTCGGTATGCTTACGGCGTCCTCTGGCTCGTGATCCTGGTGCAAAATACGCTGGCGCAGCTTATTACAGGCCCGCCCACCGAGTGGACCGAAGTGGCGTTCAACATCTATTACGTCCTGCTGTTTTTGACGAGCGCGGTGATCGTCGTGTTGTATCGCAGGCTTTCGCTCGTGGCGAGCCATCAATAAGTGATCACGAGAATCTCATGGATTCCCTCGATCGTGGCCTCGACGCGGCGATCGAGGGTCTTGACCGTGCTCTGGTCTCGAACTGCGCGGGCGCTTTGGATCGGGCGGTCGAGCTCGATGCGAACGCGGTAAATCGGCGAATCCTCGATCGGCGTGGGCAACACGAACGGCCGGTTCCGCGCGGGCATCGACTGCGGCGGCGAGGCGTAGGCCAGCAGATGCACGCGCACGGTTCGCGTGCTGGGGTCATGGCTGGTCACGGCCTCGCAGAATGTGGGCGCCTGGATGGTGATCGTCGGCCTGGGGTTCAAGAGCCGCACCGCGTGGGCGATGAGCCTGCGCGCCTCGACGATGTGATGTTCGCTCGCGGTGGCGTGGTCGGGTGAGCCGGCGAAGGTAAGAACCTGCCCCTTGCCGATCGTGTTGAGCAGAACAGCCGGTCCCACGGGCGCCTCCGCGCTCATGGGCCACTCGGTCCCTTCGCGGCCCTCTTTTTGCCGCGTGGTGCGCCAGGGACGAAGAAGTTCGCCGATGGCCTGGGCCGACGCCGCCTCATACAGCGTGGCCGGCCCCTTCACCAGGAACGGCCAGTCGGGGCGAATGCCACCGCGGAACACCCCAGGCACGCTGGCGCCAAAACACATCCAGTTGTCCAGCGAATCAAGCCGCCCCTTCACCCTGGCCCCGACGAGCCGCTCGAACGCCGGATTCACAGCCGGCCTGCCGAGCGCATCATACTGCCCAGACTGCCCCGTGATGATCAGCTTGCCCCCCTCGCGCACATAATCGGAGAGCAGGGCAAGCTCAGTTTCCGAGAGTATCCCCACCTGCGGCAAGATCAACACCGGGAATGCACGGAGCGCCGCACGCGAGGCGTTCTCATCAAGAACAATGCCAAAAGGAATATGTTCATAGACAAGCGCCTTGTGCGCGCCCAGAATGCCTTGCATCCAGTCCGGGGCGTGCGCGCGGCCGATCCAGTCGCGCGACTTGCTGCTGTAATAGAGCCCAGCCTCGAAGTGGGGCGCCTGCCCCAGGTGCTCGCGAAGTGTCCGCGCGTCTTCAAACATCGCGGCGATGCGTTCGTACGTCTGCACATCAAGCCCGCCGTCGAAGCCTGTCTTGTCGACCACCGTCACAAACGCGCCATGGGCCAGCAAGGTGAAGAGTTCCCACCGCAGATCGGCGAGCGGGCGCGTGGTCTGGTCGTGATACATTCTCACCCCACGCTGCATCGCCACCTGGAACGGATGCCCGGGCGTGCTCGCGCGATAAAACTCGGCGTTAAAGCCCACCCCAAGCGCGCTGAATCCCCACACGCCCGTCTCGCCCGTCACGAAGTCGCCGTTGCCCGCGTGCTGCACCGGACGCTGGCCGACCTCGTATGAGAACGGCGGATTGCCGTGATAGTTAAAATCCACGCTCGCCGCGGGATTGGCCTGCTTGATCGCCGCGGCGAGCGCCTTCTCAAACTTCTGGCTCGACTGGTAGCGGAACGCGAGCATGTCCCGCCATGGCTCGTCCCAGCGCGCCTCTTTCGGCATGGGGTGCCTGTACTCAGCCTGGAATTGCTTCTGGCAGGTGTCGCAGTAGCAGCCGATCGGAGGCCCGAAACTTTGATCAAGCATATCAACATGAAAGCCGTCGATCCCGTATGCAAGCTGCTCGGCCATGATGGCCTTCATGGCCTCGAGATAGCCCGAGCGCAGGCAGAATCGGCCGAGCGGTTTGCCGTCCGGCCCGCGCATTTCCCACTCGGGATGGGCCTTGAGGAAGTGGCCACCCTGCTGCACCACGCAGTACGCAATGACGGGCATGTGCCGCGGCCTGGCCGTGGCCACCGCGTCTTTCAGGGGGTCACGATCCTTGAGCCCGGGGGCCCTGGGTAGAAGCTTCGAATTGTAGTAAGCGTAATCGCCATCGCGCGCCCAGATCACAACATACTCGCCATGCGCCTCGAGGCAGGCGCGCACAATCTCCGCGCCATTGAATCGAGCAGCATAGCGCGTGTCCGCCGGGTCGCTGTGGCCGAACTGAGCCCCCGTTGGGCCGACTTCCATGCCCACGATGGCGCGTTCGTACCAGGCGCGGGTGCCCGGCGCGGTTTGCCCCCGCGCGCTCGACGCCGAGAATGCGATGACTCCCAGTACGATCCACAATGGCTTCGTCATCTTTGTTGTTCCGCGCCCAGGGCAATTGGTGGGGTCCGGGAATCTCGCGCAGTCGTCGCAACACCTGGCGTGTGGGACTCGCTTAAGCGGTCACGGCCACGGTTCACCATCGCAAAGCCACGGCACGGACGCCAGCCGCTAGCGAGATCGTCGAATGCCCCGTGCGAATCGAGCCGCCGCCAGGCAGCCGGATGCCGCGAGCATCAGGAGGAACGAGGAAGGCTCAGGCGTCACGGTTGCCGGCAGAATGGCCAGCCCCGTGGGCGCGATTCCCGTGGGGTCAACGATGTTCGTAAGCACGGTGCCGAGCCCCACGAGAGTGCTGCTCGAGCAGTCGATCGTGTTGCCGCTCGGGAAGTACACGGCGCCATTTCCCGCCGCGAAGTGGGTTGAAGCCGGTGGAAGAGGCAAGAGAGCGATGGCTCCGCGGAGACCGACGCGACCATTCACGCATGGTTGTGTTGACGGATTCTGTGGATGTGATTTAACGCTTGGTGGCGATTTGGGCCGAACAGAGAGTGTCCTCGCCTTGTTCAGAGACGAGGCGAGCGGTCGGTCAAGGGGGAATTCGGGGCTTTGCCTGGAATTCATTGTTCCGAGCCGGCTGAATCGTCCGATTCCATAAGCGAGAAACGAACCGGACGGCCGCGCATGCCGGCAGGTTGGGAGCGACCTGTGCGAGCGAATGCGTCGGGTGCGAAGGATCACGGGCCCTGTCGCGGAGGCTGGGTCCAGGAAAGTTGGTCCGAGGGAAGGGGATGGAATCCCCGACGGTGTTCGCGCCACCCCGCGGATGAGGGGGGGATGGGTCGCCGGGTAGGCCAAGGAGGGTCGAGACGATGGGTTTGCCCCGCATGAGCTCGCCGCGAGGATCCAGAAGGCGGCGCGTGGCATTATGGTCGGCGCTGGCGGTGGGCTCGATCATGCCCTCGGTCGGCTGCCAGGTCGAGTACGCCGGTATGACGCTGCCCACGGGGCGGTACATGCACGACGACGTTCAGTACTTCCCCTCGGGACCGGATTTTCCGTGGGCGAACACGCAGGCCGCGACGCAAAGGGCGCGGATGCGGGCGATGGGCATCGAGCCTCCGCCGCCGCCGGAAACGCCGCCGGTTGCCGCGGGTGCGCTTGATCCCACGCAGAATCCGATCGGCGGCCGTTCGACGAACGTGAACACGGTTCCGACTCCAATGCCGGTTCCGCCGCCGCAGCCTGCACCGCCGCAAGGAGGCGTCCCGGCGCCTGCTCCAGGCGGAGCGGCCATGCCGAATCAGTAATCAAACGAAGCTACCGAGCGGGCCGACGCCCCACCAGGCGCCGGCCCCGCTCGATTTGCACGCAACACTCATCTACCCCTCGGCTTGCGCTTCAAGCTCTTCTTCATCGCTGCCAGTGTAAATACCCCCACGAGCTGACCTTGTGGATCCTCATAGCACCAGTCGTTCAAATCCTCCACCGCGATTGAGACCTTTGATCCCAGCCGCAGCCCATCGAGCGAGACAGGATCGTTGCCAAGCGCGCCGTAGATTCTGTCGCCTTCGATGGCGGTTACGCTGATCCAGATGAATTCGGTGTTTTCGCCGCGCGAGACGGGGGCCTTGACTGAAAACGACTCCCCCGCGCGATTCTCAAACGCGGAGACAAACTCGCCAAAGCGGCTCCGCGCCTCCTCCACAGCCTGTTTCATGTGGGGATCATCATCGGCGATCTGGATGAACGGCAGGGTGAGCGTTGCCTGCAGCGCGGCCACGGGGTCTTCAGCCCGCAGCGAAGCCTCGGTTTCCTCGTTGATGGGAAACGCCCGGGACGGCTCCGGCACCACGATCAGCAAGCAGTTTTCGTCCAGAAACTCCGCAACCAGCAATCCCAGCCGCTGATACCACTCCCGAATCGCCGCCGCCGGTGTGCTGCGAGTCACCCCCATGGCGTCGCACGAAAACCAGGCCTGGTGCTCGAGAAACAGGCCGCGGATACGCAGGTCCACAATCTCCTCCGCTGCCTTCTCCACGTCCTTGACGTAAGGCGTCGGAAAGCTGTTCACAATACAGGTGCGGTCCTTCTGCACGATGGCGCTCGTGATCCCCGCGCCGGCAATGAATCCGTCGACGCCCTCAGCCTCGCCGTCGCCAAGGTCGAGATTCCAGGCACGCCCCGCAGCCGACGCCAGCACCGCTGGGTCCAGGTTCATGGGCTCACGGAGCAACACCACAAACGAGACCAGCACCGATTCCCGACTGCGCCTGTACCACCAGAAAACGCCAACTCCCACGGCCGCCACCAGAGCGAGGACAAGAAACCAGATCATGCTGTTGTTCCCGCGATTGGAGACAGGGTTTCGCGCGAAGATGGGCCTGGCGTTCGTATCTCTAACTTAACCGATCCCGGCTCAGGATCTCAGCGCGTCGGCACGAATTTCTCTCACGATCAAGCATCCGCGGACCGAGGCCGACTGACGGCGATCTCCGGCCGGGATATGGTGATGAAAGTCTCGCGATGCGCTTTACAAACCTACATGAGGATCTGGTGCAAACGTGATGGGGATCTCGACTTCGATTGGTGTGATGCAGGCTTACGCGTTATTGCTGGCGATCGGAGGCATCATCGGCTACCGCAAGGCAGGTAGCCGGGCCTCACTTTACGCGGGCCTGGGATGTGGCACGGTGGCGGAAGCGGCCACGATTTCAATGCGGTTTTCCCCGTTGTGGGGTCTGTTGCTGGGTCTATTGCTGGCGATCGGGCTGACGGCGATGTTCAGCTATCGCTATCTGGTGAAGACCAGGAAATTCATGCCCAGCGGCATGCTTGCCGTGGCGAGCGTGGTTGTGGGGGTTGTGATGGCGGCCTCGCTCCTCGGGGGCAGCCGTTGAAGGCGGCCCCGAGGGCGAATGGGCGCTCATGATCACGGAACGTTGGCCGTGACCTGGTAGCGTTTGCCGTCCTTCGCGGAGTGGAAGATGACCTTGAGCTCATTGCTGGGCGTGGCGTTGGCAATGATCCAGGCCAGGTTGCCGCGGACCTCGGTACGGTAGCCGTTGGCGGATTCGAGGATATCACCCACCTGCAATCCTGCCTGGGCGGCGGGCATGCCCTCGAAGATCCTGGTGATGCGCATCCCGCGGGTGCCGTCACTGGCCACAGCGGGTTCCTCGTTGATCCCCAGGTAGCGCTGATTGGTCACCGGCACGGAAGAAACCGTTGAAGGCGACATGCCGTAGGCGGACGAATAGCCAAAGCCGCCGCCGGGGAACATGTAGCCGTATCCGGTTGCGTAGGGGTACATGTTGAGCCCGCCCCAGCCCAGCCCGCCGTAATATCCGAGGCCGGGATAGAGATAGCCGCCATAGCCGTAACCCGGATAGCCGTAGCCACCCAGCCCGAGGCCATAGCCCAGGCCGTAACCACCGAGCCCATAATAACCAAGGCCATATCCGCCGAGGCCGTAGAGTCCGCCCCAGCCGAGTCCGCCAAAGCCGAGCCCGCCAAAGCCCAGGCCATAGGACGGGTAAAAACCGCCGACGCCGTAGCCATAGCCGCGGCCATAGCCATGGCCGTAGCCCATGCCCATGTGGCCGTAGCCGCCGCCAAAGCCCGCATGGCCGCCGTAGCCGCCCATGCCGCCAAAGCCGCCCATGTGGCCGCCCATGCCCCCCAGCCCACCGCCGATTCCGCCCATGTGGCCGCCGCCGCCAAAGCCGCCGCCGCCTCCCCCGCCATGCGCCAGGGCAGGCGGATTCGCCAGGCAAGCCAGACCAAGGGTCACTCCCAGGGCCAGGGTCGCGTTCCAGACGTTGCGCCGCATTGAATTCCGCATCTCGGGGCTCCTCTCCGCAACGCGCGGGGGCCATCACCGATCCCGCGATAGCCGTCCGGAGACGTCCCGGCGCCGCTGATCGCAATGAAGGCCCTCTCTCTTTAAAAATACGCTCGCCAGACCGGATTCGGCCAGTATTTGCAGGATCATTCCCCGATTTGCCGACGCTCGTGTCCCGTGCCATGCTTGAATCGAGAAGGAGTTTGCCGCCACGGGAGAACCTAAACTCGAGCAAACCTGGAGTCTTGTTGCCAAAAAGCGGCAGGCCGGGCCGGGACCGCGCAGGAACCGTATAAAAAGGGGCGACACTTTTCGCGTGGAACTGTGTTTGATGAATAGAGTCGGCGCTTTTGCTTCCGGGGTCCAGGCGACGCGCCGGCGATTGTCTTGTGACATTCATGCGAGGTGCTCGATGAAGAGTCGAGAGTCGGGAACCACGAGATTCGCACCGGTCCGATCGGGCCCTGGCCCTGGGTTGGGCCGCGGGTTCTCATGCCTGCTTGCCGGTCTAGGACTGGTGGTGGCAACGGCGGCCGTCGATCGATCCGCCCTCGCGCATCCGGCTGACGATGCCGCAAAGCCGGCTCCGGCTGCCAGGCAAGCGGCGGCCGGCGGTAAGGCTCAGAAGAACAACAAGAAGGCCGAGGCGCGGAAGCCGGACGCGAAGCCGGGCAAGAAGGCGGAAGGCCCCCGAGCCCCCTTGCCGCCGCGACCGGGCCGAACGATCACGCCTCCCACGATCACTTCCGCTGACGTCGACCGCATGCTGCTCGCATATCTCAAGAAGAACGACCCCAGGATCGAGCCCGCCCCGCTCACGAGCGACGTTGAGTTCGTCCGCAGAATCTACTTCGACCTGACCGGCAAGCCCCCCACCGCCGAGCAGGTGCTGTATTTCGTACAGAATCGTCAAAAGGACAAGCGTCCCAAGCTCATCAATCTGTTGCTCGATACGCCCGAATATGCCCGCAACTGGGCGCGTTACTGGCGTGATGTGGTGAAGTACCGGGCCACGACCGACGGGCTTGCCCGTGTCCGGCTCGACATGATGGAAGACTGGATGGCGAAGGCGCTCGCGGCCAATCGGCCCTGGGACGAGATCGCCACGGGGCTGATCACGGCGACCGGGCGTAACGATGAGAACGGCGCCGTGGCGTTTGCCCTTTCGCACAATGCGCAGCCGGTGGAGCTGGCGGGCGAGGTCTCGCGTATTTTCATGGGTGTGCAGATCCAGTGCGCCCAGTGCCACGATCACAAAACGGATTCCTGGAAGCGCCAGCAATTCCACGAGTTCGCGGCCTTCTTCGCGGGGGTGCGCCAGCGTCAGGTGATGAAGCCGGAGCCGGGTCAGTTGCCGGTGTTCGCGGTGCAGCCGGCCGGAAACCGGCGGTACTACATGCCCGACAAGGACAATCCCAAGAAGCAGATCCCGGTGGCGCCCCGGTTCTTTCTGGCGAGCGGGTCGTCCCCCGCGCCCGTTGTGCCCGAGACAGCCACTCCAGAGGAGCGCCGCAAGCTTGTGGCGTCGTATATCACCGGGCAAGACAATCCCTGGTTCGCGCGGGCCTACGTCAATCGCGTCTGGTACACGCTCATGGGCGAGGCCTTCTACGAACCGATCGACGACATCGGCCCCGAGCGTACCGCCAAGGCTCCCGAGGTTCTCAATGCCATCGCCAGCCAGTGGCAAAAAGGGGGCTATGACGTTCGCTGGCTCTTCCGCTTGATCCTGAATACCGAGGAATACCAGCGCAGGGTGCGCTCGACCGCGAATGCCGCGGGCAAGACACAGTTCGCGTCCAACTGCCCGAGCCGGATGCGATCGGACCAGCTCTTCGATGAGCTCGCGCAGGCACTGGTGCTGCCGCTGGATGCGGATGGGAACTTCATCCGTCCGGCTGCGCCGAATCGTCCAGGCGCAATGGCGAAAGCCGGCGGCAAGCCCGCCGCCGACGCCAGGCGCGTGAGCTTCGCCGATGCCAAACCGGGCGACAAGGCCCCTGCAAGCGGCAAGCCTGCCCAGAAGAAAGGCGCAGGGTTCGCCGCCGTGGCCGCCAAGAATCCCAAGCTCGCGGCACGGCTCGGCGGTCCCCGCGTGGCCTTCGATCGGGTTTTCGGCGTGGATCCCTCGATTTCCAACGACGACATCGTGGGAACCATTCCGCAGGCGCTCTACCTGATGAACGGCCAGCTCGTCAACAACCGCATCCAGGCTCGTCCAGGCACTCTCCTGGGCCAGATCCTGAGCTCGACGAACGACGATCGAGCCGCTCTGGGAGCGCTCTACATGCAGGTGCTTTCGCGGCAGCCGACAACGCGCGAAGTTGAGATCTGCGGCAAGTACCTCATGGCCACGGGCAACCGCCGCGAGGCCTTCGAAGACATCTACTGGAGCCTGATCAACACAACCGAGTTCCTCACCCGCCGCTAAGCGCGTGGCGGGCCGTGAACGGGCGGATTGCTCAGCGCTTGTGAATCGCCGTCCCGCATTCCCACCGGCGCCCTTGATCGAAAGGCAGAACCCATGAGCTTTGAACGCGACCTGATGCAGGTTTCGATGAACGGCGAGGGCGTTCTGGGCCGCCGCCGGTTCCTTCAGGCCATCGGCCTGGGAGCGGCGGGCCTGGCCGGATCGGTCGCACCCGCCAGCTTCATGGATCTTGTGGCCGTCCACGCCGACGAGATCCGCAAGCACCAGCTCTCCTGCATCCTGCTCTGGATGGGGGGCGGGCCGAGCCAGCTCGAAACCTTCGATCCCAAACCGGGTACCGAGCACGGCGGCGAGACCAAGGCCATTTCCACCTCCATTCCCGGCGTCTCGATCTCCGAGGGCTGGCCCCAGACCGCCAAGGTCATGAAGGACGTCGCCCTGATTCGCTCGATGACCAATCGCGAGGGCAACCACCAGCGCGCGACCTATCAACTCCACACCGGTTATCTGCCCTCGGCGACCATCAAGCACCCCCATATCGGTTGCTCGGTCATCAGCGAGCAAGGTGAAAGCAGCTTCGATCTGCCGCATATCGTGAGCATCGGTGGTCCGACCCTCGGCGCGGGGTATCTGGGGGCAGCGCTCGAACCGTTCGTGGTTCAAAACCCCCAGAAACCGCCCGAGAATACCCAGCCCCCCGTCGTCTCGAATCGCTTCAAACGCAGGCTCGGCCTGCTCGATCGCCTGGAGGGTGCGGGGTTCGAACGCGTCGGCGGGGCCGACCGTGTCCGCGACCACCGAGCCCTCTATCGCCAGACCGCCAAGATGATCCTCTCGCCCCACATGCGGGCGTTTCAGCTCGATGAAGAGCCGGCCCCCATGCGCGATGCCTATGGCCGAAATCCCTTCGGTCAGGGCTGCCTTCTTGCCCGCAGGCTCGTCCAGGCAGGCTGTACGTTTGTTGAGGTTCGCTCGAACGGCTGGGATACGCACCAGCAAAGCCACGAACGGGTGCTCAAATTGGCGAACCAGGTCGATCCCGGCTTTGCCACCCTGGTCACCGACCTCAAGTCGAGGGGCATGCTTGAGAAGACGCTCGTGGTCTGGATGGGTGAGGTCGGGCGCACGCCCAAGATCAATCCGAACGCCGGTCGCGACCACTTCCCCAAGGTCTTTAGCGTCGCGCTCGCCGGCGGCGGAGTGAAGGGCGGGCAAGTGATCGGCCAGTCGACGGCAGACGGCTCGGACGTCAAGGATCACCCAGTCGGTGTGACCGATTTGCTCGCTTCGCTTTGCCATGGCCTCAAGGTCGATCCCAACAAGGAAAACATGACGCCGATCGGGCGTCCCATGCGAATTGTGGATGGAGGCAAGCCGATCGCGGGCCTCTTCGCTTAGAATTCCACCCCAGGCGTGTTCTGGATTGCGTCTGGGGTGGGGGCTTCGGTGATGGGCAGCGTGATCTATCTGGGGCTGATCCTGGTCGCGGCTGCGGCGCTCTGGGGCGCTCTACGCCCGCGCCCTCTTTTTGAGATTCGCATCGAGCACGGCCGCGCCTCGATCACCCGGGGAAAAGCCCCCGCCTCGTTCGCGGGTGAGGTGCTTGAAATCTGCAATCGCCATGGCGTTGAACGGGCCGCCATCCGCGGTCGAGCCCGTGCAAGCCGCGTGGCAATCGAGTGTTCCGCCGACATCCCTCCACGTTGCCAGCAGCAGATTCGCAACGTCTGGAATCTCACAGGCTGGAAACCGCGCTGAGCCTCCCTAGAGGATTCATGAACTTGGCCCGGGCGCACATCCCGCACGGCCGTTACATCCCCTCCAGCCGTTGCGTCGTGCATGCCGTGACCGATTGATCCCGTGGTTGTGACGCACAAGCGCGACACAACCGGCCGATAAAGGCATCAGCCAGTGGATCCAACCGGAAGCAAGGCCCCGATTCGGGCGCCTGGGTGGTCGAGTCGATCTCACGGGCGTTGCAATCAGAAGCACGCGGAATCGGCAGGATGCTGGATTCCGCTCGGACGCGAGGGCAGATGGGCCGCCGGTTTCAAGCGAGGAGGAGGATCGTCGCATGGCCGCTTCTCACACGCGCAGGGGTCGAATTCCCAGGCGCCTCCAGCCGTCGATCGAGGGGCAGCTTGAAACGCGCCTCGTTTTGTCTCATGCCCACATCAAGGGCACCGCTTATCATTACCTGCTGACGCACACAAACCCCAAGAATGCGTACAGCCTGCACGTGCCCCGCTTTCTGAGCCAGCACGCGCCTTACTATTTCAACGCCGGCTACCGCCGCCACTTCTTCGTGGCTACCCAGACAGCGCGGGGCGGCCAGGCCGTTGAAGTGACTGCGCTCGACGGCTCGCATTACATGCTCAACCTGTCGTATACCTCCAACACCCTTCAGACGAACATCGCCGAGGGGGCCAACGGCAACAACGGCGTGGCCACCGCCGCTGACACCGCCACGCAGGTTTCGATGCAGGCCGCGAACTATCCGCAACCCATCGGTACGATCCGCGCATATCCGATGCCTGGGGGGAGGGTCGGGCTGATCCTGGACGGAACCACGCAAAACACCGAGCTTACGATCAATCCGCTTGGCCAGCCGCAGATCAAGGGTTTCGCCCACAGCTTCGCTTACGGCGAGGCGACGCGTAAACACTTCCTCAACATCGGTCAGATCACGGTCAACAGCGGCCAGATCGGCTCGATCCTGGGCTTCCAGGACGCGATTCTCTCGGGCCCGCTCACCTCGCTTGGAACAACGGCGATCGACCGGATCGCGTTCTACCAGCTTGCTCCGGGGGCGAGCATTCAGACGGGGGGCGACGTGAATACGCTCGACGTCTTCCAGAATGCGACCCTGAGCGGCGCAGGGACTGGGGTGAACATCGGCCGCGACCTCAACCTGCTCAACGTGGGCGGCACGCTGACCGTCACCGACAACGCCTCGTTCGCGATTGGGCGCGACCTCGGGCTCTTGCCCCAGCCGCCCAAGGGAACCGGAACGGGATCCAACGTTCTCTTGCTTAACTTTAACTCCTTGCTTGGCACCACGGTGAACAATATCGCGCTTCCCCCTTCGGTTGGCAGCTTCATTCAGGGGAACGTGATACTCACCAACGGAGGCGCGTTCCTGATCGGTCGATCAATCGACAATACGATGTACATCGAGGGCGGAATCATCGGCTTCTCGAGGCTGCTTACGAACGCCGCAACGGCGCCGACGACCCCCCCGCTCGAAACCAAGCTGCCCAGCAACGCGGGCAGTGCCAATGGGTTTGTCACCGCGCTCGGGGGTGCCAGCGGCTAAGGTCGCTCCAGCACGGTAAACCGACGAATGGCCGCGGCCGGGCCAGTGTTCTCGGCCGCGGCCGCGTTTGTTTGCCCTGGTCGAAAGCATTGCTCAGGCCACGGGCGCGGGACCAATTTTCACCCAGCCGTTCCACACCCCATAATTCGCCTGGAAATTCCAGTAGGAGTTGCCGTCGGTTCCCACCAGGAACGCAAACGGGGCGAAGTTGGGCGCGGAGGTGACCGCGTATGCCGCGGGCGATGGCGTGGTGCCAAGCGAGTTCCAGCTCGACCAGAGGCCCGGCTGGCCCGTGCTTGAATACAACTGAAAAGAGCTATCAAACATGAACACGTAAGGGTTAAACGACCCAACTGTACTCGTCTGGACGATGGCGTGAATGCCTGTGGCGCTCACCGGCGTCCAGCCCACCCAGCCCTTCGCGCCGTTGGACTGGTTCGAATAGATGTCCCCAGCGCCATTGAGCAAAACGACCATGGGACGCTGCCCGATCGTGATCGTGGAGATCTGCTGGGCGCCCACGTTGATACCGACGGGCGACCAGGAGGTCCAGCCTCCCGCCGGGGTGCGCTCGGTGAAATACACATTGCCCAGACCGTTGAACATGCAAACGTAAGGCTCGTATTCCGCCGGAAAGGTCGAGGTCTGGACCACGCCCGAGGCGATCTGCATCGCGCCGACGCCGGTCCCCACCGGCGACAGGCTGGTCCAGGCTCCCGACGCGGTGCGCTGGGTGTAGCCAATGTTCCCGCTCGTGTCCACGGTGAAAAGAAACGGCGTGCTGCCCAGCGTGATTGTGCCGGCCGAGATCTCGCGGATGTTGCCGCCCAGGGCCACCGGCGTCCAGCCCGCGAAGGCACCGCCGCTGGTTTCCGAGTTAAAGTAAATATTCCCTGCATCGTTAAGCAAATCAACATATGGACGCAAGCGCGCGCCTTGAAGGAACGAGCCGCTTTCGATCTGGTTGCCCCCCACCCCCGCGCCTACCGTCACCCAGCCGTTCCAGGCTCCCGTGCTATTAATGTAGTCGTAATAGACGCTGCCTCCGGGGCTGAGCAGGAACTGAGAAGGAAGACCGTACTGGTTCACCGCCGAGAGCATGGCCGCGGTGGGCACGCAACGATCATCCAGCACGAGAACGCCCGGCTTGTAGCCCCGGGCGCGAACGCTTCCTGGCTCGGATCTGGGTTTGCGACGCGGAGACAGCGCAGAAGATTGCACGAGACGCCTCTTGGGATGCGAGTAGGGTTGGCCAATCGTGAGAACGTCGAGCTAGGGTTGCTCCGGCTTGCGGCCGGCCTTGAACTTGGAGCCGAATCCCGAATTGTTCGGGGTGTAATCGCCCGCGAGCGAGGCGTCTGCCCCGTCCGGCGGGATCCTGTCTTCCATCCCGAGCGCCCAGAGAATCCCGTTCATCGCCAGCTTGCGCATTGACTCTTCACGGAAATCGTAGGGATGGCCCAGCGTGGTGAAGAAGACACGCTCGGGCACGCCCGTCCCCGCGGGCGCTGTCTTGGTCCAGGCCACCGGATTCGTACGCGGATAGCGGTCGAATTCCTTGGAATGACCGCTCTTCCTGGCCTTGCCCTCGAGCAGCCGCGTGCAATTCCCGCTCAGATGATCCTTGCCGCCGTCCACATGGTAGAGCCAGGAATAGGCTTCAAACGGCTTGACCCCACGCAGGACCGGATGCGCCTTCGCCTCGGGAACCAGCGTCACCTCGGTGAGCCGCTCTTCACCATCGCCAAAATGGCCGTGATGCGTGATCCACTTTTGCCCAAAAACCTTGATCGGCCAGGCCTCGTTCATCAGCGCAGCATGCGGGCCCCGGTCGTACCGGAACGCATGCGTCGCCGTGCGGAAGCCCACCATCGGCCGGCCCGATTCCGAATAACGCACGAGATGCTCGAGCTGTTTGTCAGGCAATTTGCGGAACCGAGTAAACATCACCACGCAATCGGCGTCGTCCACCGCCTCAAGACCCTCGATATTGTCCAGCCGGTTGGGGTTGATCACGCCGTCCTGGTCGAGCGCGTAACAAACCTGCGTGCGGAAACCCAGGTGCTCCTTGAGCAGCCTGGCCAGCATCGGCATCGATTCCTCGGAGCGGTATTCCTCGTCTCCGGTCACGAAGACAACCTTCGGAGCCGCCTTCGCCGCGCCCCTGGCTTGCGGCTCTCCAGCGCTTGCCGCCTGGCAAAGCCAAAATCCAGCCAGTCCAAGCGCACCAGCAAACGCTGCCAGCCAACGACGCGATTCCTTCATCTCACGTCCTCCGATCGGGGTATGTCCCCAGAACTTCCCAGTTTACCTAAAATCTCGAAACGAGCAAATCCGTTGGTCGGATCAAAAGCCTGGCTCGAGCACGGCTATCCTTCGAGGGTGCAGTGCGGCGATGATCAATGCAAGACGCGTGTGGGTTGTCGGGGTGTGGGACGAGTCGTGTGCGTGACGGGTTTCGAGGGTGTGCTGAGGGATCATGATGATTGCGAGAGCATGTGCCGAGGTCGGCATGTTCGTGGTGGCGCAGGGGGTGGTGATGTTTGCGGCGGCTGGTTCGTTTGCCTGGCCGGGCGGATGGGCTTTTCTGGTGCTGATTGGTGCATCGACGCTTGCGGTAAGCCTGTGGCTGGCTCGCTACGATCCTGCGCTCCTGGCGACCCGGCTGGAGCCGTTCTACAAGTCGCCGCAGCCGGCCTGGGATCGGGTGCTGATGATCATGATCAGTGTGCTCTGGTTCGTCTGGTTGGGGTTGATGGGTCTCGACGCGGTGCGGTTTGGCTGGTCGAGCGTTTCCTGGCCCTGGCAGATCCTGGGTGGGTGCGGCCTGGTCGCTGGCTTTTTCGTGGCGTATCTCGTTTTCCGCGTTAATTCGTTCGCCGCGATCGTGGTGACCATTCAGCATCAGCGCGCGCATGAGGTGGTTTCGTCTGGTCCGTACCGGCTGGTGCGGCATCCGCTTTACACGGGTACGATCCCGATCTTCGTGGGTGTGCCCCTGCTTCTGGGGTCGCTTTATGGCCTGTTGATCCTGGTCATTGTGATGCCGATGATCGTGGTGCGCTGCGTGCTTGAGGAACGGGTGCTCCAGGAGGGGCTCTCGGGTTACGACGCTTACGCCCGCCGCGTGCGCTATCGGCTGATCCCGGGGGTCTGGTGACGCCGGCTCAACTGGTGATGCCCTTGGTCAGTTGCATGAACGCCGTTTCGAGGTTGATTTCGTCTTCCTTGAAGAGCGTGAGCTCAAATCCCTCTCGAATGAGCAGATCTGCAAGCGTACTGTAGCGCGTGACGCCGGGCCTGAGCTTGAGCACGAGTACGTTGTTCTTCTCGTCGAGCTTCTCGACCTCGGGTTGGGATTCGAGCAGGCTGGCGGCTTCCACCGTGCGGTCGGCCACGCTGACGTTGAGCACGATCTCAGCGCGGACCTGCTTCATGACCTCGTTGACCTCGCCGTTGACGAACAGCTTGCCCTGCTCGATGATCCCAATCTTGTTGCAGATATCGGCGAGCTCCGGCAGGATGTGGCTCGAGACCAGAATCGTCTTGCCCATCGAGCGCAGCTCCTTGAGCAGCCCGCGCATCTCGATGCGGGCGCGGGGATCGAGGCCGGAGGCCGGCTCGTCGAGCAACAGCACCTGCGGATTGTGGAGCAACGTCCGCGCCAGCCCCAGGCGCTGGGTCATCCCGCGGGAGAGGCTTGTGACAAGCGCATCGCGCTTGTAGGTGAGATCCACCAGCTCGAGAACCTGGGCGCAAATCTTGCTGCGCTCGGCCCCCTTGATGCGGTATGCCGAGGCGAAGAATTCAAGATATTCGATGACCTTCATGTCGTCGTAAACGCCGAAGAAATCCGGCATGTAACCGACGATCCGGCGAATGTCCTTGGCGCCGGTGTAAATCGAATAGCCGCCCACCGTGGCCTCGCCCCAGGAGGGATTGAGCAGCGTGGCCAGGATGCGCATCGTGGTCGTCTTGCCCGCGCCGTTGGGGCCGATGAAGCCGTAGACATCCCCCTGGTTCAGGGTCAGATTCAAGCGGTCGAGAGCGTACATCTCGCCGTACATTTTTGTCAGCTCGTGCGTCTCGATCATGGCCGCGTCTCGTCTCGTCTGCTTCGGGAAACAGGGGATTCTGGAGGGCGAGCCGGCGGAACTTGTATTGCCGTATGCTCGCATGTAGATTATTTGCTGCTCAGGACGGCGTGCGTGAAAGCGGCAACAGCAGCCGCACCATCGTGAGTGTATTGCGTTTGGGCTTCGCGGTGGCGTCATCGAGCTTGATGTCCGTGCCTGGAGTCGCCACCCGCGCCACCAGCATCGGGCGCGAGAGCGCAAGCTGCCCGGTCAGATCGAGGTGATGCAGCGCGTCGCTGGTGAGCGGGGGTTCGCCGGCCGCCGTTGCCTCGCTATCATGAAACATCGCCGCGACCAGCAGGTCGACGCGATTGATCGGCTTTTCCCGGCTCGACTGCACCTGGGGCAGATACCCCTCTTGCCGCGAGTGCAAATAGCCCGAAAGACTGCGCGGATAGGTGAGCTCCACGCGCTTCACCACCCTGGGCTCGAGCTTGCCGAGCACATAGACCTGGCGGCCGAACGCCAGGATCGCGTCTTCCATCGGCGTGTCGAGCCGGTTGGTGATCACACCCGAGAGCCGGTCCGCGCCCACGGGCGAGAGATTGGCCTCGAGCATGGGTTTGCCAGGGCCATACCACTGCGTTGCGAACGCCTTGGTGCTCCAGATGGGAACGCGCACGTTCTCCAGGCGTTCGAACTGGCCCGCGGGTGCGTAGGCGTATTCGCCGCCGAAGCTGAATCGGCGGCTGGAGCTCCCCATGGCGCCGAAGCGATCCTCGGGTGCGTTGAACCAGGAAGTGATCACTTCTATTTGCCCTGGGGCCGCTGTGCTCGAGTCGCCTGGGTTTGCGTTCGGAGCACTCAGAGCCGGCGTCACGGTGACGTCGTAGTCGTGATTTTGCGGGCTGAAGAGCGAGAACCAGGTCGTGCCGCGGGTTGTGAAGTCATTCGCCGTTTGATCGACGTCGATGACCTCGAGCTGGTTGATGATGAGCTCGTTGCCCTTGAGCAAGAACGCGGTGTAATAAGCGGCGAGGGAGGTGACGATGACCACGGCGGGGAAGGTGATCCAGGTGAGCTCCATCCGCCGCAGCACCTTCTTGAGGAAGAGATAATCGATCGGCCCGATGAGCGCGATGTAGACAAAGATCAGCACGGCGATCGAGCCGAAGGACACGAGGGCGACGCCGGAGAATTGCTCGAGCGAGTTCTTGAGCTGGGTGGCCACATCCCTGGCGCCCGACTGGAAGAGCCTTGCGCTGCCGCCGCCGAACTTGGCGGCGGCGTTGGGATCGATTCTGCGGCGGCGCAGGTCGAGGGCCTTGGCCCAGAACAGGCCGCGTTCCGCCCAGTCGGTGAAGGGTTTTTCATCGACATCGATCGCGACCACGGTGATCCGCCCGAAGCCGTGCGTGCCCCGCACCACGAGCGGCAGCCGCGACGCGATGCTGAGCACCACGCCGCCCCGTTCGTTCACCTGGTCGAGCCGCGTGACCTGCACCGCCGGCGTGTCCGGCGGCGTGATCGAGTGCGTTGTGCCCGCGAAGGTGTCGATCGCCTCGAGCGAGCTCACGCGTTCACGGCCGGTGGGCACGCAGGGCAGGATCGGGCCGAGCACGCTGCCCTGGACGGCCTGCCACTCGCGCCCAATCGCAACGACCAGATGCCCGCCTCGATCCACCCAGTCGATGAGCGCGCGGCCGCGCGGGCCGTTGAGCGCGTCCAGAAGCGCGCGATCGCTCGAGTCGAGCACGAATCCCATCACGCCGTCGTAGCCTAGCCAGCGGTCAGGGATGCGCTCGCCTCGCACGTCGAGCGCAGCGGTGAGAAACTCGGCCATCCCCACGTCGGTTGTGCCCTGGCCGCCTGGGCGAAATCCCGGCAGATCCACAATCGTTTCCACCCCCGAGGGATTGCCCGCGGTGAGGATCAAGGTTTCTCCCGGCTTGATCGGCCGGGGCGATTCGCGCAGAAAAGTTCCCTGCGAGAACGAGCCGCGCACACGCCCCGCGCGATCGATGAAGCGAACGTGAAGACTCGGATCACGCGCACCCGGCCGGGCATAAAACGTGAGCGGGCGGCTTTCACCCGCGGCCAACGCCAGCGGCAGGCGCTGGGCAACCGGCATGCCGTCGTCGTCCGACGCCGAAAGCTCCACCACGCCGTCAAATGCCTCCGGCCCGCAGACCGCCGTCGCCCAGACCGTCGTCCAGGAGCCAATCTTGAAGCTATTGATCGCCCCCTTCGCTGAGGTCGCGTCAAACCCCAGCCGCACGTTCTCCACCCGGATCGAGCGCGCCTGGCCGCTCGTCTCCGCTCCCAACGCGGGGATCGTCCACATCGCCGCCGCCGCGACGAGCGCAAACCGCTTACACCAGGGACGCCAGCGGCGGGTCGACACTCTTCCCGCGACTCGTGATTCTGTCATGATCGCGTGCCGGATTCCTCATCGAAGACAGACGAAAAACGTTGAATCCCTCGCAATTCGACCTCGGCCACGCATTCATGATCGCGGCCGAGATCGGGTTTCTCACGGCTTGAGAGCGGGGTCACACTGGCAAGGGATGGACGCGCAGTCCGGGCAAGATCGACCGTATTTACGCACGACAGCGGCTTCGAGTTCGATCCCCCGCAAATTCGCCAGCGAAACGAGCCAGGCCAGGACATCGGCCATCTCCGCGCCCAGGGCTTCGTTGTCCTGGCTTCGCAGCGCGGTGGCCAGTTCGCCGACTTCCTCCACGAACCAGAGAAACGTCGCGGTATCGCCCCGCGCGGCGTCCTTGGCGCCATAGGTCGCTTCGATCAGGCGCTGGAATTGCCTGATGGAAAGCCCATCGGGCGCGTAAAACGGCTGGTTCATGGCCGCCATGATACAAAGGGGGGGCTCAGCGCGACGAGGGGGAATCCGTGATCGGGTTGGGCAGCGTGTGATCGAGCGCCAGACGCAGGCGCTTCAGACGCGCGGGCTCATCGAGTGCGTGGTTGCGGGTTTCGCCGGGGTCGCCCGCCAGGTTGTAAAGCTCCGGACTTCCCGCTTCGAGCGGGGGCTGGGGCACGATGAGCTTCCAGTCCCCCTCCACAATCCAGCGAAAGCGCAGGCTTGCGAGCGGGTTCTCGAGCTCGACTGCGTTGTGGGTGAAGAGCTCGCCCGCCACGGCGGAGCGCGCGCGCACGGCCTTGTCATCGAGCAGGTCGACGCCGCGCATCCGGGGGTCGGGAGCGATCCCAGCTTGCTTGAGAATCGTGGGGGCGATGTCGATCTCGCTCACCGGGATTTCGCTCGAGGAGGGCACGGTGACTCCTGGCCAGCGGACCAGGATCGGGGTGCGCAGGCCCCCTTCGTAGGGGGATTGTTTCGAGCGCGGGGCGTAGCGATCGTGGTCGGGATCCTGGATCCAGCCGTTATCAGCCAGGTAAATCACGATCGTGTCCTTCGCCAGGCCGCGGTCAGCGAGAAAGTCGAGCAAGGCGCCGCAGGTTTCGTCGAACCAGGTGCACATGGCCCAGTATTTGGCGATCTCGAGCGTGGGCGCCTTGTCGCGATAGAGCGCGAGCAGCCGCTCCGGAGGATTATGCGGCGAGTGCGGCAGCATGGGCGCATACCATACAAAGAAGGGCGCCTGGCGCTTCCGGGCGGAGTCGATGAACTCGAAGATCGGCGCCATGCCGCGGCGGCCGATCGCCAGGCCCTCGTCACCGTGCCGGCCGTGTTTGGCCGGATCGCCCGAGGTCATCCCCTGCGTGAAGCCCCCTGTGCGATACGATCCCAGCCACCATTTCCCAGTCTGAAAGCTAAGATAACCCTGCTTGCCCAGCAGCCGCGGCAACATCGGAGCCGCCTCCACCGCCGCGATCATCGCCCGCCTTGAAGCCAGGAACTCCGCGCTGGCCTCGGCCTGCGCGGCCTTGACGCCGCGGGGCAAGGGGGGGTCGTTGCCGGTGATCCTGTGCTCCCGGGGATAAAGCCCGGTCAAGATACTGGCGAGACTGGGCGAGCAAAGCGCGGTGGTCACATAGCCGCGGCGAAACAGCCGGCTCTCGCGCGCCAGCCGGTCCAGCCGAGGGGTGCGAATCACGGCATGGCCCATGAACCCATAATCGGTGTACGCCATGTCGTCGCCGATGATGAGCACCACGTTCGGCCGCGTCCTGGGCGCGTCGTTTTGCTGCGCGGTTGCGCGCTTAGGCGCAAGGCCAAGCAGAATCGCCGCCAACCCAAGCGCACAGTAGAGGCGACATGTGTTCATGTCGGAATATACAGCTTCGTGTGTCGATCTCATGCTCCATCGCCCGCCTTCTTGAGCTCCGCCTCGAACGCCTTGGCCTCGGGATGATCGGGATCGCGCTTGAGGATTTGCTCGAGAATCTGCCGCGCCTTGGCCCTATCCCCCGCGTCCCGGAAGGCGCGGGCAAGCTTCACGCGGACGTCGTCCGGGCGCTTGATCTTCAGCTCGATCGCCGTGTCGTATTCCTCGATCGCCTCACGCGGCTTGCCGAGGGCCGCAAGCGCATCGGCCAGGATCAGGTGCGCCGCCGCGTCCTGCACATCGATATAAAGGCATTCCCGCCCCCAGCGCACGGCTTCGCTCGCCTGCCCCTGCGCCAGCCTGCGCTGGGCAAGCGCCTTGCGCACGGCCAGATCGTCGGCGTCGTTGGCCGCGATCAGCTCCAGATCCTTGAGAAACGCCTCGGTCTTCTTCTGCCGCAGGTGAACCCGCGCCAGCCCCGCGATCCACTTGGTGTGGTAGGGGTCGTCCGCGCGGGCGAGCTCGTATAGCTTCTCTGCCTCGTCAAGCGCCCCGGCCTTCAACTTCAGGTTCGCGAGCAGGTCGACCACACGCTCGTTCGGCTTCCTGGCATCGAACGCCGGAGCCAGCACCTCAAGCGCGGCCGATTCGTCGCCGATCGTCAGCAGAAGCTGCGCCTTCACGTAGCTCGCGAGCGGATGATGCGGCTTGAGCTCGAGCGCGCGCTCGGCGAAGGGCCGCGCTTCCTTGAAGTCTCGCCTGGAGTAATGCTCATATGCCATGCGCGCGTTCAGATCAGGGTCGTCCGGATGTTCCTTGACCATCCGCTCGAGCTGCGAGAATCGGATCGGCTTTTCCTCGGATACGCGCGTGCGAATCGTCTTCACGACCTCGTCCAGAAACGCCAGGTAACCCGCTTCGAAATCCGCTTTCTCGACGCCGAAGCAGCTTGTCACGGCGCGGCCGGTCGTGAGCCCGCGGCGATAGGCCGCGAGCATCTTCTGGAGCGCATCGGGCCCGAATCGCTTGCGCATGTACTGGGCGTAAAGCTGCGCCTGGCAGTAGGCCATCTG
>DAIDHX010000126.1 GCA_027451885.1 Planctomycetales bacterium
CACGCTCACGATCCAGGCCGCCCTGCCCGGCACTGTGCTGGCGAACGGATTTGTGATCCCCAGCCCAGGCGCCTCGGTCGTCGTGAAGTTGCTAAACGACTTCACGCCCAATGGCGCGGGCTCGCTGTCGACCTTCGGCTCGACGGGCTCCGGTGCTTCCGAGAACGCGGGCGCGGGCTTCGTCTTTGGCGTCAACGACGCGGTCGACCCGCCCGCCAGCCCGCTCGTGGATCCGGGCGCCTATGACCAGATTCGCATCCTGGGCATTCCGGGCAACCAGACCACGGGGCAGCAGCGCGTGCCGGTGATCATCACCTCGCTCCGCGACGCCACCGTGGGCGTGACCGCCCGCGGAGTCAAGGAATACGACATCTTCCACTCCGACCCGGTGTGGCAGCTTAACCACCCCGGCCAGGCGCTCAATGTGCCGGCGCCGGGAGACGGCGGCTACATCTACATCGGGGCGAACTCGCTCACGAGCTACAACCTCCAGGATCCCCGCCAGGGCAGCCTGATCGACAATGCGGACATCTCCTACATGACCCGCATCGAGATCCAGGGGGGCGGCATCATCGACACCGGCGGCAGTCTCGCTGGCTACGGCACTCCCGCCGCCCAGATGAACTCCGCCATGGCGCTTACGATCTCAGACAGCAACCTGTCTGGTTTCTCCGACGCCGCGGTCTTCGCCCACCCCATGAACATCGGGGCCCTCAATCGCGATCCGGCCACCGGGATCGTCTCGACCACGCACCTGTCGATTCCAGGCCAGCCCGTTGTGCTCTACATGTACAACGACACGATCTCGAACTCCGCGGTGGGTGTCGCGATCAATTCGCAAACCTCGACCACGGGCCCCGTGCCATACACGCTGGTCGCGCTCAACGACACCTTCTACAACGATCCGATCGCCGTTCAAACAGCCTCGCCGTCGGGTGGCAATCTGATCGGCCAGACCGTCAACGCCCTGCTGATGAACGATATCTTCGACGGCTCGAGCAACACCGCGGTGATCATGAGCGGCTGGAACGCGGGCAACTCGCAGATCCAGTATTCGCTCTTCTATAACAACAACCTCAACGTGAACGCCGTCGGCGGCTTTGGCGGCAACTGGGGCGCTGTGTACGCCGACCCGCAATTCGTGGGGGCGACTCCGTCCTCGGCCACCAACCCCGTGGACGCGAGCGCGGAGAACTTCGAGCTCCAGCCCACCTCACCCGCCATCGACGCCGCCCGCAGTGAAATGGGTCCGTTGCCGCAGGGCAACGCTCTTTATCCCACGGTGGATCAGCTTCTCAATTCGCTGGTGGGCAATCGCACTGATCCGGCCTCGCTGCCTCCCAATGAGACGCCCGGCCGATCCAACGAGTTCGGGACCGTCACCGACCCGCGGCAGATCGTCACCCTCCCTGGCAGCGGCTTCTTCTCGTTCCAGGACGAGTGGGTGCCGGTGCTCACCTCGAACCCGAACGGCCTGTCCGGCACGGCGTCGAACGCGTCGACCTACAACTACGCTCCGATCAACGGCCAGCGCGATATTCTGGGCTACATCCGCGAGCCGTCCCTGCCTCCGCCGGGCCTCGGCTATGGCTCGAATCCGCTCATGGACATCGGTGCGTATCAGTACGTCAATCTGCATCCGCCCGAGGTCACGGCTGTGACCGAAACGCCCACCCAGGGCGCGACTCCGGTCAACTTCTACACCGTGGGCGGCCTGGCCGGCGCCAAGTCGACCCCCTGGACGATCAACATCACCTTCAGCGGCCCGCTTGACCCCAATTCGATCACCCCGAATACGGTCACGCTCACGAACCTGGGCAACAACCCGGCCGTGCCGCTCGACCAGCCGGTCAACCTGGCGGGCAAGCTGTCTTACATCGCCGCCACCGACACGCTCGTGATCAGCCTGGGTGCGGCGGGGCTCACCCTCGGCACCGACGCCTACCAGATCACTCTGTTCGGCAGCGGCAACCCGGTGATCACAAATCTCCAGGGCATCGCCCTCGACGGCGAAAACACCGTCGGCGGCACGGCCACGGGCGCCCAGCTCGCACTCCCTTCGGGCAACGGCTACCCCGGCGGCAACTTCTTCGACTCGTTCATCATCAACACCACCCCGCCGTCGGTCGCCGCTGGCTCGCTCCAGATGGACCCCGCCAGCGATACCAACATCGTGGGCGACAACATCACCTCCTCGGCGACACCGACCTTCGACGGCACCGTCAACGAGCCGAATCCCACGCTCGTGCCCGTCGCCGGCCAGACCGCGATTCTCGACGTCGGCGTGGCCCTTGATGTCAACGGCGTCATCACCACCTACTTCGATCCCAGCAAGCTCCCGGCCAACCTGGCGTCCGACGCCCAGTACATCCGGCCGGATGCGGGGACCGCTGTCTCCGGCACGACCGGGAACTTCAAGGTCACGGTCGGGGTCGACGGCGCCAATACCGGCCTCGTCACCAACACCAATCCTCTGCCTGACCTGTTCCCGCTCTACAACGTCGGACTCGACGGCCTGCTCTCGCCCGTGCCCGGTGACGACGCCGGTTACTATGTGGCCCGCGTTCGCCTGGTCGACCAGAGCGGTAACCAGTCAAACCCGGCCGATCCCAACGCCCAGCTTCCGTTCGTGGTCGACCAGACCGCGCCCACCGCGAGCTTCGTCACCCCCACGAACAACCAGGTCATCACCACGCTCAACGCCAGCGGGCAGGTCACCTTCTCGTTCATCACGAACAAGAACATTGATCTCACCCACTTCAACGCGAGCTCGATCCAGCTCGTGAGCGCAGGGCCGGATGGCGTCCTCGGCACCGCCGACGATGTGCCCATCCCGATTAACCCCAACTCGATCTCGGTCACGCTGCTCGACAAGGGCACCGGCGGCAAGGGACGCGAGCTCATCACCTTCCAGTCGCAGGGCACGCTCACCAACAACCTTTATCAGGTGACCTTGCTCAACTCTGGAACCGACGCGGTCCGCGACATCGCTGGCAACGTCATCTCCTCCCCGGTCAGCCTCCAGTTCGTGCTCGACGTCCCCAGCCTGGCGCATAACCTCTTCGTGGGCGCATCGAGCTATGTCACCAACGCGAACGATCCGGTCGGCTCGCGGGAGAATCCCTATCCCACGATTTCGGCCGCGATGAAGGCCGCCTCCGCGGGCGACGTGGTGGCCGTGCTGCCGGGCGTCTACACCGAGCAGGTCACGCTCAAGCAGTTCGTCAAGCTTTACTCGGCCTCACCCGCGAGCACCGACTCGACCGTCTTCACCACGAGCACAGGCGACGCGCTCTCGACCATCATCCGGGCGCCCTTCATCGCCAGCCCGCCGGCGACGACGTACGCAACCATCACGGCCTCGGGTCTGGCGAGCTTCCCCGGCCTGTCGACCGAAGTCGCCGGCTTCACCGTCGCCAGCCCGCTCGAGGGAAATCCCGCCTCAGGCGCGATCAATCCCTACTCCATCGGCGTGCTCTCGACGAACTCGGCGCTCGTCCTCGACAAGAACTACTTCATCGATTCGCAGATCGGGATCCAGGCGGCGACCACCGGCGCAAACGCGCCTGAGCCCCAGATCTACAACGATGTCATCGCCGGCAACACCTACGGTGTGTCGCTGGCCGACGCGGGCAACACGACCTCGGTCGCTCAGCTCGCAAGCCTCGTCAACAACGACTTCGTGTTCAACACCGTCGGCTTGCTCTTGACCAACACGAGCGCAACGCCCGAACAGGCTTACGTCGCCAACAACATCTTCTGGGAAAACCACGACCAGACGAACGCGAGGAACGGCTTCGCGATTCTCTCGGCCACGCCCAACAAGGTGTCGTTGCGGAACAACCTGTTCTACGGCAACGGCGCGAGCGAGACCAACCAGACGGCCGCCACGAACGATCTGGGCAATGGATTCGATCCCGCCCTGCTGGGACCCACGCCCGACGCGCAGGGTAACTTCGTGGGCAACCCGTCATTCGTGTCGCCTCGCGATCCTCGCCCCGGCTCGGATGGACCCGCGACGTTCATTCTCGACGCCGACTTCCAGATCACCGCGGCCTCGGCGGCGATCGATAACTCGTGGGAAGCCTCGGCAATCCCCACCGACCTGCTGGGCAACAGCCAGGTCAAGGTGCCGGGCGCTGGCTTCGGACTGCCTGGCTTCGGGCCTCGAGACATCGGCGCCTTCGAGTACCAGGGCACCGGCGGCTCGGCGATCGGCGGCGAATTCCGCGTCGTGACAACCTCGCTCGTGCCCAACACAGGGGCGACCTACGCCTCGGGCTCGACCCTGAACGTCGGCTCCGCTCCGGCGAGCGTCACGGTGACCTTCTCAGGCAACGTGAATCCCGCGACCATCACGCCGGCCGATCTGGTGCTGTCAGGCTCAGCCTTGAATGGCTCCAACCCCGCTCATGCGGTGAGCCTCTCCTGGGTTGACGCCTACACGGTGAAGTTCAACCTGAGCGGCCAGTTCACCACCAGCGGCGGCACGCTCGACGTGGCAGTGAATCCCAACAGCGTGGAAAGCGCAGTGGGTACCGGCAACGCCGGCTACGCCGACCAGGTTGTGATCGCGATCAACGGCACGGGGACGACTCCGGTCACGCCTCCGCCGGCGCCAGCTCCGAGCCCGGTCGGAATCACGCCAACCCCCACGCCGACGCCAACCCCGACGCCGGCGCCCACGGGGCCGGTCTCGCACAAGAAGCACAAGAAGCCGGTTCACCACCCGGCGCCCAGGCCGCACGTGGTTCACCACCCCGCGCCCAAGCCGCATGTGGTTCACCACGTCTCCCATCCCCAGCAACACCATCCCAGGGCTGCCGCTCACGCACCGGCCGTGGAGCACAAGCCCAGGCCCGCCGTTCTGGGATTCTTCGCCGGGCGGCACAAGAAGAAATAATCATCCGCGATGAGGTCCTGACCTCCATCGCTCTCATCCCGGACGGCGCCCATCATCGGGGCGCCGTCCGTTTTCTTTTGCGCAGAGACAGCTAGCCGTTGGCTCCCGTTCCCTCTTCTGCTTCACGCACTCCAGGAATTTGAGCCGCCGGAGCACGAAATCCCTCGGCTCCGAAAAAAGTTTCAACCGCGCGGGCTGGCTTTCGCACTATCCTCGGTAGAAACGGCAACGAGCCGGGCCGCGAACCGAGGGATAGCGAGATGGCCCCTGGCCAGAAAGATCTGGAAACGCTGTTCCGCGTGGGCACCTTCGCGGGCATGCCGGACGCTGCGCTTCTCGAGCGGTTCGTGGCAAATCGCGAGCCGGCGGCGTTCGAGGCGATCCTGGCGCGGCACGGGCCGATGGTGTTCCACGTTTGCCGCCGCATGCTGTCCGATCGAAGCGATGTGGACGACGCCTTTCAGGCAACGTTCCTGATTCTGATTCAAAAGGCGGGAGCCATTCGCAAACGGGGGCAACTGGGCTCCTGGCTTCACGGCGTTGCGCATCGCGTGGCCAGCCGCCAGCGCGCCCAGGCGATCGCCCGGCGGGCGCGAGAACGAGATCTCGCGATCGAACCCGCCGCGAACGACTCCGCCACGCCTGAGTCACGCGAGCTCCTCGCCGCGCTCGATCAGGAACTCGCACGCCTCCCCGAGCGGCTCCGCGCGGCGGTTGTGCTCTGCGACCTCGAAGGCAAGAGCTACGACGAAGCCTCACGCACCCTCGAATGCCCCCCCGGCACGCTTCGCAGCCGCCTCGACCTGGGCCGCAAGCGACTCCGCGGCCGGCTTCTGCGCAGGCGATTCGTACCCGCGGCCGTGATCTCCTCCCTCGAAAACCTCAAACCCACAGCACGCGGCGAGATTCCCGCCCCGCTCCACGAACAAACGCTCCGGAACGCCCTGGCTGCGAGCGCAAGCCGAACCGCGGTTGCGGCAGGTGCAAACGCAGTGGTTCAACAACTCGTGAAAGGAGTGCTGGTCGCCATGCTCCTCACCCGCGTGAAGTCGATCGCCATCGGTCTCACACTCGCCACCCCCGCCGTCATTCTGGCCGCGATCGCCCCAGGACTCCTTCGCACCGACACCCAGGCCCGGGAAGCCCAGCCCCAAAACCAGCCGCGGTCCCCTGCTCCGGTCGCCGCGGAAATCTCACCGCGGAGTCCTCGCGCCGACACCCCCGCTGAGGAAGCCCAGAACCAAAACGATCCACGGCCACTCATCCTGGCCACGGCGAAGAAATCCCATTTTGAGTACAGGACGGATCAACCCGGCACGGTTCTTCCCTTCGAGCAAGCGGATCTCTCGCCTCCTCCCCGCGGGACAGGCGCTGTGACATCAATCAAGGCCAGCCTGGGCGATCGCGTCAAAAAAGGGCAGATCCTCGCCGAGCTCGCCGCTCCCGAAGCCGAGATTGAACTTGAGGCCAGGAAGGTCGGCCTCGAACGCGCCAGGGCCAGGCTTGGGATTCTGAAGGCCTCATTCCAGGCGACGTCCGCGTCGGTCGGCGTTGCGGCGGCCGAACTCAACGAGGCGATCAAGGCTCAGGAAGGCGCGCAGGCCATTCGCGACGCCCTGCAAAAATCGGTCGCGGCCAACAAGGACCTGCTCGCCGCGCATCGGATCTCGGTCGAAGCCGTGAAGACCGAGGAGCATCGCCTCGAGACCGCGAAAGTCGCCGTGGCAACCGCTGACGCCCACGTGGCGACCGCCAGGGCCAAGCTCGAGCTTGCAAAGGCCAGGCTCGAGGTCGCCCACGCGGAAGTCGGCGAGGGTGAAACGAAAGTGACCTCGGCCCAGGTTGCACAGGATCAAGCTCAGGTGGCCTACCAGAAAGCGATCGCCATTCGCTCGCCCCTCGACGGCGTGATCACTCAGGTGAACCTCAATGTCGGCGTCGATGTCAAACGCGACAAGAATGGCCAACCGGTTCCCGCCTTCACCGTCGTCCGCACCGATAAGATGCGCGTGATCGTTCTCGTCCCCGATGCGGACTCAGGACGGCTGAGCGTCGGTGATCCAGCGACCCTGCGCTTCGACTCGCTTCCCGGGCGCGAGTACCACGGCGCCGTATCCCGAAGCGCCTTCGCCCAGGACCTCGAAAACCGCAACACTCGCTGCGAGATCGACCTCGATAACTGGGACGGCTTGCTACGCCCCGGGATGTGGGGGAGAGTTGTGATCCTGCTGGAAAAGCGCGACAACGTGATCGGAATCCCCGCATCAGCCATCACAGAGGCCGATGGCCAGGGCAGCGCCTTCTGTTTCAAGGTCGTGAACGGACAGGCGAAGCGCACGTATTTCCTGACGGGTAAGATCGACCAGAGGGAAGTCGAGGTGCTCTCAGGAATCAACGAGGGCGACACCGTCATTCTCAATCCGCCGAGAAACTTGAAAGACGGCGATCCGGTTGCGCCGGCCGCCTCAGACAAGGCCAGGCCCAGGCCCTGAAACGGCAAGATTGAGCGCACGATTCCGCGGTCACATCCACGCTGGCGATGGCCGTACAGGCACGGGCGTGTGGCCTGGAAGCAACGGGCTCGTGGCATGGTCCCTTGACAAAGTCGCCCCGGACCTGTTCTTTAGGAAATTGGAACAAGGGTTCGCACCAGGATTGTTGTGCGCGACCTGTTCTCGCCTCTTGATTGACGGCGAAGGAAACCTCAACCAGGACGAGGCCGCCATGGACCGAGGCATTCTTGTTGTGGACGATAGTATGCTTGTTTGCCAGCAGCTTTCCCAGCTTCTGGCAGCGCCGGGGCGAAGCGTGACCCTGGCCTCAAGCGTGACGGAAGCCCTCGAGTGGCTGGTCGACAACCCCTGCTCGCTCGTTCTCACCGACCTTCGCTTGCCCGACGTTTCGGGCCTCGAGCTCATCAAGCTTGTGCACGAGCGCAAACTTCCCGTGACGGTGATCGTGATGACCGGCTATGCCACGGTTGAGAACGCCGTGGAGGCCATGCGCCTGGGTGCTTACGACTTCATTCCCAAGCCGATCGATCCAGTTCACCTGGAGCTTGTGGTCAACAAGGCGCTCGACGACCGCGGTCTGACCGACGAGCTCGAGGCCATGCGGGCGCGGCTCAAGCGCAAGAACGCCTATCACAACCTGGTGGGCAAAAGCCCGGTCATGCTCGAGGTGTTTGATCGGGTTGCGCGCGTGGCCGGATCGAGCTGCAACGTGCTGGTGACGGGCGAGACTGGCACAGGCAAGGAGCTTGTGGCCCAGGCAATCCATTCGAGCGACGTCAAGCGCAGGGGGCCGCTCGTCGCGGTGAACTGCGCTGCCCTGCCCGAATCCCTGCTCGAAACCGAGCTCTTCGGTTGTGAGCGAGGCGCATTCACAGGGGCGGATCGGCAACGCAAGGGGCGATTTGAGCTCGCGGACGGCGGCACTCTGTTTCTGGACGAGATCGGCGAAATGCCGATCGGCATGCAGTCGAAGCTGCTGCGCGTGCTCCAGGACGGCCGTTTTGACCGCGTCGGCGGCGGCGAACCCGTGCAGACCGACTGCCGCGTCGTCGCCGCCACCAACGTCAACCTCGCCGAGGCCGTCGCTCAGGGCCGCTTCCGCGAGGACCTGTTCTATCGTCTCAACGTCTTCTCAATCGAACTGCCGCCGCTCCGCGACCGGCTCGAGGATATCCCCCTCCTCATCGAGGAGCTCCAGGGCAAAATGGCCGAGCGCGGAATCCCCGTCAAAACCGTCTCGCGCATGGCGCTCAAGCGACTGCTCACCTACGACTGGCCGGGCAATGTGCGCGAGCTTGAACATGTGCTCGAGCAAGCCGCCGTGACCACCCCAGGCTCCGTCATCGAACCCGAAAATCTTCCCTCCCAGATCGTTCCCCGCCACGACGAGCCGTTCAGTCTCGACTTCGACCTCCACAAACCCCTGCCCGAGATCACCGCCGAGCTCACCGCGCGGATCGAACGCGCTTACCTGCAGCTCGTCCTCGAGCGCAACCGCGGCCGCATCGAGCTCTGCGCCCGCCAGTCCGGCCTGTCACGCCGAAGCATCAGCGAAAAACTTCGCAGGTACCAGATCGACAAGGCGAACTTCAAACCCCACTCCCGATCCCGCCGCAGCCTCGAGCTCTCCGCCTAGCCTCTCGCCACCTGACGCCACACCAGAACCCCAGCTCGTCCTCGCCAATCCGACAAACCCATCCCGTTCCACGCGCCCAGCGCTCCTTGCCTCCCCTGTTCACTCATCCTCCCTGACAAACTTGCAGTGAGCGCACTTGACTAGCCATACGACCAAAACTTCGCAGTCTTGTTTAACAACCTAAAGTCGCCAAATTCTGGAACCGATACTGTTTCCCATAGGACGCCGGACTGCGAGAGCACCAGGGATTCCACCAACCCGAGATACGCGGATGGACCCAATGGAATTCAAACTGATTCGAACTCCGGGGGTGAGGGTCATGGTGTCGCGTCTTTTGATTCTCGCGACGGTTGCGGGGCTGGGTGTGACGTTGCCAAGCGAGCCCGAGGTGAGGCAGTTCTTCAGCATTGTGCAACATTGGGCTGCTACTCGACTTGCGTTTTTTGATACATGGACGCCAGAGCATTCGACGGAAGTGATCAACCCGCTTCGGCGCGTCCCTGTGCGTGAGCTGGTATCGAGCTCGACGACGAAGAAGAGCACGCCGGCCGCGGGCACGACCCAGGCGCAGTCGAAGCCCACTGTCATGCCTCGCGTGCGCACGATCTTGCTGCTGGGAAGCGAGATGCGGAAGAAACTGGCGGCCGGGGATGGTCGGGCCACACTGCCGCGCTCGCTTGTGACGACAGGTCTGATCGCGCGGACCGTGCTCGAGCCGCGTGAGTCGGTCGCAGTGAGAGAGGCGTTTGCGAACCCCTTTACACCCATTGCATCAGTGCGTGCTGCCACGGCGACGCCTCCCGCAACCACGCCTGTCCTGGGAATGGAGCCCGCGGTCACTGCATCAGTGCGTGCTGCCACGGCGATGCCTGACGCAACCACGCCTGTCCTGGGAATGGAGCCCGCGGCTACTGCATCAGTGCGTGCTGCCACGGCGATGCCTGCCGCAACCACGCCTGCCGCAACCACGCCTGTCCCGGGAATGGAGCCCGCGGTTACTGCATCAGTGCGTGCTGTCACGCCGATGCCTGCCGCAACCACGCCTGTCCTGGGAATGGGACTGGGAATGGAGCCGGAGGGAGCCTGGGTTGCTCCGGCGGCGAGCGGCGGCGTGGAAATTGCCGTGCTCAGCGAACAGCTCGCGCTACTGGAGCTGCACACGGTCCCCGTGCTAGCGGAGGAGGCTCCCGTTGCCGCCGACGAGACCGTCGCGCACGCCATCCTCTGCGAGCACGGCGATGCCTGGGAATTCCGCACGATCGAGCCGCAGACCGAGACCGTAAGCACTAGCCCGGCGTTTGAGCCTATGGACCTCCACGGCGGTGACGCGCTCGATATCGCCAGCGTTCTCAATCGTCAGAACGACGGGCTAGCGGATCCAGCCGTCCCCGCGAGGGCGCAGGCCGCGGCCCCTGCGCGGACGTGGACTCCCATGGAAATTGTGGACGAGCCCGGCATCGCGGACGAGCTCAATGCCTTCGCGGACGGAATCGCAAATGCACGCGACACAGCCACGGCGGCCGCGCCCAACCCGGCCGCGCCTGCTGCCGCAGCAACCGCTCCGCTCGCCACGGCCACGGCCGACCGCTTGCCCGAGCCCGGGCGGGTAACCCAGGCTTTGACTCTCACCCGCGCTGCCTGGCGAGCCTGGATGAACGTGCTCGTCCCCCCGGCCGAGCTCAAGGTCACGACTCGCTAGACATCACTTCCTCGACTCCGTTCTCAAAGTCGGAGTCGAGCTGGATCTCCTCGAGCACGGTCTCGGCGTCATCGATGAGGATGACGCCGTCCTCATTGAGCAGGTCGCCGTCGTCCTCCTCCAGGACGCGGCGATAGCCCAGCTCAACCGCGACCTTGAGCGCGTCGCCATAGGTTGGGAAGGCCTTGCCGGAAAGTTCCTTGAATCGCTGCATGGCGTTCATGAACTCCAGCTCCTCCTCGGTGTATTGCTTTTCGAAGGTCGTGGGATCGATCCTTCGCCGCCGTTCCTTTTTCTCGCGCCGCTCGCGGGCGGGAGGAGCAAGACCCGCGGGCGCGGGGGGCGTGGTCGATGGACCATGGCCGCGGCGATCGCGGCCTTCCCTGCGATCGTGGAACAACGTGTTGGATGGAAATCGGTCGAAATCGAATTCGGGAGCCGGATCCATCGTCTTATTGATGTCGTCGTTCATACGCAAGACTCGTGGTTTCGTCGATCGCGAGTGTGGCGGCGGCGTGGATCGCGGGTCGACTTGAGATCCAAACCTGGGCCTCCAGGCCCGTCGCCCTGACATCCTCAAAACGCCATCCCTGCATAAATTCTAGTAGGATGCACGTCTGGACCTGTCAAACCTGGAGCTGGCTTCAAATCGGGCGATCTGGGGGAAATCAGGAGTGTTTGGCCCCTTGGGCAGGAGTGTGGCATAATAGTGGACGCGGGCCGGCCCCGACCGGGGAATGCGTGGCGGCGGCGCGGCGAGCGATCCAGCGAACACTGTGGCACGCGGCGCGGTCCTGCGTGAAGGATGGGCGCTGCGGCCATGATTTTTCGGATCCCACTTGGCATACTCAGGAGCACGCAGCCCGCGGGGGCTTGTGATGCTCGCGGAAGTCTAGTAGCTTGAAGGATATCGATCCACGCGCCTGACACGGCAAGCTTGCCGGTCCCTTCTTGTGGAGAGCATCGACCATGTCCCATACCGCTCGATTTTGGGGAGGCGCCGGGCTTCTTGCGGGAGCGATTCTCGCCACCCCCGCCTGGGCCGACGACGGGCCGTCGCTCGCCGAGCAACTGATCGAACTCGGCCGCCAGGCGCGCGCCACGGGCGCGACGGCCACGGCCCACACGTTTTATGAGCATGCACTCAAGCTAAACCCCTCGAGCGAGGCAGCCAGGCAAGGGCTGAAGGCCACCGAGGAAATCGTCCGCGTTGCCTACCGGCAGGACGAGGCCAAGCCGGCTCAGACGCCCCCTGCTCCGCAACCGGCGCCCACGGCCGATCAGAAGGCCACGCTTGAGCAGTCGGTCATCAATGAGAACATCGCCCGCCAGCAGCTCACGAGCGACGTCGAGGAGCGGATGCGGGTGGCGCGGATGCTGCTTGGCCAGGGCCAGCCCGAGTCGGCGATCAACGCCCTGCGGCTTGCTCAAAACGTGATCAAGTCTGCAAGCAATGTGCCGCAGGATGAGCGTGACAAGCTCAACCGCCGCATTGAGGCCCAGATGATCTCGACCTCGCAGGAGGAAGACAGGGTCATTGCCGCCCGCGCCCAGCGGGCCCGGCTCGAGGCCGCATCCGAACAGCGTGCGCGCTCGCTCGCACTCTTCGAGCAGAACAATCGAACCATCGAAGCGATGATGATCCAGTTCGACCTGCTCATGACGCAGGGCGTTTACAACGTGCTCTACAACGGCGGCATGGGCGACATCACCGCGGCCACCGCCCCGTTCAACGAAGCACGCTTGCTCGCCCAGAAGGCGTACGCCCTCCAGCGCGGCGGGCCGCTCCCCTATAGCGATAACCAGCCCGCCCCGGGCGCGGGTAAGTTCGTCGCCTACTCCATGGGCTTTCTGAGCCAGGAGCTCCAGTTCCGTTACCTCGAGCAGTATCGCTTGCTGCTTACCCTCCAGGACGTCTCCCGCGCGGCGGTGCCGTTCCCCGATAACCAGATCATCGAATATCCCGACGCCGAATGGTTCCGCACCATGTCTGAAAGGCGCATCAAGCGCTGGGGCAAGGCCGTCGATCTCTTCGAACGCGACGCCAAGACACGGCAGATTCTCGAGAAGCTCGAGGAACCGCTCACCATGTCGTTCGCCAACGAAACGTCCCTCGACGACGTGCTCAAGTACATCAAGCAGGCCACCACCACCGCGACCTTCCCCGGCATCCCCATCTACGTCGACCCGATCGGCCTGTCCGAAGCGGAAAAGTCGCTCTCCTCGACCGTCACCATCGACCTCGAAGGCGTACCCCTCAAGACGACCCTCCGGCTCATCCTCAAGCAGCTTGATCTCACCTACACGGTGAAGGATGGCTACATGATGATCACTTCGAAGGAGTCGGAAGACCAGCAAACCGAGATCCGCGTCTATCCCGTGGCTGACCTCGCGATCATCCCACTGGCCCTCATGGGCGGCGGCGGCGGTATGATGGGCGGCGGCGGTATGATGGGCGGTATGGGCGGCGGCATGGGCGGCGGTATGGGCGGCGGTATGGGCGGCGGCATGATGGGCGGTATGATGTCCATCCCACCGGTCGATCCGCAGGCCGATCCGTCGAGCCCTGCTCAGGACAGCGGCTTCGCTCAAAAAAAAAGCAACTGACCGAAGCGGTTGACGGTCCGATCGTCAAGCCCAGCGCAGGTTCCAGCATGGCGGGCCAGCCGGCACTCAAGTCGGCCGGCCCGTCTGCGTTTTCCCCCGCCTCCAGCCGCTCGAACACCCCCACGCAGGCGACCCCCGCTCCCCCGCGCGGGATCCCGATCACGGGTCCTCCTGGCGTTGTTTCCCAGTCGACCCGCGCGACGGACCCCTATACCTACTGGCTGCACTTCTACGCGAGCAAGGACCCCAAACGCGCGAGCCCTGACGCGCTCCATGACACGATCCGAATCCTGAACCAGGCGGGCAAGCCCCGGGAGCTCCACGCAGCGCTCATCGGTTACCTGCGGAACCATCCCACGCTCGCCGAGCCCTGGATGTACGAAGCGCTCGCGCTTGCGGTGGAGATGAACCACGGCAAGGAAGAGGACGTCAAGACCGCGCTCAATTACGCCGCCGATCTTGCGCTCCGCGGTGGCAACCCCAACGCGCTTCTGAGCGCGGCGGACAAGCTTTTCCTGAAGGGATATTACGACCGCGTTGGCATGCTCGTGGATCGTGTGACAGAGATGGTGCAGCACCGCTTCGAGCCCATTCTGATGTCGATCAAGCTCGCTCAACAGACCGAGGACCCGAAGCGCCTGGGAGATTCGATCGAACGCCTGTTCTCGCTGGGCTGGCCCGGCTCGGATGAATACTTCCGCATGGAGGCGAGGAACCAGGCCGGCCTGCTCGCCAAGACCCTGATCGAGCAAAACCGCAAACCGGATGCCGACGCACTCATGAGCCGGGTGCATGAGGCCGAGGCCCGGGATCTCTACGCCCGGCTCACCTGGGACGGCGAGGCCGATTACGACCTCAACGTCGACGAACCGCTGGGAGCAACCGCCTGCTTCCAGACCCCACGCACGGTTTTCGGCGGCGCCCTTGTCAAGCAGGGATACGGCTCCCATCCCGAGGAGGTCTACACTTGCCCGCGAGGGTTCAGCGGCGATTACGTCTTTCGCGTTTCCCGTATCTGGGCCAACCCCGCCCGGCCGACGACCCGGATCACGCTCGAGGTCATCGAGCACGAAGGAACCGCCCAGGAAAAGAAGCACGTGGTCAAGCTCGATCCAGACAAACCCGGGCAACCGCTCACCATCACGCTCAAGGACGGGCGCCGCACCAGGGTGCTGCCCTTTTTTGACGCCCGCGCGGCTGAGCGTGAGATTCTGGTCAAGGAGGCACAGAAACTGAGAGCAAAGTCCCGAACCAGGCCCGGCGTCGCAGCCTCCGGCAGCAAGGCCGACGCGAAATCGCGGCTGAATTCAACCTCAGGCCAGCCCAACCATCCCCCCATCCGGTTGGACGACTGAAACGGCCCCATTCGGTAAGATTTCAACCCAAGCGAAGTTTTTCTCATCGACCTCCTCGACAGGAGTCGATTCTCGAGGTAGGATATCCGTTTATCATTCCTTCCGCTTTCTTGAGCAAACGTGCGAGGTTTGTCATGAAACGGTCGATCTCTCCCCGAGTCGAATGCTTCGAGGATCGGCTGGTACTGTCTCACCTGCCGACCATGCCTTTCGGGCACCCTGGCGCCCATCTTGCCTCTCGGGACGGATTCGCCGGCATCCAGGGGGTTCTGGCGGCGAACCAAACGATCGTCCATCCCGGGGAGTCGGTCGATCTGACTCTGACGCTCACGAACCAGACAAAGCACGTGGTCAACCTGTCGTTCAGCGATAGCGCGGCGGCGATTGTGGTGATGCACCGCGGCAGAGTCCTGTTGTCGAGCGGCATCGGCCCTGCCTCAACCATGGAGCATGTGGCACTCGACCCAGGCTCGTCGGTGACCTACCGCAACACCTTTCATGTGTCTTTCAAGGGTGCTGCCGGCAAGTACACCGTGAAGAGTGATCTCGATCCGCATGCCCGGTGGACGTCCTTCCGCGTGGAGGGCGGTCCGATCGTGGAGCCTCCCGTGCCGAGCAGGCCGGGGGGCGGCGTACCTGGCGGCACGGGTTCGATTCCGGGTAACGGGAATCAGCCAATCGTGAGCAAGTCGGGCAAGAAAGACCCGGTCAATCCGCCTCCGCCCAGCTTGCCCCCGATCATCAACCCTGGAGCTCATCCCACCGGATCAAATCCGACAGGGGGCGCCGGCACGGGAACGACTCCAATCAACCCGGGCGGACCGATCAGGCAGCCCACACCCACGCCGGGCCATAAGCCAACTTCGACCGACAGGGCGAATGGCGTTCGCCCCATCGTTCGGCCCACGTCGCCGCCGATCAAGGTGCTCAGGCCGTTCCATCTGCTTTCGGGCTCGAACAAGGCCTGATTGAAGAGCCGCGTTCGTTGTGGGCAGCGCTAGAAAATGGCGGAAATGCTTGCGATCGAGTCGATCTTGCGGCTATGATTCGGGCTACAGGAGTCCATGCACCTCGATGATCGCGGCAAGGGCTCCGCGCCCGCCGCGATCCTCATTCGGGTACGCCTCACGAGCCCGAAGGAGGACACACCATGTGCCGCCACGGTGGGTTTTTGCTGGTTGTCGCTGTCGTTGCTGGTTTCGGCGTTCTTGCCTTTGAATCAAACTGTCAGGGGCAGTCGGCCTCGCTTTCGGGTGAGATCCGCCGCGCCGTGGAGCGTGCCGCGCCGGCCGTGGTGTCCATCCGCGTGCTTGATGCCGTGCCGCCCGGGGAGATCCCGCTGGGCGTGCCTGAGGCTGTGCGCCCGCTCATTCCACGCCGTTTTCGTGGTGTGATCCCGCGGCCGGCGGGGATCATGTCCGCCATCTCGGGCGTGGTGGTTGACGCCGAGCGCGGCGGTATTGTGACCTGCGACCATCTACTTGGCGGCGCGTCGCGCGTGGAGATTGTGTTCGAGGACGGCACCAGCGTGCCTTCCACCGCGATCCGCCGCGACGCTCGTTCCGACCTGGCGCTCATCGTGGTTGATGCCCTGAAATTCAAGCTCACAGGAGCGACCATGGCGGACGGCGCCGCGCCTGCGCTTGGAGACTGGCTGGTGGCGATCGGCCGCCCGGAAGGCGAACCGGTGGTCATCTCCGCCGGGGTTTCGAGCGGCTTGAGGGCAGACCCTGATGCGCCTTCGCTGGGCGAGGTGATCACGGCGGATGTTCGAATCCACGGCTCGAGCCGCGGTGCAGCGCTCGTCAATCTCGACGGCAAATGCGTGGGGCTGGTTGCCGGCAATGAGCGACCTGGTCTCGAGGGTCTGGCGATCGCGATTCCCTCCGACGTGGTGCTTCGCGTCGCGCGGGATCTGGGTGAATATGGCTTTGTCAAGCGGAGCTACCTCGGCGTTGAGTTACGGCCTGGCTCGTCGCGTGGGTTTGCGCCCAGTCGCGTGGGGGTGCTCTCGGTGGCGCCCAATAGCCCGGCGGAAAGGGCGAAGATTCAGGCTGGCGACATGATTGTCGCGCTCGATGGCAAGCCGCTCCATGGCCCGTGGGATCTGCGTCGACGAATCGAATTCGCGACCCCTGGGCAATCGATTCGCGTGACCATTGCGCGTGGCCAGGAACAGCGTGAAGTCAACGTGGCGCCTGAGCTCGTTCCCAGCACTCCAGAGTTTGCCCCAGGCACTCCGGAACGCACTCCATCCCGGCGCGGGTCGGGTGTGCGGCCGTCTGGGGAGCAACCCGAACCGAAGCCCGAGACCCGGCTCGAGCCGGTTCCGGACGATCTCCCCACCACGCGACCAGAGCCCCCGGCACCGCCACGTTAGAGCAAGAATCGCTCTGCCTGGCCCCGCAACCGCGATCATGAGCCTCGAATTCATGGACGATCAAGATGCAGAAGGGATTCCTCATATGACGCGTAATATACTCGTCGTCGACGACATGGAGATGACGCGCCAGCACCTTGAGAAGATTCTCGAGGCCGACGGCCACGCGGTGGACACCGTGAGGGACGGCAACGAAGCCTGGCATCGGTTGCGATCGCGGCCGTATCACCTGGTGGTCACCGACCTGCGCATGCCGGAGCTCTCCGGTCTTGAGCTGCTCAAGCTGGCGCGCAAGGAATCGCTGCCGATCGGCGTGATTCTGCTGACGGCGTACGGCGAGCCGGAGGATGCGCTCGAGGCCATGAAGCAGGGAGCCGATGACTTTCTCACCAAGCCGATCGATTCCGAGCGGCTGAGCATGATCGTCAAGCGCACCCTGGAACGGCGGCAGATGATCGACGAGCTGGAGCAGCTTCGCCGCCAGTCGCGCGGGGTGTTCCACTTCCAGGCGATGGTTTCCAGGAGTCCGCGGATTCGCCGCGTTTTCGAGCTGATCGAGCGCGTTGGTCCCACGGCTTCCACCGTGCTTGTTCGTGGCGAGACCGGCACGGGCAAGGAGCTTGTCGCCCAGGCTGTGCACGCCGCCGGCCCGCGACGGGCCAGGCCGTTTGTTGTGGTCAACTGCGCTGTGCTGAACGACGCCTTGCTCGAGAGCGAGCTCTTCGGCCATGAGCGCGGAGCCTTCACCGGGGCGGATCGCCGCAAGGTCGGCCGATTTGAGCAGGCCGACGGTGGCACCCTTTTGCTCGACGAGGTCGCGGATATCCCCTTGCCGCTCCAGGCCAAGCTGCTCCGCGTGCTCCAGTCGGACACATTCGAGCGGCTCGGCGGGTCGGAAACCATCAAGGTCGACGTGCGCATCGTCGCGTCCACGAACCGGTCGCTTGAGACCGAAATCAAGCAGGGCAAGTTTCGCCAGGACCTCTTCTATCGCCTGAACGTGGTGCCGATCGACCTGCCGCCGCTGCGCGAGCGCACCGAGGACATCCCGCTCCTGGCCATGCACTTTCTGGAAAAGCACCGCGGGCCGGGCGGTAATCCCAGCGAGATCGCCACCGAGGCCATGCGGGCGCTTGTGCGATACTCCTGGCCTGGCAATGTGCGCGAGCTGGAAAACGCGATCAAGTCGGCGATCACGCTGGCGCAGGGGCCCGAGCTCAAACGCGAGGATCTTCCCGACCCGATCGCGCCCCGCTCCCCCGCGACCCGAGTCGGCCCGGTTGTCGACATCGATCGCTCGCTCAAGGACCTCACCGAGGATCTGGTCACGCGCGTGGAACGCGAATATCTGATGCAACTCCTCACCCTCTACAAGGGCAACGTCGCCCGCTGCGCGCGGCATAGCGGGCTGTCGCGCCGCAGCGTTACGCAAAAGCTGATCCGCCACGAGCTCGATCGCAAGAACTTCAAGCAGCCGTTTGGCCCGGCGGCCTACGAGGACTGAGCCCGGTGCTCGTCAGGGCAATTTCACATCGCGGAATTCGACGGCGACTGGCAGCACCTCGACCTTGCTGGGTGCCTCGTAAACCAAACCATAGTCGCCAGGCTTCCCAGGCGCATCGACGAAGAGATACTCGAAGCCGACCTTGCCATCGCCACTGGTTGTATTGGAAAAGCCGCCGTTTTGCAGGAAGCGCGACCCATCGGCGCGCTGGAGCCAGATCCGGTTGTTGAAGAGCCCCTGCTGGTAGCTTTCCATCGCCGGTCCGCCGCCGGCGTACTCGATTTCAACGCCCACCTTCCACACCTGCTCCTCGACCTCGAAGCTCTTGAGCGCCACCTGCACATTGCCCTGTTTTTGAACCTGGCCGGCCTGATCAACCTTTGAAAACGTGAACATGCGAAGCGCAGAGGGGACCGTCACCTCGACCTTGAACGCGAGCGTGGCCAGTTTGGCGGCGGAGCGCTCGGGAGCTTCGAGCGTGAGATTGATCTCCGTGACTGGGTTCTCGGGGCGGATGTTGATCTCGTCGGATTCTTCCATTACACGCGGCTTGATCTGCCGGCCGTGGTCGTCCCTGGCAACGATGCTCTCGGCCTTGAGCTTCATGAGCATGGGCCTGAGCCTGGGCTCCCAGCCGATCTCGAAATTGAAGCTGGCTGCGCTTGAGTCGGTGTCGTAGTCGCGGAGCAGCGTGCCGTAGTCGCGGAGCAGCGTGCATGCCTTGAGCTGGGCGCGGAACGGGCCTGTGTACTGGACATGCCCCGCGACTTGCCGTTTTGGCCTGGCCGCGTCCGGGCCTTCCATGCCCTCGACCGGAGCGATGCCGATCGAGCCGTCCCCGGTGAAGTACGAGAGGGCGACCCCAGCCTTCTGGGCCACCATCTCAATCGCCTGGAGAAACGGCCTGTCGCGGATCTCGAGGTCGAGCGAGGGATTCGTGACCTCCGCGCCAAGCTGTTCGCGCAGGTCGGTGATGGGGTTCCCGCTCTGCTTCTGGAGCATGGCGATCGCCTCCGAGAGCCGGATGCCCTTGCGCTCGATCGTGATCCGCGTGGCCTCGAGATTGACGTTCGCGCCCGCGGCCTCGAGCGCTTTTTTGACCTGCTCGAGCCGCGCCCGCGCGGCGTCGTTGGCCAGGGATTTCGCATCGGGCAAGAGCGGCACGATCCGCGCGCCGAGCTTGATCAGGCTCTGAGCGGCGGCGTCGGCCCTGTCGGCGGGCTCCGCGCCCAGCCGATCCACGAGCTGCTGCACGCGGTCCTTGAGCGCGGCGTCGCTCTGAGCGCGCGCGAGGGGAAGATTCCCCGCCAGCCCAGTACCAACAAAAAATAAACACGCGAGCACTTGCATGTTTGTGCTTAAGAGCCGCTTTTGCCTGATCATGGCGTTCACCTTGTCTGGGGTCTAGCCCACGTGCCACACGCCGTTTTCCATGACGACGCGGCCGTCGGCGGTGATCCGGCCGTCGCGTCTCAGGTCGACTATCAGGTCCCAGTGGAGTGCGGATTGATTCACGCCGCCGGTCTCTGGGTAGCTCTGCCCGAGCGCGACGTGGATCGTGCCGCCGATTTTCTCGTCAAAAAGGATGCTGCCGGTGAAGCGGTCGATGCCTGGGTTGAGCCCGATTCCAAGCTCGCCGAGCAACCGCGATCCGGCGTCGAGATCGAGCATCGCGAGCAGGAATTCCCGGCCCTTCGAGGCCTCCGCCGCGACAACCTTGCCATCGCGGAATTCGAGCGCCAGGTCGGTGATTTCGCGCCCCGAGCGCCTGACGGGATAGTGGCAGCGGATTCGGCCGTTCGCGGAGCTTTCGATCGGGCCGGTGAAGATCTCGCCCGAGGGCATGTTGCGGCGGCCGTCGGAATTGATCCAGGCGCGCCCGCCGACCTCGAGCGCCAGGTCCGTTCCTGGGCCCTCGATGCGAATCGACCGCACCTTCGACATGAATTCCACAAGCCCGGCCTGGCGCCGGCCGAGCGCGCGCCAGGCCTCGGCCGGGTCGGGCTGTTCGAGAAACAGCGCCCGCGCCACGAACGCCGTGTAATCCTCGAGCGTCATGCCGGCGTCGCGTGCGTAGAGCGGGGTGGGAAACTGCGTGAGCACCCAGCGGCTGCGCCGGGACCCCGACCGCACCGGCTCAAGCGCGCGCTCACGCACGGCCTCACGTTCGGGGTTGATCGCCCCTTTGTCCTCGCTCTCGGCCGAGATTCGGATCCGCGCCTGGGTGCATTCCGCCTCACGCACCGCCCATTCCGGCGTGCGGCCGAGCGCCTCCAGGCTGGCATGTTCGAGAAAGTAGGCTCCAAGCCCCGGCGGCTCGAGCCGCACGAATGGAATTCCGCCCCGGTCCACCACACGCCTGTAACTTGCTTCCACAAGCGCTAAAGCGGGCAGATCGGCGGCGATTGCGACCGCCTCGCCGGGCGCGACCGCGAGACAGTAATCCGCCAGTAAATCCGCCCAGCGCTCGATGAGATTCGCTTCCAACGGGCTCATTCTCCGAGTTCGAGACAACTGTCCGAGCCTTGTTTGATCAGCTTATCTTACGGCCGAGGGGCTCGCAACTGTAAGGTTGACGGATCGCCTGCTTGACGGCCGCGCGGCCGGGATCGACAATTCCATGCAGCATGAACGATTCGAGAAAGGCAATGAGATGACGCAGGGAGTGGGCTGGATGCAAGCCATATTCAAGGCGGGATCGGCGGGTCGAGTTCGGGGTTTGCGTGCATTTGCGGTCGCTGCTGGCCTGTGCGCTGGGAGTGCGCTGGCGTTGGCCGCGGGGATCGCGCGCGGGGACAAGCCAGCCGCGACCGGGCTGAACGCCGCGGCCGAGCGCATCAAGAATGACGTCTACTTCCTCGCCGCCGACGCGCAGGAAGGCCGCGCGCCGGGCACCGAGGGTATTGAGCGGGCCGCCGACCATATCGCCGGCGTTTTCAAGAAGCTTGGCCTCAAGACCGCCCCGGGCGCGGATGACTATTTCCAGCACTTCAAGATCGCCGGCACGCCCAGGCTGACTGGTTCCCAGGCTCTTGCCTTCACGGGGCCGGACGGCAAGCGGATCGCGGGCGAGCTGGATCGCGACTTCCGCCCGCTTTCGCTCGGCGTCACGGGAAGTGTCAAGGGGGTTGAGATCGCGTTTGTCGGCTACGGCATCACCGCCAGGGACGCCGGCAGGAAGCTCGATTACGACGACTACGCCGGGATCGACGTCAAGGGCAAGGCCGTGCTCTTGCTGCGCCACGAGCCCCAGCATGAGGACGAAAAGAGCCCCTTCGACGGCAAGCGAAGCTCCACTTACGCCACCTTCCGCCACAAGGCCACGAACGCCTTCCAGCATGGTGCGGTGGCGGTGCTCTTCGCCAATGATCAGGCAAGCCTGGGCCAGAGCGACGATTCGCTCATGCGGTTCCTTTCCGGCGGATCGGAGCCCAACTCCAACCTGCCGTTCGTCATGGTCAAGCGTGCGCTCGCCGACCAGATGCTGAAGGCCGCGGGCGGGCCTGTGCTCGCGGATGTTGAAAAGGCGATCGACAAGGATCTGAAGCCCCAAAGTCGTGTGCTCAAGGGTTTGAAGGTTGATGTGAAGGTCGATATCGACCGCCCGGCGATCGACACCAAGAACGTGGTCGGCGTGCTCGAGGGTACGGGCCCGCAGGCGGACGAGACGGTAGTGATCGGCGGGCACTACGACCACGTGGGGCGGGGCGGCCTGCTTTCCGGCTCGCTGGCGCCGTTCTCGCATGATATTCACAACGGTGCTGATGATAATGCGTCCGGTACGTCGATGGTGCTTGAGCTCGCCCGCAGGATCGCGAGCCGCCAGGATGCGCCGCCGCGCAGGGTGGTCTTCATGGCGTTCTCGGGCGAGGAACGCGGGCTCCTGGGCTCGCAGTATTATGTCGAGCATCCGCTCTACCCGCTCGAATCGACCGTGCTCATGATCAATTGCGACATGGTCGGCCGCCTGAATGACAAGAACGAGCTGTCCATGATCGGCACCGGCACGGGCGCGGGCTTGAAGGAGCACGTCGACGTGCTTGGCAAGTCGGCCGGGCTTTCGATCAAGCAGGTGACAGGCATGACGGACGGCTTTGGCGGCAGCGACCACCAGTCGTTCTATCCCCATAAGATCCCCGTGCTCTTCGCGTTTACCGGGCTGCATAAGGACTATCACCGCCCCAGCGACGACTCGGATCTCATCAATTACGCGGGCATGAGCCGGATCGCGGACTATCTTGAGCTGATCGCGCTCGACGTGATTCGCAGGCCCGAGCGGCCCACTTATCTTGCGCTTACGCGGCCTGCGCAGCCGCCCCGAAACGGCGGCGGCGATCCCGCGCGGAGCGGCACCGGGGTCTACCTGGGCACCATGCCTGACTACGCGGACGAGGGCAAAAGCGGGCTCAAGCTCTCGGGCGTGAGCCCCGGCGGCCCCGCGGAAAAGGCTGGCATCAAGGGGGGCGATGTGATTATCAAGCTTGGCGGCAAGCCGGTCGGCACGATCTACGACTTCATGGAAAGCCTGGGCCAGTACAAGCCTGGCGACAAGGTGGACGTGGTTGTCAAGCGTGACGGCAAGGACATGACGCTCCCGGTCACGCTGGGTCGCAGGCCGAACCAATGACGGCTGGACCTGGGAGCAACACGGGCCGAGCGCTTGGTCTGCTCGGGCCGCGGCGCACGCTTGCCGGGGCCGCCGTGTTGCTCGCGGCGCTTGGGGGCGGATGTGCCAGGCGCGATCCCGCGCAGCACGAGGCGGGCAGCCGGCTCGCCCGGGCGCTCGATCCCGCAATCGATCAAGATGCGCACATTCTCTTGCATCAAGAGACCTCACGCCAGGTTTACGCCAGCCTCATTCGCGCGGGGGCGCGGCTCGATCTGGGCTTGCCCCAGGTTATTCCACCGCCGGCGGAGCCCAGCGCCGCGGACGATCCCCGCGCACTTGCTGTCTCCGCAATCTTGATCGAATCGGTACTACTTGATGCACGCGAGGAGCTCGTCGCCGCGGGCCGGGCGCTCAGGGAGGACGGCACGCCCGCCACCGCGCTGGCCTGGCTCACGGAGCCGCCGCCGTGGCCGCCGGCCTCGGTGCAGAAGCTGCTCGATCGCGAGGATCGATCGGGCGACGTGCTGGTTTCCCGGCTGGCCCAGGCGCTCGCGCCTGATCCGGCCGCGCGTGACGAGCTCTTGCGAAGCTGGCTTGAGCCCAGGCGCACGGTCGATGCCGCCTTTCTGCACGCTCTGGCGCACATGGCCGGGGGCAAGCTGGCGGCGGAGCCCCGGCTGCGCGACTGGCTCCGCGCGGAGTGGACCGCGTGGGCACGCCAGCGCTATCGCCGCGTGGCTCGAAAACTGGCCGAACCGAAGGCGGGGCTCTTATGATCCGCGTCACGCTGGATGCCCTCTCACGCAAGGCAGGCATGTCCGCGCCCGTGGACCAGGCCTCGCTCGATCTCGAGCCAGGCACGCGGGTGGTCGTGCTCGGGCCCGCAGGCGCGGGCAAGAGCACCCTGGCGCGGCTGGTCGCCGGAATTGAAGCGCCCGACGCGGGCGTGATCTTTCTAGGCGAACGCATGGCCAATGCTCTCTCTCCGCTCGAGCGCGGGGTGGGGTACATTCCCGAGGGGCTTGGTCTTTGGCCCGCGCTTTCGGTCGCGCGCACGGTCGAGCTGCCGCTTCGGGCACGGTCGATCAAGCGAGCCGAGCGCAGGCGCAGAGCCGGCGAAGCGCTTGCCGCGCTCAAGCTGGCGAGCGTGGCCGGCCGCCGCCCAGGCCGGCTCGACCCGCTCGATCGCGTGCGGCTCGCGCTCGCTCGTGCGATCGTCACAGGCCCGCGCATGCTGGTTCTCGATGATCCCCTGCAAACCCTCGACCGGGCTTCGCGCGAGGAATACTGGGACGAGCTCTCCGCGGTGCTCAAGGAGACGGGCGCGACCACGCTGCTTGCGACCTCGGACGCGACCGAGGCGTTCGCGGTTGGCGAGAAGCTCGCCGTCATGGATCAGGGGCGGATTGTTCAGACCGGTCCTCCTCGTGAGCTCTATCAGTCGCCTCAGGATGTCTTCGTCGCGCGGCTGCTGGGCCCGACCAATCTTGTGCAGGGGCAAGTGGAAGGTGCTGTGGGTGAAACGACTGGAGAGCTGGTGGTGCGCACGCCCATCGGCCGGCTGATCGGCCGCGGGCGCTTGCCCTTGCCTGCGCCCGGCAGCCCTGTCACGATCTCGATTCGCCCCGAGACGCTGTCCACCGCGCCCGGCGGACCGATCAACATGAACCGCTTCCCCGCCGTGCTCGAACGCATCGACTTTCGCGGGAGTTCCTGCCTGCTTCACGCCCGCGCCAGGGGAGACGCGGTCGTCACCCTCATGCCACGCGAATGGCAAGCGCGCGAGCTCAAGGCCAATGCCAACCTCACCCTCTCCGTTGCACCCGAGCATGTTGTGATTCTCCCGGGCCGGTTCGCTGTGCCGGGGGCATGACCTGCCTGGCGGCGAAACGGCTCGCGCTCGCGCGGCAGGTCACGTGCAGCCGCGGATGACAACCTTCCCAAAATGCGCCTGGCTGGCCAGGTGCTCGTAAGCGGCCTGGGCCTGCTCGAAGGCGAAGACGCGGTCGACGACTGGCTTGATGGCGTGTGCGCTAACGCATTTGTTCATAGACTCAAACATGGCGCGCGAGCCCACGAAGACGCCCTGCACCTTGACGCTGCGCATCAGGATTGGGATGGGATTGAATTCGCCCGCGCCTGTAAGCACGCCGATGAGCACGATCGTGCCGGCGGTGCGCACGGCCTTGAGCGAGCGCGGCAGCGTGCCCGCGCCTCCGACCTCGACAATGAGGTCCACGCCGCGCCCGCCTGTGTGCTCACGCGCTGCCTTGTCCCAGTCGGGGTTCGTCCTGTAATTGACGCCGTGATCCGCCCCCAGCTCCAGGGCTCGTTTGAGCTTTTCATCGCTGCCGGAGGTGGCGATCACGGTCGCACCCGCGGCTTTTGCGAACTGGAGCGCGAACAGAGAAACGCCCCCCGTCCCCTGCACCAGCACCACGTCTCCCGGGCGGGTGCGCGTGCACTCGATCACGGCGTGCCATGCGGTGAGCGCGGCACAGGGCAAGGTTGCGGCTTCCTCGAAGCTCAGGTTTCCCGGGATCGACACGAGCGCGGATTCGGGCACAACCACCTGCTCCGCGAGCACGCCGGCCGCCTCGCCCCCGAGCGCTGAGCGGGCCTTGTCGTCATCGAGCTCGCCTTCAACCCAGCCGGGCATGAAGTTGATGGCGACCCGATCGCCGATCTTGAAGCGCTGCACGCCTGGTCCCAGGCCAACCACCTCCCCCGCGCCGTCGGAGACCGGCTGGATCGGCAGCTTGAGCCGTGGGTTGTAGACGCCCCTGGCCATCATCAGGTCGCGGAAATTGAGCGATGCCGCCCGGATCCGCACCGCGACCTCGCCCGGCCCGGGCGCTCGGGCGGGTGTGTCAACCATCTCGAGTGCCTTCGGACCCTCGAACGCGTTCAAGCGATACGCCTTCACCTTACGCCTCCTGGAACTCATTCCGAACTGGAGCACCCCCGTCACGGCCGACTTTCGTGCTAACATAACGCCTGCGCGGAAGGCAACGGGAGAGGGCGGTCACGAGGTCGGGACGCATGCTGGTGCGGCAACAGGCGAGGAACCTAGCTCGAGGGTCGGCCCGGCTCCTCGCCTTCGCACCCGTGGCTGCGCTCGTGGTCGCCGCGTTCTTCGATCTGGGGCCAGGCGGCTCCGCGCGTGCATCGAGCTTTCCCTTCGCGCTGCGACTCTTTGACCCGTTTGTCTGGACCTGCGTGGGGCGGAGTCTCCTGTTCGCAACCGCCGTGACCGTGACGGCGCTTGGGCTCGGAACATTGCTCGGCTGCATTCTGGGCCGGCTCGGGCCCTGGCTGCGGCCTGCGCTTTCGGCACTCGCGCTTGCTCCTCTGGCGTTCGGGCCGGCGTATCTTGCACTCGGCCTTGCGGGTCTTGCGCGACTGGACCCGCGCCTCGGCGGCCTGGGTGCGCCCGGCGACCTGGGCGAGGCCGCCTCCGCCTGGGAGTCCGCCGCGCGCTTCGCCGCCTGGCTCTGGACCACCGCGCCTTGCTCGATTGCATTCGTCGCCTGCGTTGTATCGAGACGCATTCAAGTGCTCACTTTCGATCTCGATGATGCCGCGGCCGCCGCCGGCCTTGGCCGTATCGCCGCCTGGTGGACGCTCACGCGCCCTGTCGTTCGCGCCAGCGCGTTCCGGGCCTCGGCGCTGGTTTTTGCCGCCGCCCTGTTCGAGCCGGGCGCGCCCTGGATTCTCGGGCTCAGGCGCACACTTGGCTACCAGATCGTGCTCCAGTCCGCGCGTCTCGATCCCTTTCCCGGTCTTGCGATCTGGACCCTGATCGGCGCAGCGCTGGCGGGGATCGTCGGCTCCAGCCTGCACGCCTGGGGTGGGCACGATGTGCTCGGGGATGAGACGAGCCTTCTGGTCGCAAGCACCTTCCCACGGCGGCGATCGCTCCCGGGCGCCCTGGTTCGATTGGGGGGCGGCCTGGCCTGGATCTGCCTGGCCTGGGCGCCCGTGGCAGGGCTTCTCATACACGCGCTTGCGGTAATGGATTCGAACGACCCGATCGAGGCCTGGCCGGGGGCGGTTCGCACGCTTCTCGATCGGCCCGAGATTTCCCGCCCGCTCGTGACATCCGGCTGGCTTGGGCTCGCCGTGGCGGCCGTCCTGCTCTTGTTTTCGATCTTCAACCGAGGGTTCGCGGGGCTCTGGCCGCTCCGGATGGCGGCGCCCCGTTCGCCCTGGATTGCCGCGGGGCTCCTCGCGGGCGCTGGGGTGCTCGCGCTCGGACGCGTGCTCACGCTCGCAACCGCGGGTCAGGACTCGTCGGGAACACTTGCTCATCTGCTTGCTGGTGCCTCGCACTGGCTCGATCCCGCGCGCAGGCCCGAGCTTGTGCTTGTGCTCGGCGTGGCCTGGGCGATCCTGGCGAATGTCTCCTGGCCGAACGCGCGAACTCCCCTGCCCCGGCCGGTCGCCTCCGCGCGTGACGCTGCGCGCGCGATCGGCATCGGCCGGCTGCGCGCGCGGCTTCTGGCCGACCCGCGCGCGATTTCGCGCCTGGGTCTTGGTCTCTGCGCGGCGGGCGCACTCGCCGCCGTGAACGTCGCCCCCGCCCTCATCCTCGCGCCCTGGCTCGACATCCGCCCGATCGGGCCCGCCGTTCTCGATCTCGCCGCCGCGAACACTCCCCCAAACGCCCACGCCCCCCTGCTCGCGCTCGTCGCCCTCGGCGTGGGGCTGCTCGGCCTCGCGGCCGCCCGCGCGTCCGAGCGCTAACCTGTCGCCCGCATCGCGAACCGGCATTTTCCCTGGCAACGTTCCGGATACACCGCGTTTCTTTTCCAACACGGCGGGACGGCTTCCAGCCGCGCGCTCCATGTTACGGTCGCGAACGCCATCCGGAACCAGCCGGTCAGGATACATTTGGATGCTGTAAACGGTCATGGGAGAATCTCCTTGATGTGTAGGAAGCCTCAAGGTAAGAATGGATATGTTGCTGCGTCTCCATGTGCCCGACTCGTGGGCGATGCTGCCTGTCACGCGTGGATCCTCGGCGCTCGCCCTGGCAAGGAACTGATCCCCAGCGTGATCGTGGGTGCGCACGATTCCAATCTCCGTGGCGAGTCTGGCCATCGTAAGTTTCCGCTCTACCCTGCAAGCGGATTTCTGGGTTATTCCGAGTCTGACAGTGTGACCTCGATTTCGCTTCGCGCCGGGTATGCCCACCTGCCTGATTGTGCTCCATATCTCGGATGCGCCCTCGATCAGGGACTTCCATCATGGACCGCGCCCATTGCCTGGGCAGACGTTCCGCGTGTTCCGCGATCCCGACCGACGCGACTCAGGATGTGCTCGAAAACATGGCTCCCATCATCTCATTGAGCTGGATCTCCCGTCCGGAGTTGGGCGCATCGGCGGGGCGTGGTTGGGTTCGGTTCGCGGACGCGGTTTGGATTCGGTTCGCGGACGCGGTTTGGGTTCGGTTCGGTGTGTCAGGAAAAGTCTCGGTGATCCTGTCAGGTGAAAGGACTGACCATGGCAATTGCTCGTTCGCCATGAAGCCGACCCAGCGGCGTGGTGGGTGACCACCGCGTCGAAGCCTGGGAACGCGATGACGTCAGCCGTAACGCAAGTGAACCTGATTCAGCCTCGTTAAAGCCTTTAGCTG
>DAIDHX010000127.1 GCA_027451885.1 Planctomycetales bacterium
GCTGGTGACGCCGGGCAGGCTCAGGGTTGCGCCCCCGCTGACTGTGATGTTGCCTGTGGTGAACGAGGTGATGCTGGCGAGAGAGAGATTCTCGGCGTTTCCCGCGACGTTGAGGTTGGTGTTTGTGAGCGAGCCGAGGATGGAGTTGGTGATTGCGCCGCCGTTTGAGATCTGGTAAGTGGAGTAGGTCCAGCCGCCGGTTTCGGCGAAGCTTGCGAGCGCGGGGGCGTTGATGTTGCTGCCGGAGCCGTCGCTTTGCAGGATGACGGTGCCGGTATTGACCGCGGCGAGTTTGGAGATATTGAGCGTTGCGCCTGCGAGGGCGTAGAGCTGGACCTGGTTCGCGTAGGCGTTGTCGGGTTCGGTGACGCTGGTGAGATTTGCGAGGTTGAGCGTGCTGCCAGCATCTGTGGCCTCGAGCGTGGTGGTGTTACTGGTGCCGGCGTAGCTGGTGACGCCGGGCAGGCTCAGGGTTGCGCCCCCGCTGACTGTGATGTTGCCTGTGGTGAACGAGGTGATGCTGGCGAGAGAGAGATTCTCGGCGTTTCCCGCGACGTTGAGGTTGGTGTTTGTGAGGGAGCCGAGGATGGAGTTGGTGATTGCGCCGCCGTTTGAGATCTGGTAAGTGGAGTAAGTCCAGCCGCCGGTTTCGGCGAAGCTGGCGAGCGCGGGGGCGTTGACGGTGCTGCCGGAGCCGTCGCTTTCCAGGATGACGGTGCCGGTATTGACCGCGGCGAGTTTGGAGATATTGAGCGTTGCGCCCGCGAGGGCGTAGAGCTGGACCTGGTTGGCGTAGGCGTTGTTTGTCTGTGTGAGGGTCGTGAGATTGGCGAGTGTGAGGGTACTGCCTGAACCCGTGGCTTCGAGGGTCGAGGTGCCTTTTGTACCCGCGTAACTGGTGATATTCGGCAACGACACGATCGCGCTGGATTCCGCGGTGACGCTCGAGCCGTCGATCTTGGTGAAGGGGAGTGACTCGGTTCCGCCAGTCACAGTGATCGAGCCGTCTGTGAACGAGGTCCACTGTCCAAGGGATAATGTTCCCGTTCCATCCAGGGTCAGGGAGAGCCCGTCGCTCGAGGTCAGTTTGGAATTGAGCAGGGTGCCAGAGCTGGTAACCGAGATCGTGTTGTTGGTTCCAGTGATGGCGGTGAGCGAGGAGAGATCGACCTGGCTGGCGGAGCCTGTGGCGGTGACCTGCACGCTGCCTGCGATCGACGTCAGGGCGGAGAGGCTTGTCTGGCCGCCCTGAAGACCTTCGACCTCGACCCAGCTATTCAGGGTGCCGAAGGAGGTGAGAGCGGCGAGCGTCAGGCTGCTACCGGCGCCGGTGGCTTCGAGGTAGGTGGTGTCGAAGCTAGTGGTGTTGGCGTAGCTTGAGATCTTGGGGAACGAGAGCTGGGCGCCGGACTTGGCGTAGAGGTTGGAGCCGTCGATATTGGTGAGATTGAAGGAGTAGGTGCCGCCGGTCGCGGTCAGGACGCCGTTGTTGAAGGTGGTCCACTGGGTATCGGCCAGGGTGCCCGTGCCGTCGATGGAGACGGCGACACCACTCAGGCTGGTGAGCTTGGGATCGAGGATGGTTCCGGAGGAAGTGGCGTTGAGGGCGTTGTTGGTGCCGGTGGTGGCGGTGAGCGCGGAGAGGTCGACCTGGCTGCTCAATCCCGTCGCCGTGACCTGCACGCCGCCTGCGATTGACGTCAGGGCGGAGAGGCTGGTCTGACCGCCCTGGAGTCCCTCGACCTCGACCCAGCTATTGAGGGTGCCGAACGAGGTCAGGCCTGCGAGTTTGAGCACGCTATTCGAGCCGGTTGCCTCGAGATAGGTTGTGTCAAAAGACTGGGTGTTCGAGTAGCTGGTCAGGTTTGGCAAACTGACCGTTGCGCCGGCTTCCGCATAGAGATTCGCGCTGGCGGCGCTGGTGCTCCCTGTGACATTGAGCACCACCCCTGCGCCTGTCGCCGTGAGCGAGCCGCCGGTCATCGACAGACCGCCCGCGATGGTCGAGTTCGCCGCCACCGTGAGTGAACCGCCTGTGATATCGAGCGGGTCATTGGACGTGATCGAGTGGACCGACTGGTTTCCGGAAGAGATTGTGATTGTAGGAGTAGCGCCCGTGACGTCGATGGTCACATCATCCCCTGAACCGGGAACCTGGTTGTCGCTCCAGTTGCTGGGATTGTTCCAGTCTCCGCTCGTGGTGGAGATCCACTGAACGCTCGTGAGCAGTTGCCGCGATTCCAGAAACTCAAACTGCGGGAGGCCACGGCGTCGATCCGATCGTGACATTCCAGTACGAAACCTCGATCGCAGGCTGCGCTTCGCCATAGCTCTTGCCTCATCTCGTTGTGACTTGCCGACCACCAAGCCCTGGGTTGATCGCCAGGAAGCTGCCCCGCAGTGCGTGAGATGCGGACTCGCCAAAATCAGGGAGGTCCACTCAATTTCAAAAACCGGCGCAATCAGAATGCGTGCATGCGGCGTCGCGGTTTGCTATGCTTTATGCACTATGATGCTCCATGGTGTTACGGCATCGAATCGGCGCAGTGGGACAACGTGGCAAAAAAACCACTCGGAGCGATGCGAATGCCAGACCCCGACGATTTTGTCAGTTTGATCGAGCGAGTTCGGTCGGGTGACGAGGAGGCGTGCGCGCGACTGGTTGCCCGATTCGAGCCGTTCATGCTTCGCGTTGTGCGATTCCGAATGCGTAATCGATCCGATTACGACCGTTTGCGGCACGAGGTCGGGTCGGTCGATGTTTGCCAGGAGGTCTTCCTGAGTCTGTTCGAACGGCTCAAGGGGGGGCGATTCGAGCTCACGCGGCCTAGTGACCTTGAGCGCCTTTTAAGTGCAATGATTCGGTTTAAAATTGCGTCAAAGGCGCGGGCGCGAGGAGTGACGCTTCGGCAGCTTCTGGGCGAGGATCTTGGACTGGAGCGGGCTGGGGCGAGTGATGGCACCGCGAAGCGGATCGAGGACCAGGATTTGACCGAGGCCGTCTTGCGATTGGTTCCAACGGAGGAGATGGAGATTCTGAATCGGCGTCTTGATGACCAGACATGGGGGATGATCGCGGCTGCGATGGGTGAGCAGCCGGAGACGCTTCGCAAGCGGTTGGAACGGACATTTGCGCGGATTCGGCAGATGATGGCGGGCGACCAGTTGTCCTCGGCATAGGTTCCCCGGTGCGAGAGGTTTGCTGAGATGAGTCCAGGCACAGGGCGAGCGCCCCGAGAGCCGTCACGTCTTGATGCCGTGCTCGACCTGCAGCGCGCGGACTGGAGAAGTGGACAAAGGAATCGCGTTGAGGAGTATCTTGCGCGTTATCCGGAGCTCGCGTCTGATGGCGAGGCGGTGCTCGACCTGATTTACCAGGAATATGCGATTCGGCGCGGTCTTGGAGAGGGGGTTGAAGCGGCCGAGTTGCTCGAGCGGTTTCCGGAGCGCGCCCGCGAGATTCTTGACCAGCTTGCGGTTGGCGATGCGATGGGGGCCTGGGATGCGTCCACCTGGAGCGATCGAAGCCCGGCCTCGGAGTCGAACGCCCCTGCGCCTGAGACGATCGAGGGCTTCGAGATTCTGGAGACCATTGGGCGCGGCGGCATGGGGGTGGTCTACAAGGCCCGGGAACGCGGTCTTGGCCGCCTTGTGGCTCTGAAGACTCTCGAAGCGAGCGCGGCTGAACGTGCGGGACTGGTCGAGCGGCTGCGGGCCGAGGCAGAGGTCATTGCTCGCCTGAATCACCCCAACATCATCCAGATCCACTCGGTTGGGGATTACGCCGGCCGCCCGTTGCTCGTTCTCGAGTATGCCGAAGGGGGCAGCATGGCCTCACTGCTGGCACACGGGCCGATCGAACCCGACCGCGCGGCGAGTTTGATCGAAACGCTGGCCAGGGCCATCGAGGTTGCGCACACTGCGGGCGTGGTTCATCGTGATCTCAAGCCCAGCAATGTGTTGCTCAACGGGGACGGCACGCCCAAGATTGCCGACTTCGGTTTGGCGAAGCTCGTTGACCAGACCCAGGGCAGGACGGTTTCGGGTGAGCTCCTGGGCACGCCGGCGTACATGTCCCCCGAGCAGGCCCATGGAAAGTCGCGGAATGTGGGTCCAGCGTCGGATATTTATGCGCTGGGGGCGATGCTTTACCAGATGCTCGCCGGCCGGCCGCCGTTCGTCGGCGACTCCGCGCTCGGCACGCTTAAGCAGATCGTAGAGACCGAGCCAGCGCCTCCCCGGCGCGATCGTCCGGAAATCCCCCGGGACCTCGAGACGATCGTGCTCAAGTGCCTCGAGAAAGAGCCGCGCAAGCGTTACACCTCCGCCGAGGCACTTGCACTTGATCTCGCTCGCTACCGCGCCCGGCTACCGATCTCCGCACGGCCCGTGGGCGCCCCTGGTCGGGCCTTTCGCTGGGCGCTGCGAAATCGTGTGCTGGCCGCATTCGCCGCCTTGTTGCTACTGACCTTCTCGCTCGGTACACCCGTGCTCCTCACGCTCTGGATCCAGGCTCGTAACGATCGGATCCAGGCCGAGCTCGCGCGCGGCCGAGCCTTGCACCAGCGCGATCTCGCCGAACGCGCACGCAATCGCGCGCTGAAGGCGCTTAGCATCGTGTTTGGGTACGAAGCCAGGCCCGCGGAAGACTCGGAGGAAATCCGCTCCTACCGCCGCTTGACCCTGGCGGAAGGCTTGCGGGAGGCGGTTGCGCTCGTCGCCGAGCTCGAACAGGATCCCCGAGCCGAGCTTGGTCTCGCCGAGGCTCGGCTCATGCTTGCTCGGCTCCAAAGTGAGTCCGGCGACGCGGCCGGTGCAGAGCGGAACATCCAGCTCGCGCGTGAGGCCGCGGAACGCATGCGGAGCCGCGATCCGAACGCGCGCGAGTCGCGTGAGCTCGAGGCCATGGCGCTCCATCGACTCGTCGCCTACGCCCGTGATCCCGCTGCTGCGATCGAGCTGGCTGATCGCTCAAATGCGCTCTACCGCACCCTGAACGATGTGATCCCGGGCGACATGAAGCTCCAGATCGTACGCAACCACTACAACACAGGGCATCACCTGTTCTCAATGAAACAACCGATCGAAGCAGTCAAGCGGTTTCGCGAGGCACAATCGGTGCTGCGCGAGCTCGCCGCCAAAACGCCACCTGGATTCGATGCACGCGAGCTCGACGCCCGATGTGCGCTCTATCTCTCTCGCGCGCTTGACTACACGCCCGAGCGCGAACAATCCCTCAAGGCCAGCCAGGCGGCGATCGACGACTACCGCAAGCTCAACCTGGATTTCCCGCAGAACTACGACGTTGCATGCCAGCTTGTTCTGGCCAACGAGGAGATGGGATTCCGCTGGCTTGCCCGTGAAAAGTATGAGCTTGCGGCCGAGCGTTTCGAGGCTGCCCGTACGGTCCTCAAGCGAGCCATTACAACCTGGTCGAGACTGGTCACTCGCGTGGTCGGGCTCGAGGAAATGCTCGCGCGTTCCGACTACAATTCGTGTCTTGCGCTCGATCAGCTTCCCGCCGAGCATTTTTCGAGGACTCGCCAGATTTCGCGCGAGGCGTTCGAAATTGGCCGCAAGCTCGAGCTGGTGAGGCGGCCCATGCCGCCAGTCCTGGCCCGGATCACGGCCTTTCATGGGCTCCGGGAAACCGATTACCAGGCTCTTGAGGGCAACCCGATCGATCTCGGCACGCTGCGAGATTGCGAACGCTACTTGCGCATTGTGCTGGAGACGGATCCAGCGAATCCTGAGGCTCGCGGCTTCATCGCGATCGTGCGTCTGAGGCTGGCTAACGAGCTTGAGCGCGTTGGCCTTCACGCGGGGGCGGCGCGATACCGTGATCTGTTTCCCACGACCATCGGCGACGACGTCGGCCTGTGGTACGAGGTGGCTGCCGAATGTGGGGCGCGGGCTGAGACCTTCGGGCGCTGGAACCGCCCCAGGCCCAGCCGGGCGATCCAGTCCGAGCGCGCACGTCTGATGTCCGAGACCTTGACCATGCTCCGCCAGGCGGTCGCCCACGGCTATTGCGATCTTGCCAAGCTTCAGGCCGACGACCGATTCCGCAGGCTCCGCGCGGAGCCCGGATTCCAGTCGATCCACGCGGACATGGTCGTCGCGGGTAAACCGTTTGCGCCTGCTCCTACCGGTCAGACGGAGTAATTATTGCGGAGCGTGGCAACAAGTGAGCCAGGATCAAGGGCCGCAAGATCCGCGACGATGTGATCGGCGCCGGCCGCGCGAAGGGGCGGCTCAGCGTGCGTCGTCAAGAGTGCGACCGCGAGCATGCCGGCCGCCTTGGCCGCCTGGATCCCCACAGGCGCGTCCTCGAAAACGACGCATCCCCCAGGCGCAACGCCGGATCTCTGAGCCGCGACCAGAAAGACCTGGGGATCGGGTTTGCCACGTGTGACGTCCTCAAGCGATGCGATGGCGGAAAACCGGCCCTCAAGGCCGCATTCCTCCACGGTGAGCTCGAGATTTGCTCTCGGCCCGCTCGAGCCAATGGCCAGCTTGACGCCAAGGGCCGTCAAGGCGTCAAGCAGCGCAGGCATCCCGGGCATAAGCGTGATCCGCCCCCGCGCCAGGTCTCGGTAGCAGACTTCCTTCTCGTTCGAGTAGCGCTCCATCTCCGCGGCAGGGATCTCGCCTAGCAACCGAGTGAGAATACTCGGGTTGGTCATGCCGAACGTCTCGTGGATGAATGCCGGTGTGATCGGCAAACCGCACCTGCGCCCGAGCTCCAGCCAGGCCTGCTGGTGGAGCTCGAACGAATCCACAAGTACACCGTCGTGATCGAAGATCGCCAGAAGCTGGTCGTGGGGCATCGGGGGCTCATCAAGGAGGGTCGAGTCGTTCAGGGTTTCCGCTCCAGACTCACCCGCAGCCAGCCGGTGGAGTCGAGGGGCGAGATTGCCTTGATCGTGACGCCGGGGATGCGGCTGGGGTCGAGCTTGAGATTGATCGGGCGGGACCGGAGCTGGCCGCCCAGGACGCCGAGCACGATGCCGCCGGAGAAGCGTGACAGCGGGACCGCCTTGGTTTCCTGGTCGTTGATGGCGAGCACCTTGGCGTCCGCGCCCGGAGTGAACTCCTCAACCCTGGCCGCGAGCTGGATCATACCGTCAGAGAGCGGCGTGAGCTTGAAGGAAAAGGCTACCTCAGCGAGAGGCATGACCAGGCGATAGATCTTGGCGGGCGCGCCCATCATGCCTCCGCGCGCTTCCTGGGCAGGGGCGGGGACGTCGATCGTGACGTCGTGCACGAGAGCGACCAGGAAGCCTCGAGCGTCAACCCGGAATTCGGGTGGCGCATTGGGGCGGGTCACGCGCAGGGCGACGAGCTTGCCGCCGCTGCCTCGAGCCGTGTCAACTTGCCTGGCGAAGGTCTCGAAGTTGACGTTCTTTTGGACCTGCACGGCATCCTTGAGCGGCAGGTTGGGCGTGGGGGCTTGCAGGAGGATCATCGCGCTTTTGAATTCACGAACCTCCTCACGCTCGAAGAGCCCCGCCGCCGCACCCGTTAGCAAGGAACCCACATGCACTCGCGCAGAGATCCCCGGCTCGACCGGAATTGGTGAGGGCGGTGGCGGCGTGTCCGCGCCCAGCGGCCCAGGCCCTTGCTTGAGGCCAAGCACCCCCGCGATGAATGCCGCCTCAGGGTTCGATCGCAGCCGGATCGAACGCAGGACCACCCCACGCGTTGAGAACGAATTCTCGGTGAGCTCGAACTTCGAACGCAGATCCGCGGTCCGCGTCTCCGCCTCCTTGCTCGTGCGCTCGAGCCCCTCTTCCATCGCCTCCGCGGGAATCCGCGACTGGAAATTGACCACAGCGCCGTCCTGGACCTTGTTCGTGATCCTGCGCTGATTCATCCCCACAATCGCGGCCACCGTGCGCCCCAGGCCCCCGCCTGCCATCGGCTGCGAACAAACGTTGCCGCTGATCGAGTGCCGGTAAGACGGATTGATCTCAAGCCCGCTGGGACGTAGCACTGTCGTGATAATGATCTCGGCATCGTCTCGGCTGGTCGCGGAGAAGTAGTAAAGCTTCGCGGCTTGCTGGCCGCGGCGGTCTGAGGCGATCTGGTTTTGAAAATCCCAGATTGGCGTGATGCTCGTGTAAAGCTGGCTGTTGTAAAAGGCGATGCCGTCTGTGCTTTCGACCAGGCCGTAGCCGGTCTTGGGTCCCGCGGTGACCTGCGACACATAGCCCTTGCGCGTGACGGGGCCTGTCTCGACCAGGTTGCGATCAAACAGTGGAGCGAGCGTGGCCGCGTCGACCACGACGTCGATATTGGGATGATCGAAGAGGGCGGCGAAGGCGCGTTCAAGCTCGCCGGAAGGATCCCAGGGATTCGCTTTCTGGTTCTTGTCGAGCGCATCAAGGGCCGTTTGGATCGCCTTGAGTGCGTGCTGGCGGGCGATGACGGTGGTCGCGGCCTCATAATCGCGGAACGCCTTGCCCAGTTCATCGTGGGTGAAGGCGAGCCATTGCGCTCTCATGGCCTGGGCCCGCTTGTCGTTAGTGGGCGGCATGCCATTGACCGCGGCGTCGAGGCCGGCCTCAGCCTGGATCACGCGCCGGCGCGGGGTGGACCACTCCTGGAGCGCAGAGAGCACGTCGAGCGCGGGCTGCCAGGTGGTTGTGGCGAGCGCGCCTTCAAATTGCTCCAGCCGGTCAAGGGCATCGCTTCGTGCCTGGAGAGTGGCGGCCTTGCCGTAGAGCTTGAGCTGCTCCTGGATCGCGCCAAAGAGCGCCTCCCAGCCCTCCGCGGTCGCCGGCCGGTTGCCGGGGGTCGACCAGTCGTGCTTGATCTTGTCAATGGCTTTGTCAACGGCCGCATACGTCGGCGGCGCGGGGGCTGCGGCCCAGGCCCCAGACCCCAGCACAACCAGTACCGAAATCACAGCTCCCGCGACCCATCTCGGCCTCAGAACCGGCATCCGTGGTCTCCATCCCTGGAGGGGGTTTGCAACTCTTCGACGATTCACCCTTCCATCGACCTCCAGTAATGAGCGGGTTCACCCCAAGTTCCCAATTCCCACGCGGGTTGCGCTCAAGAAGTGGGGAGTTCAAAAACCACCCCGCCCTGATAGAATCTAGGTGCGGCTCATGCGGCGGATTCCCCGGCCGACTCGAGCCGATTCAGCGATCCGTCATCGTAGTCATCTCAACGTATCGCGACAACCGGGAGAATCAGTTCATGCGGCACGGCCAGCCGAAGTCCTCCAGTTTTTCACCACGTTGGCGGCTCCTTTTGCTCTGCCTGGCAGCCGGTCTGCTCGGGGGTTGCAATCACTCCTCGAGCATGAACGCGACTGAGGCCTGGGTCGCAAGCGACGCCGCGAAAAGCCCTTCACCCGCGGCATCGGCGCCGAAAGTGAAGCCGAAGGCGCAGGATTCGCCTTCGAAGGTCGTCTCGAATATCGCGGGAGACCGCATGGCCGTGATCCCGACCAGGATCCAGCTCACCCGCCAGGACGAAACCAGTCCCTTCCGCTTCACCGACATCACTCAGGAAGCCGGCATCGATTTCGTGCACTTTTCAGGCATGACTCCTGAGAAGCACTTCCCCACCGCGAACGGCTCCGGCGTGGCGATTTTCGATTACGACGGCGATGGCCGCATGGATCTTTACTTCGCCACCGCTACGCTCTTGCCGCTCGGTACGGCGGTCAAGGGACCGAACAGGCTTTATCGCAATCTGGGCGGTGGCAAGTTTCAGGATGTCACCGAGAAATCGGGCCTGGGCTTCCGCGGCTTCTGCCACGGCATTATCGCGGGGGACATCGATAACGACGGCGACCAGGACGTCTTTCTGTGCAACTACGGCCGCGACGTTCTCTATCTCAACAATGGCGATGGCACCTTCAAGGACATCAGCAAGGAAGCCGGAGTCGACAGTCCGACGTGGTCGTCCAGCGGCGCGATGCTTGACTACGACAACGACGGCTTTCTCGACATCTATGTCTCGAACTATGGCGAATGGGTCTATCCTGACGACGCCAACCACGTTGGCGATAACGAGAAAAAGGTCTGGCTCTATTCGTCGCCGCGCACCATTCGCCACACCAGGCACCATCTCTATCACAATAACAAGAACCGCACCTTCACCGACGTCTACAGCAAGGTGATCACGATCGAGAAGGAAGTCGAGGTCGAGGAAAACGGTAGCAAGATCACCAGGAAGATGCGTGTGCCCAGCCCCCGCGCTGAGAAGGGCGACGGGCACGGCTTTGGTGTCGTGGCCGCGGATCTCAATGACGACGGGCTGATTGACCTCTACGTCGCCAACGACATGAATCCCAACTACCTGTTCCTGAACCGGGGGGATGGTACGTTCGACGACGTCTCCGAAATCTCGGGCGCGGCGTATGACGTCAACGGCATGGCCCAGTCGGGTATGGGGGTCGACGCCGAGGACGTCGACGGCGACGGCCTGCCCGAACTCTTCGTCACCAACTTCACCAACGAATACGCCACGCTTTACCACAACTTTGGCAAGGGTGTGTTCTATGACAACACCGCGTTCTTCGGTCTCGCTTCCGATTCGATGCCCTGGGTGAAATGGGGCTGCGCGCTCGCCGACTTCGACAACGACGGCTGGCCGGATTGCTTCTTCGTCAACGGGCACGTCGACGACAACCGCAAGCAGCTCGGTCAGCCGGTCGAATATGAAGAACCTCCCATGATCTTCCGCAATGTGGAGGGCAAGCGCTTTCGTCTGGCCACACGCGACGTTGGTCCCTACTTCGAACAGCGGCATGTGGGTCGGGGCGCGGCGTTCGGCGATCTCGACGACGACGGCGATATCGATATCGTGGTCAACCACAAGGACTCTGCGCCCGCCGTGCTGCGGAACGATTCCAAAAACAGCAACCACTGGATCCGGTTCTCGCTGCAGGGCACGAAAAGCAACCGCGACGGTATCGGCGCCAGGTTCGACATCAAGCTCAATCACCGCTTGATCCGCCGCCAACGCAAGGGCGGAGTCAGCATGGAAAGCACCAACGACCCTCGCGTGCTTGTGGGCGTGGGCCAGGCCGAAACAATCCCGGAGGTGATCATTCGCTGGCCTTCGGGGCGAATCTCCAGGTTCGAGAATCTCAAGGTCGACCGGACGGTGAAGGTTGTCGAACCCGCGGCAGACGCAGCCGAGGCCGGCAAGACGGCAAGGTGAGAGGCCGCGGCGGAGTACGCGCGCCGCGATGACTGCTCAATAAAGCGCAGAACCTGGCGAATAAAATACGTGGATCGCGAGCGGGCGCATTCTGAGTCCGGCGCCTTGTTCGTGGTGTGCCCGTTCCTGGGAGAATTCGAAATGGCGACCGCGGTGACAGGCTGGCCCAGAATCCGCCCACATATCCTCAGCGACGCCTTCGCGCTCTACCAGAGACACTGGGTTATTTACTCCCTGGCGCAGATCCTTCATGCCGTGGCCGTCAGCGCCACGGTCGGCTTCTTTGGATCGATGGCCTATACGCCAGAGTTGGGTGCCTTGCCTGGGGTCATCCTGGGAGCCGGGGTGAGCGGGTTCATCACCGGCGGCATGGTGCTCATGGCGCTCAACCAGATTCGCGGCGTCGCGCCCCGGATCGAGGATCTGACGGCCGTCGGTCCGCTCTGGTTCGATCTGTTGCTCGCGGGCGGTCTCACCGGGCTTGCCTCCGCCATCGGTTACACCTTCTTCATCATCCCGGGATTCATCGTCTCGGGTCTCTTCATGCTCACAATCCCGCTCGTCGTCGCCCTCAAGCTGCCCGCGGTCGCCGCCATGAAGCAGAGCGCCCATGTCTTCAAGGACCAGTGGAGCCACGCCGCGTTCTGGTATTTTCTTCTACTGTTCATATCCTCGATCGGGATCGCGTTTTTTGGGATCGGGATCTTCGTGACCGGCCCGCTTTACCCCATCGGGCTGGCCCTTTTGCTCGAACAGTATTTCGGCCACGCGATTCCGTATCTCTCCAAGGACAAGGCAAGTGCCTCGAGCGAGCTCTAAACGGGCTTGCTCTCGGTGGTTGCACGAGGTCGCTGGAATTCCCAGCGGCTCCCGGTATAGAATGCCCACGCCCCGTCTGGTTTGATGTGGGCTGCCACTTCCCGGGATGCCCGCATGACACGTCTATGCAGTGAGCAGGTCGCGGTTCGTTCGCTCTGTTCGGTCGTCGTCGCCGCTGGATTTGTGCTCGCGGCCGGATGCCAGGGCTCGAAGCCGCCCGCCCCTCCCGCGCCACCCGCCGTGACCGTGGTCGTCTCCAGGAAGATGACTCTGCCGATCGAGGTGAATCCCATCGCGACCACACGAGCGCTGGAAGACGTCACCATCCGAGCCCGCGTCAAGGGCTTCCTGCACGAGAAGCACTTCGAGTACGGCCAGAATGTGAAGAAGGGCCAGCTTCTACTTGTCATCGAGGAAGAGCCGTACAAAATTGCGCTCGAGCAGGCGAAGGCGACTCTCTCCGCGGCCGAGGCCGGTCTTGCCAAGGCCAGGGCTTCCCGCCAGCCCGAGATCTCCAAGGCCAAGCTCGCCCTCGACCAGGCCCAGCTCACGCTCGACCAGATCGAGGAGCGCAGGGAACGGTCGCTGCTACAGCGCAAGGCGGCATCACAGGACGACTACGACAAGGCGGAAGCCCAGCGCAAGAAGAGCTTGGCGCAGGTCGAAGCTGACAGTGCGGATTTCGAGCAGGCGAAATCGGATTATGATATCAACATAGCAAAAGCCAGATCCGACGTCGAGGAGGCAAAAGCCAAGGTCGATGATGCGCAGCTCAATCTCAGCTACTGCCGGATGTTTGCGCCGATCAACGGCCGGATCGGCGAGCTCAAGGTCAAGGTGGGGAACCTTGTCGGCGATGCGCAATCCACGGAGCTTGTGACCATCCAGCAGCTCGACCCGATGGGTATCGATATTCGTCCTGCCGCGCGTTACCTGCCGGTTGCGACCGCGCTCCAGAAGACAGGGATCGAAATCGAGCTGTTGGTCGAGGGTGAGCGCGTGCACCCGCATCTTGCCCATTCCACGTTCATTGATAATGCGGTGGATGCGACCACGAGCACGTTCCTCGTGCGTGCGGAAGTGCCCAACCCGGACGGCGCGATCCTGCCGGGTGAATATATCCAGGGAACCATGACCATCGGTGAGTACGTCGACGCCGTCGTCGTTCCCGAGCAATCGGTTGTGGAGAGCCAGGACGGCTCGCAGGTGATGGCGCTTGATGATTCCGGCGCCGTGGTGGTTGTGAAGGTCAAGCCCATCGATGTTGTGAAGGGCATGCGGGTGATCGAGTCCGGGCTCGAGCCGGGCCGCAGGGTGATCGTCGAGGGAATTCAGCTCGTGCGCCCTGGTCAGAAGGTCGCGCCGGAAGAACTACCACTGGAAAACTACATGCGAGAGACCTCGGGAATCACCAGCCTCGATCAAAGGTTCACAAGCAAGGTCTCGCGCGTGCCGGGGATGGACGATCCGCCGAATGGCAAACCTGCGTCTCCATCATCGAACGGCAAGTCCGCGACGCCAGCGAACGGCAAGTCCGCGACGCCAGCGGTCGAACCTACCAGGCCCGACGCCACCAAGCCCGTGTCCGTGAAGCCCGCCGCGGCTTCGACGGCCGGCGCATCGCCGAAGTGAGGCCGCCCCGATGGTGAACTTCTTCATCGGCCGACCGATCTTCGCCACGGTGCTGGCCCTGCTCATGCTGCTCGTCGGCGGCATCTGCATCCTGGTGCTTCCGGTCGCGCAGTATCCCCCCATCGCTCCCCCTCAGGTCCAGGTCACCACAACGTACACCGGGGCCGATGCGCAGACCGTCGCCGAGACCGTTACCACGCCGATCGAACAACAGTTAGACGGCGTGAAGGGGATGATCTATTTCAGCTCCGAGAGCACCTCGAACGGCGTGGCGAACATCGTGGCCACCTTCGACGTGGGCTATTCGCAAGACATCGGTGCAGTCGACGTGCAGAACCGCGTCGAGACCGCACAGGCCGTCTTGCCGCCGGAAGTCAAGCAGTTCGGCGTGACGATCAAAAAGACTTCGACCGATATGGTCTGCGTGGTCAACCTGGTCTCACCCGATGGTCGGTACGATTCCACATTTCTCGATAACTACGCCCAGATCTTCGTGCTCGACGTGCTCAAGCGGATCAAGGGCGTGAGCGACGTGAACGCCTTCGGCCGCAAATACGCCATGCGCGTCTGGCTCGACAGCGATCGCATGGCCAACGAGCAGATCAGCCCCAACGAGATCATCTCGGCCATCCAGTCCGAGAACCGCCAGGCGGCGGCCGGCAAGATCGGCGGCCAGCCCGCGGTCCCCGGTCTCGTGTTCGAGTACCCGATCCTGACCAAGGGCAGGCTCGCAAGCGTCGATGAATTCGAGCGCATCATTGTCCGCCGCAACGACGACGGCTCCATTGTCCGCCTCTCCGACGTCGCCCGCATCACGCTCGATTCCGAAAACTACGACACCGCTGGATCGGTTTCCGGCAAACCCGCGGGCACGCTGCCGATCTATCAATACTCCGACGCCAACGCGCTCGAGATCGTGCGCCAGGTGCGCGAGAGCATGGATCGGCTCGCAAAGAACTTTCCTCCCGGCCTCGAATACCGCATCATATACGATACTACAAAATATGTTCAGGAGAACATTGACGAGGTCCAGCAGACGCTGATCGAGGCGTTCGTCCTCGTCCTGATCGTCGTCTTCATCTTCCTCCAGGGCTTCCGCGCCACGCTGATTCCGATGCTGGCGATCCCGGTCTCGCTGGTGGCGACGTTTTCGATGATGGCGGTCTTCGGCTTTTCGCTGAACACACTCACGCTTTGCGGCCTGATTCTGGCGATCGGGCTTGTGGTCGACGACGCGATCATCGTGGTCGAGAACGTGGAAAAGTATCTCGAGCGCGGCGTGAAATCCACGCAGGCGGTTCGTTCGGCCATGGCCGAGATCACTGCGCCGATCGTGACGATCACACTGGTACTGGGCGCGGTGTTCGTGCCTGTGGCGTTCGTGCCCGGGCTCGCCGGCCGGCTCTACAACCAGTTCGCGCTTACGATTGTGTTCTCGTTCGTGTTCTCGGCCATCAACTCGCTGACGTTCAGCCCGGCGATGTCGCGGCTTTTTCTGAGACCCCGGCACGGCGAGTCCAGGTTCATCCTGTTTCGCTGGTTCAACGCCGGCCTGCGCTGGGTTGAGAATTCTTACGACGCATTTCTTGAGTACACCGCCCATCACTGGTGGACGATTGTGCTCCCTTCGGTCGGGTTGCTTGTGCTCACCGGCTACATGATCTGGGGCCGGCCCAAGGCGTTCATCCCCACCGAGGATCTGGGCTATGTGATCACCACGATTCAGACGCCGGACGGTACCGGTCGCGAAGCCACGGCCCGCGTGGCGCAGGAGGTCACGCAGATCGCCCTTGGGGTTGACGGCGTGAGCGACGTCATCCTGCTCGACGGGTACAACGTGCTCACGTCGACCAACCAGACGAACTCAGCCGTCGCGTTTGTGACGCTGCGGCACTGGTCCGAGCGTGAGGAGCCCCACCTCCGTGCCCGCGCCATTGTGCGCGAGCTCCAGACCCGCATGTCGGCCTCGATCAAGCGTGCGCGTGTGCTCGTGCTCGAACCGCCGCCGATCCGCGGTCTGAGCCAGACCGGCGGGCTTGAGCTCATGATTGAGGATCGCGAGGGCAAGGGCTCCGCCGCGCTCCAGCTCGTGGTTGATCGTTACCTCGCGGAGGCGGGCAAGAGGCCCGAGCTCGTGGGTGTGTTCACGCCGTTTTCCGCGCGTGTGCCGCAGCTCCGTTTCCACCTCGATCGTACCAAGGCCGAGCGGCTCGACGTCTCTGTCGCCGACGTATTCGCCGTGTTGCAGACCAACCTGGGCGGCTATTACGTCAACGATTTCAACCTCTACGGCAAGGTCTGGAAGGTGATCCTCCAGTCTGACGCTGATAATCGCTCCAAGCCCGCGGATGTCGGCCGGCTCTACGTGCTCAACCGCAAGAAGAGCCGGGTCCCGCTGGCAGCGCTCGGGGATGTGGAATACACCCTCGCGCCGATCGATGTGCCCCACTACAACATGTACGGCACCGCCCGGATGACAGGCAGCCCTGCGCCCGGGTATAGCTCGGGCCAGGCTGTGGCCGCCATGGAAGAGGTCGCCGCTGCTGTCCTACCCGAGGGCTTCACCTACGAGTGGACCAACATCATTTACCAGCAGCAACGCGCAGGGAACCTGGCGGGGCTGATCTTCGGTCTGTCGATCGTGTGTGTGTTCCTGTTCATGGCCGCGCTTTACGAGAGCTGGGTCCGACCGCTGGTGATCATCTTCACTGTCCCGCTGGCGATGTTTGGTGCGATCGTGGGGCTATGGCTTTATGACATGCCGCTTGACATCTTCGGCCAGATTGGGCTCGTGATGCTGATTGGTCTCGAGACCAAGAACGCGATCCTGATCGTGGAGTTTGGCGTCGAGCTTCAGGAAAAGCAGGGGATGGGCATCGTGGAATCGGCCAAGGAGGCCGCACGCCAGCGGCTGCGGCCGATCTTGATGACCTCCTTCGCGTTCATCATGGGTGTCTTGCCCATGGCACGGGCGACTGGAGCAGGGGCCTATAGCCGCAACTCACTTGGCGTGGTGATCGCCTCCGGCATGTTCGTGAGCACGATTCTGGGCCGGTTTGTGATCCCGGTGTATTACGTGCTGGGCGAACGTGCCATTCAATTCTTCGCCCGATTCCGGTCCATTGAAACGGATGTGCCCGCGGGTGAAGCAGGACGCGACGGTGAGCTCGCGCAGACCTAGCGAGCGATTCACGCTGGCGCGATTCTCCGCGGGTCACTTCCCGAATTGGGCAGCGCCACGGAGAAGGCGCGACGGGAGACTCATCTCCCGAGGGCCTTCTCACGGACTCGCCTTTTGTGAAGGATCAAGAACGCCCGGATCACTTGGGATCCAGGTTTGCCTTGAGCTCGTCCGGTGTGACGGCCGACTCCGCGCCTCCTGAAGGAACCTCGAGCTTCGCGGTCCAGAGGATCGCGTTAAGCACGAGGCGGCGGAAGTTTGGGTCGCCCCAGTTCTTGTGGGTATGGGCGCCTGTGAAGCCGAAGCCGCGTCCGCCGTCCGGTCGCTCGACGGCCCACGCCAGCAACTCCTCGCGCCCCGAGGCCTCAACTATATGCTTGTAAGGCCCGCGCGGGGATGCGGAGACGCCCTTGCGGGTCTCGTCGTCCGGCTTCGCCTTGAGAATCGGCGTCACACCCTTCATCTCGGGGCGGAAGCGAATGTTGAAGTACCACTCATCGCGAATCGAGAAAGGCTGAACGCCCCGCGTGATCGGATGGTCCGCATTGAGATTGGCATGGGCAACCCAGTGGGGGTTGGTGGAGAAGCCTGACTCGTAGAATCCGCCCAGCCACTCCAGAAACCGGTCGCCTGGCTTACCCTTGGGCACCTCGACGGCGTAATGCAGGCAAACGAGCCCGGTCCCTTTGTCCATCAGCTTCTGGAGCTTCTCCAGATGATCCTTCTGGATCATGGGATGGCCGCCGCCGCCGTCCATGAAAAAGACAATCGTGCGGGCGCCTTCGAAGACGCTTTCATCCCTGGGCCAGCCGCCGGGTACAAAGACAGGCTCAATTCCGGGCATACTGCCCAAACACTTGGTGAGCAGCTTGCAGCCGGCGTTGAACTCGTGGTCGCCCGGTCCGTGGCTGGGCCGCCCGGCGACGAGCACAATCCTGGCCTTGTCAGCCGCAACCACGTTGGTGGTCGAGATCGCAACGAGCGCGGTGAATGCGGCGAGTACGCAGCGAAGTCGCATCGGAGAAGACTCCCGTTCGATCAATCTGGGGGTTTTGGAGCCAAAAAACGAGAGGCGCAACGGCCCGCTCAAGGACCGTTACGCCCGGATCGAGACCGCTGGTTGCAAGGGCGTTTTTACGCCGATTGCGTGGCTGAGTTTGGTGAAGCCGCTCTCGCCCTGTACGCGGCGAGAGAATTGGGGGGACGCGATTCAATCGAGACGGTTTGGATCCGCCCCATCGAAGTTCCACCGCGCGGGGACCTGCCGCCCGTTTCCGGGGAGCAGGTTTCCCGATGCGGTTTTGAGGCTTACGTCAGATCAAAAGATCCCGATCTGCCCCGGCGCGGGCACAGGGGGCTCCTTCATCTCGCCCCAGGCCAGGTGAGACGGGAAGGTATCGACCTTCGAGTTGAGGGCCTGCTGCCAGGTAACGGCCTTGCCGCTATAGGCGGACATCCGGCCCATGATTGCGGTCAGCGTGCTCTCCGCGACCTGTTTGAGCTCGCAAACCGGATGCCTGGTGACGATGCTCTCAAGCAGGTCGATGTGCTCCTGCACGTAGGGGTTGGTCTCGTGCTGGATTCGCACGCGTCCCTTGGCGCCGCCGGCAAAGCGGTGCCCGTTCGAATCCCAGCGACCCTTGGTGCCGACGAGCTGCTCAGAAACGTTGTTCTCGCAGCCGTCGATCTGCCGGGCCATGCTGAGGATGTGGATATCGTTCGGGAACTCATAATCCACCGCGAAGTGGTCGTAGCTCTGGCCGCGTTCCGGCTCGGTATGAACCTGGCGGCCGCCCATCCCAACGGCACGGACCGGGTGCGCCTTGAGGGCCCAGAGCGCGACGTCGAGATTGTGCACGTGCTGCTCGACGATGTGGTCGCCACAGAGCCAGACGAAGTGGTACCAGTTGCGGATCTGGTATTCCATGTCGTTCATGCCGGCCCTGCGCTTGTGCGCCCAGATGTCGCCCTGATTCCAGTAGACGCGGGCGGTGACCAGGTCGCCAATCGCGCCGTCGTGGATTCGCTTGAGGCTCTCGAGGTAGCTGGCCTGATGCCGCCGCTGGGTGCCGGCGACGACCGAGAGACCCTTTTTGACGGCCTCGTCATGGGCGGCGAGAACCTTGCGGATGCCAGGCCCGTCGACCGCGACCGGCTTTTCGGTGAAAAGCTGCTTGCCCGCCTTGACCACGGCCTCGATATGCTGCGGGCGGAAACCCGGCGGCGTGGCCAGCATGATCAGGTCGCAGTACTCAATGACCTTCTGATAGCCGTCGAAGCCCACGAACGAGCGCTCTTCGGTGACGTCGAACTTGTCCTTGCAGATGTGGTTCGAGCGGATGTTCTCGCGGCAGTTCTTGAGCCGGTCCTCGAACACATCGGCCATCGCGTGCAGCTTGATGTTGTAAGTGGTGCCGGCCGCCTCGCAGATATTCTCCGCTGCCCCTGTGCCACGGCCGCCGCAGCCCACGAGACCCACCTTGATGACGTCATTGCCAGCCGCGTGAGCGTTCTGGAGCAAGCCCAGGCCCACGGCCGCCGCCGTCGATCCCATCAAGAAGTCACGCCGCGATGCTGACCCGGCACCCTTGGCCCGCGATCTCGGATCGGTCATGGCTGTCTCTCCCCCTTGTTCCGGGAAGCGGGTCAGCCCGCCCCCTTGCCACCAGATTCCAGAAACTCGCCGCTTCAAACACGACTCGCATTGCGAGAATCAAGGCGTCTCCGATCAGTCGTGGGTTCCCTTGCCCTTGACGACCGGCGACTTGAAGTCCTTCAGGTTATCTTGCTCCTTGAGCGGGCGCACCACCCGGAAGCCCACGAAACGCGCATCGGTATGCCACCAGATGCTCTGGGGCCGCTGCGGGTCCTGCACGCTCCATTCCTTGTCAGATTTCACCCGGGCCGCCGCGCGAAGCTTGTCAGCGTCGTCGTCCCAGGAGCCGCCGCGAACCACGTAGGGATATTCCTTGGCGTCGGGCAACACCACAGGCTGGACGGCTGGGTTCTGACTCGCGAATTTCTCGTAAGTCGACGCGGAGTAATGATCGATGCACCACTCGGCCACATTGCCGTGAATGTCGAAGAGCCCCCAGGGATTTGGCTTCTTCTTGCCGACGGGCATGGGCTTCTCGGCGTTCTCCACGTACCAGGCATAGTCATCAATCGCGGCGGTGTCATCACCCCAGAAATAGGCGGTCGTGGTCCCCGCTCGGCAGGCGTATTCCCATTCGGCCTCGGTCGGCAGGCGGTAGATCTTGCCCGTCTTGGCGGAGAGCCAGCGGCAGTATTCCATCGCCGCGTGGTGCGTCATGCAGATGGCGGGCTGGCCGTCGCGGCCGTAGCCGAAGGTCATGTCGGCGTAAGGTTTCGTCGGCCGAGTCACCGCGTCGGCTTTCTTCTCGAAATCGGGCTGCTTGGCAAGGTCGACCTTCTCACGTTCCTTCTTCTTGATATCGAGCGAGTAGGCGAAGATGTCGAACTCGTCCCAGGTGACCTCGAACTTCCCCATCCAGAAGGGCTCGATCTTGACGCTGTGTTTCGGTCCTTCGTCGTCGTTACGCTTGGGCTCGCTGGCGGGGCTGCCCATCTCGTAAGTGCCGCCCGGGATGGGCACCAGGTCAAACTTGAGCTCGGTGCCGGGGATTGCCTCGGAGTAAGGCTTCATCGATTCGGGCGTGTCGTCCGCGATTGCGGGGCGAGCGCAGACGACCAGGCAAGCGGAGACGGCGACCAGGATCGACCAGGAGGCAGCGCGCGGGGGGCGACTCACTTTTGATATGCTCCAACTACAAACGGCCAAGCGCGGCTCCAGTAGCCAGGTTGCGACAAGCTTCGCCGTTCAGGACCCAAAAGGCTGGAGGGATTTCCATGGGAGTGTCTGGGATTCGTGCGGCCCTGGCAATCGTGACGGTGGCATCTTTTACACCGTCCCGGCTGCGTGCCGCCGACCCACCCGAGGCCCGGCATGAGTACGTCGAAGCGCACATGGCCGTGCCATTCAAGATCCTTTTATACACCAGCGATGACGCCAGAGCTAGTCGCGCCTCGCGGCTGGCCTTTGACCGGATCGAGGCCCTGAACAAAACGTTGTCGGATTACGACCCTGACAGTGAATTGTCGCGGCTTGGCCGCGCGTCGGGCGGCGCTCCTCAGCGGGTGAGCCGGGATCTCTTCGACGTGCTGGCGCGGTCGCAGGAGTATTATCGCCTCTCGGGCGGCGTGTTCGACGTCACGATCGCGCCTGTGGGCCGGCTCTGGCGCAGGGCCAGGCGTGACCGGAAGCTCCCCGCCGCCGACACGCTTGCCAGGGCCATGCAACTCGTGGGAGGCGACAAGCTCAAGCTCGACCCCCAGGCGAGCACAGCCCAGTTATGCCTGCATGGGATGCGGCTTGACGTCGGCGGGATTGCCAAGGGCTATGCGGCCGAGGCGGCGCTCTCGGTTCTCAAGGAGCAGGGAATCAAGCGGGCGCTCGTGGCCGCCGCGGGCGACATCGTGGTGGGTGACCCACCGCCCGGCCAGGCGGGCTGGAAGATCGCCATCGCGCCGGTCGATCCCTCCCAGCCCGAGCCTGAGCGCACCTTGCTGCTGGCGAATCAGGCCGTTTCCACCGCGGGGGACGCCGAACAATTTGTGGTGATCAACGGCCGCCGCTATTCGCACATCGTGAACCCAAAGACTGGCATGGGGGTGGAGGATCGCGCCAGCGTGACGGTGGTTGCGCCCGACGGCGCCGCGGCCGACGCCCTTGAGACCGTGGTCTACCTGCTTGGTCCCGACCGCGGACTCACGCTTGTGGATTCTCTGCCGGGCACAAGCGCGATCTACCTGCGTCTCACGCCCGGGGGTGTCAGGCGTTTCGAGTCGAAGCGCTTCAAAGACGTTCCTGTCGATGCGCGGACAGCCTCGCCGCCGCCAGCTCAGCCGGCACCAGGCGACGAACGCACGCGTTCGAAGTCCGCCCAGAAGCCAGGGTAGGTTTTCACCACGCAGCCGGGGTCGAGGATCACCACGCCCGGGATCAAAAGCCCCGCGATTGCAAACGACATCGCCATGCGGTGGTCGTTGTACGTGGCGATCCCTGCGCCTGTGAGCTTCTCGCGTGGGGGCGGGTTGATGATGAGCCCGTCCTCGCGCTCGTCGACGTTCGCGCCCAGCTTGCGCAATTCGGTGGCGACTGCGGCGATCCGGTCGGTCTCCTTGTGGCGGATGTGGCCGACGTTGCGAATGCGGGTGACGCCGTCGGCGAACAGGGCGACCACGCCCAGAGTCATCACGGTGTCGGAAATGGCGTTCATGTCGACGTCGACGGCCCTGAGAGGCCCGCCTTGCACGGTTGTTCGCGTCGCCTCGCGCTCGACCTTCGCTCCCATGTATTCGAGAACATCGACGAAGCCCATGTCCCCCTGCACGCTCGAAGTGCCCAGTCCCTCGACCGTGATCCGCCCGCCCGTGACCGCGGCGAGCGCGAAGAAATAACTGGCCGCGGAAGCGTCAGGCTCGATGGCGTATTCGCGCGCCTTGTAGGCCGCCACGGGCACGTCGAAACGGCGAAAGTTGCGGTTGCCGATCGTGACGCCAAAGTCGCGCATCACGGCTTCCGTCATGGCCACGTAGGGGCGAGAAACAAGCACCCCGTCGACCTCGATCCAGGTCGATTCTCGCGCCCGGGGCAGACTCATCATGAGCGCGCTTAGGAACTGGCTTGAGACATCGCCTTTGACGCGGCAGTAGCCGCCGTCGAGTCCGCGCGCCTGGATCGTGATCGGCGGGCAGCCGGTGCCGGCGTCCGAGACCACCGCCGCGCCCAGCCCATTGAGCGCTGTGATCAGATCGGCGATGGGGCGCTCGCGCATGCGGGGACCGCCATCCAGGTGATAGACGCCCTGGCCAAGGGCGGTCAAGGCCGTCAAGAAGCGCAGGCTGGTGCCTGAGTTCTTGCACTCGAGCGTGGCGGCCTGAGCGGGAATCGCGCCCGAGTGCCCGGTGATGGCAATACGGCACGCAGGAGCATCAAACTCGAGTGCAAATCCCAGGCGATGGAGCGCATCGGCCATCACCCGCGTGTCCTCGCTATCGAGCGCGCCTGTGAGCGTGCTCTGGCCGTCGGCAAGGGCGGCCACGATGAGCGCTCGGTTGGTGAGACTCTTCGACCCGGGCACGCGCACGGCGGTGTGCGGGGCCGCGCCCGTCCAGGGTGTAATCTGATATTCAGCCTGTTCAAGCGGATTCATGAGAGGGCTCGCTATTCTGGGCGGCAACCAGCGACCGTAGTCGAGCGGCGAGCTCAGCGCGGTCGATGCCACGGATCAAAAAACGCTTGCGCCGGGAGCTGGCGCCGCTCAGAAGCTCGACCTGGGCGGGCTTGATGCCAAGCGCGGCCGCCAGAATCCGCGCGATCGCCACGCTCGCTTTTCCCCTTTCGGGGGCTTCGGTCGTTGCGATCCGAAGCGCGCCGGCGTGCGCTCCGAGAACTCCCGTCTTACGTGCGCTGGGATGGGCGAGCACCGCAACCACGAACCCTGCCGCCTGGTCCGTGATCTCGATCACGACTCCACTCCCTCGAAGATCGCGGAGCCGACGCGCACCAGCGTGGCGCCTTCCTCAACCGCCGTCTCGAAGTCGTTGGTCATACCCATTGACAGCTCGGGGAGTGCCAGCCCGCTCTGGCGCTCGATCGTCTCACGCAGTTCACGGAGCCGCACGAACGACCCCCGCGCGGATTCCGCGTCGGTTCCAAGCGCGGCCATGGTCATGAGCCCCACGATCCTCACCGCGCGCGGCCGCACGATCTGATCCAGCTCCGCCATGAGCCCCTCCGGCGACCAGCCGTGCTTGCTTTCCTCGTCCGAGGTATTTACCTGCAAGCAAACGTCGGGATGGATGCCAGTCGATTCGGCCGCGGCGGAAACTGTATCCAGCAGCTTAAGCGAATCAATCGCGTGGATCATCACCAGCGCAGAGCCGAGCGGCCCGATGAGCTTCTTGACCTTGTTCGTTTGCAGGTGTCCAATCAGATGCCAGCGCGGGCGGGGCTCGAGTGCGGCGGTCGCCTCGAACTTGTGGACGAGCTCCTGGGGATAGTTCTCGCCGAAGTCGCACGCCCCCAAACCAAGCAAGGGCGCGATGCAATCCGCGGAGCTCCGCTTGGTCACCGTGACAAGCCTGGCTGAGCCCGGGGCCCGGCCGGAACGCGCAATCGCCTGCGCGATCCGCGCCTGCACCGCTTCCAAATTCCGCCGCAACCGCTCAAGATCGACCATGTTCCACTTCATCCAGGACTACGATTGCTCGCGCGTAATCCGCCTTCAGGGACCCGTAACCACGATGAAACCGCTTGTGATCGGCCTCGGTGTGCTGGCCGCGATCCTCATTGTTTCCCAGCTCGTCATGGGGCTCCTGATTCTGCAAGGGAATGCCTCGATGCGCGTTGCGCACCAGCATTCGGGATACCTGACGGTCGCTGTGAATCTCCTTTATATCGCAACTTCGCTCACTTTGGTCGCGCGGCGATCCGGGCCCCGGGGCTCGTGACCTGATCGAGGGAGATCAATCCGCCTCCAGGATCGGCTTGATCGCCCCATCGCGCTGGAAGCGGCCGACGAGAAAACGCCTGGTTGTGCAATGGCCAAGTGCGGCTCGCAAACCGCTACGGGCGTGGCTGCGATAAATGAGATAGGTCTCGTCACGACCCCAGGAGACGCGCACGGCCGTGGCCTGGTCCGGCCCAAGGATCCGGCCCTTCTCGGTTACGGTGAGGTTGCGCCAGCTCAGGCTGCGTTTGCGGCGTGATTCGTCCCAGGAGATCAGCAGGGGCATCCACGTTCGCCGAGCCGGAGCCGCCTGGCGAAGCACGATCGACCCGGGCGCGGCCACGAGCCGCCCCCGCTCGGTGGGATAGTCCTTGAAAGGAAGCCCAAGTGGCAAAACCTGCAACGGCTTACTCCGTGAGCCCGACCGCAGCTCAAGCGCCCGGCTCTCGCCCTGAGGCGCGGCCGTGACGCCGGCCGGCAGCGCGAGCGTCATCGCGCATTCGCTCGCCGAGCCACCCGCCGGGCATTCCACAAGGGCAGAGACAAGCGCAAGCTTCAGCCCGCGCAGCACCACCACGCTGCGGACCAGTTTGCGATCCCCCGCGGCAACGACCCATTCTAATTGCTCGTACGCCTTTTCCGGGTCCCATACCAGGAGCCTCTGTTTCGACGCGAGCTCGTCCCCCTCAACCGACCAGCACGGACCGAGCCAGGCGTGGTCGTTCACAAGCAGCTCGAAGCCGCACGGTTCCCCAGGATCGTGTCCAACCACGCGGATCGCACCCTGGCCTTCCTGCAGCCGCGCCATCACCAGCCGTGTGCTGCCCCACCCCACGTGCGTTTGCCCGGTACGCCGTTTTGGCGCCCAGCCATTCGCCGCGGCCAGAAACGTGCTGGCGCGCTCCGCGGCATCCCCAGACAGGCCCTGAGCGCAACGAGATCGCTCAAGCAGCCGCGCGCAGGCCAGCCAGTCCTCCACCTGAATGCGCCTGGGCGCTCCCTCCGCGTCAATCTCGCGCGACAGCCAGCGCCCGAGCTGAGCGTTCCCACGATCGCTCGGAGCGATCTCCAGAATCCGCCCTAGCGACTCCTCCGCGCTCGCTTCACTCAACGATTCTTCCTCCCCATTCCATCCACCCTCATTCAATTCCCAGAAGCAATGCGCGCCTCTTGGGCGTGCCTGCACAGAAAAGCGACGGAGACCATCGTCACATCGGCTTGATCAGACCCCGCGGTGATTCCTGGCACGGACTTTCTGGAATTCTTTCAGGACGACGTAAAGGCAAAGTAATCTATGGGTTAACCATTGCAGATTCAAGCCTGCCAAACCCAGTTCGACCCGACTTTTGACCACCTTTGGGTGCTTCTGGCACTGGGTTTGCTTTGCTCATTAAGCGTTCGCAAGATGATCGAGTGAAACGACGCGAGGCCAAGGCTGACGCTCAGAACACTCGACGACGATTCTCGCGAGCAAACTTTGATGAAGCCACCCCAATGGCGATGGTCGTTTCAAGTCACTTTGGAACGGCTCCCCCGCCGAAGGGCGAGCGGGTTGCCTCGCACGACCCCCCGCTCGCCCTTTCTCCTACACTGAGGTCCGCGTGAAGGCGCGGGCAGTACGAGCGAACCGGCCAGTTGGATCGATTTTGAACGACGAGGGGAGAGGTCGTCGTTCAGGATTGCTCCGCTGGCCGGTTTATTTTTGCGCGCGTCTCGAGTTGAGTCGCCTGGCCTCATCTCGCTCAACTCCACGCTCTGGCATGCTGGTTCCCTCGCCTGTAAAGTTCGATGCATGGCCGCGGGGCAGGATCTTTCATTCCCTCGCGCGGTACCGACCTGTTGATCGGGGCATCGAGCGATGAACAGCCGAGCATCGAGCGAGTACCGTTACGAAAAGCTAACCTGGCCAGACATCAACGACGCCGTCGCGCTGGGGAAGGTGTGTGTTTTGCCCTGTGGCTCGGTCGAGCAACATGGCCCGCATTTGCCGCTTGACGTCGATATCGTCTGCCCCACCGAAATCGCCCGCGGCGCAGGCCGATCGATCCCCCAATCGATGCTAGTCTTGCCCACGCATCCCTTCGGTTACACCGGGCATGTCATGGATTTTCCAGGCACGATCAACACCCATTACCCTCACTTTCTTGAGGGCGTGCTTGACGTCGTGAAGAGCCTGGCGTACCACGGCTTCAAGAAGGTGGTGCTCTTGAACGGCCACGGCTCCAACTGGCCGATCCTGGATCTGGCCGCCCGGCGGGCGAATCTCGAGACCGACGCGGAATGCATCCCAATCTCCTGGTGGAACCTGCTTACGATCGATAAGAACTTCTTGCCGAGCTGGCGCGAGAGTGTGTTCCCTGGCGGCTGCGCACACGCCTGCGAGCTCGAGACGTCGCTTTATCTTTATGCTTCGAGCGAGGATGTGCGGCACGACCGGATCCGCAGCGGGACAATCTCGTTCAATACCGAGGAGAGCCCGTTCATGTGGGTCGACCTGTTCGCGGCGGGGCCGGCGACCTTGATCTCGTGGACAAGTAGCTATTCCGACACCGGCGTGCTGGGTGATGCCGAGAAGGCGTCCGTCGAGAAGGGCAAAAGGGCTTACGATGAGGCGGTCGCGCAGCTTTGCCGCTTCGTGCTCTGGTTTCAAAAGCGGCCGCGAGACGTGCGCAGGGATTTGCACGCCGAGCGCCCGACGATTCCGCCGCCGTGGGGCGAGCGGCCCGGTGCGCGCTAGGGGCTTTCGCCCCGTTACCGCGCGTGCTTTTTTCTTTGTCACACCCGACGCAATTGGATGGACCTCCCTGTTGCAGAGCGATGGTCCTGGGCGTTCGTCCCAGGAGATGAAGGCTCAAACTGGGAGATTGACCCATGCTTGCTGCGATTGCGCTTCGTTCTCTTTCCCCCTGCACGCGGGGGTGGGTGACCCTCATCCTGGCCGTCGCCAGCCTGGTTTTTGGCAGAACGGCTCACGCTCAGGAACAGACGCTGGAAGAAATGGAGTGGGTTGGGAAGCAGGTAATTCCAGCCCAGGCGGGATTCTCGCTCCGAAACGGCGAAGCCCCGGTCGAGCTTCAGCACAGGGTGCTGGTTTACAAGGTCGAGAAGGTCAATGGGCCGTGGCTTTGGTTGGTGGCCGACGACGTCGAGGGTTGGGCGCAGCCGAGTCAAGTGGTCGCCGAGGACAAGGCGCTCGATGTCTTGACGGAAGCCATCCGGGCGAATCCGAACGACGCCTATGCCTTCGCCATGCGCGGCTTTGCCTGGAGAGAGTTGCGCAAGGACCTGGATGTCGCTCTCGGAGACTATGACGAGGCGATCCGGCTGGACCCCGCTTCGGTCGAGGCGCGGTTGGGCCGCGGCGCGATTTACCGCTCAAAGCGCGATTACGACCGGGCGATGGCCGATTATGACGAGGCCATTCGCCTGGATTCCAACAGCCCCACCGCGCATGCAGAACGTGCCTGGTTATGGAGGCTCAAGCAGGATCTCGACAAGGCGATGGCCGACTATTCCGAGGCCATTCGCCGCGATCCCAGGAACTCCACTCTCTATAACTACCGCGGCATCGCATGGGACCTGAAGGGCGAGACGGACAAGGCCATCGCGGATTACTCCACGGCCATTCGGCTCAATCCGAAGAACGCTCATGCCTACGGGAACCGTGGCCGAGACCGACTCAGTCGTGGCGAATACGATCGCGGAATCGCCGATTTTGAAATCGCCCTCCGCCTCGACCCCAAGAATCTTGTGAATGTCTCGGGACGCGCTGAGGGGTACCGCAAGAAGGGAGACTTTGAGAAGGCGCTCACGGAACTGAACGATGCGATCAAGTCCCACCCGGAAGCCGCGAGTTTGTTCAGCGATCGGGCCAGTGTCTGGCTCGAAAAGCGCGATTTCGCCAAGGCGAATGAGGACTTCGATCGCTGCGTGCAGCTTTCTCCCCAGGATGCCGTCAGCCTTTTCAATCGAGCCGTCGGACGCCAGTGCGCGGGGAAGATCAGCCTCTCGCTTGCCGATCTAAGCCGGGCGATCCGGCTTACCCCCAAGGAAAAGGACTATGTCGCCGCGCGGAGTGAGACCTATCTTGCGCTCGGCGAATATGACCGCGCGCGGGCTGACTGCGATACGTATCTCAGGCTGACCGATGACGCGGGCTGGAAAAAAGGCGAAGGGATTCTCCTCGCGCTCCTGGCTCATGCGGCGGCCCGGCTTGCGAAGAAGGACCAGGATTGCGAGCGTTACCTGCGGCTCTGCGAGGAAAAGTCCCCGCCCGACAACCCGCTCATGCCGTATGTACGCTATCTTCGCGGCCAGATCCAGGAAGACGAGTTGCTGGACGGCGTTTCCGGGGACTGGACGACCCACGCGGTGCGGCTTCTGCTGGGCCTGGATCGCGAGCTCAAGGGCAAGCGCGACGAGGCCATCGAGCATTACCAGTTCGTTAAGGAAAATGCCCGGCCTTCGACCTGGCAGTGCCGCATGGTCCTGATTCGGCTCGATTTCCTGGAACACGGCGTCAAGACCGCGGAGAAAAAGCCCTAGCCAGGCGCTCGGGCGCGGCGAAACTCTCATCCCGCGGAGGAGCGGAATATCGACCGGGCACAGGCAATCCGTGTAGGATATTCTTATGGAAGAGTGCGTCGCGCCCGGGGCACGCTTCCGCTCGCCTCGGTCGTGCTCGAACAACCCGCCCGAATCTCCGCCGGGAGCCCGCTGTGTTTGCTCGCCTGACGTATGCAAGCGCCCTCGCCATGACGGCGTGGGCGAGCCTCGCTGTTGCCGATGAGCCGTTTGTCTTCAAGGATGGCGACCGAGTCGTGTTCGTGGGCGATACGCTGATCGAACGCGAGGGCCGCTACGGCTATCTCGAAACCGCGCTCACCATTCAGAACCCTGGCAAACACCTGACGTTTCGCAACCTGGGCTGGAGCGGCGACACGGTTCGCGGCCTCTCGCGGGCCGGTTTCGACCCGCCCGAGGTCGGGTTTGAGCGGCTGATCGAGGAAATCCGCGCAGCCGAGCCAACCGTGCTGGTCTGCGGTTATGGCATGGCCGACTCATTCGACGGCGAGTCGGGGCTGGCGTCCTTCATCGAGGGGTACGAATCGCTGCTCGACCGGGTCGCCTTCACGAAGGCCCGGCTTATCTTCTTGACGCCAATAGCCCATGAGGATCATGGGCCGCCGCTGCCAAACCCCGCGCGGCACAATGCCGCGCTTGAGCAATACGCCCGCGCCGTCGAAACCCTGGCGCGGAAGCGAGGCGCGGTCGTCGTCAACTTGCTCGGCCTCACACGCCCCACGAACGAGGCGGGCTGGCTGACAGATAACGGCATCCACCTGACCGAGAGCGGCAGCCGAGCCCTCGGAGAGCGCGTGGCCCAGGCGCTCGCCGGCCGTCCGCCGAGCGGCCAGGAAGCGATCACGCTCGGGGCGGATGGACGCTGGAGCGGCACTCCCGCCGTGGTCATCAATCAAAAAGAAGCCAAGCTCGGTTATGCCTTCCGCCTGCGGTTTCCTGGTTCTCGGCCCCAGAGCCTGCGGATCTCCGCCGCGGGGCTGGGCGCGGGACGATACAGCCTGGTGATTGACACCCGTCCGGCAGCGTCAGGAACGGCCGCCGACTGGGGGCGCGGAGTGGTTGTTCCTTCGCCCGAGATCGGCGCAACCCAGCGACTACGGATCGCCATCAATCGCAAGAACGAGCTCTTTTTTCATCGCTGGAGGCCGCAGAACATCACCTATCTCTTTGGCTTTCGCAAGCACGAGCAAGGCAACAACGCGATCGAGGTGCCGCGCTTCGACCCGCTCGTGCGAGAGGCCGAGTTGAAGATCACCGAGCTCGCCGCGCCCGCCTGGCACACCGTCGAGCTCTCGCCGATCGAGGAAGGAGCAGGCCGATGAGCATTCAAAACTCCGCCTGGCGATTCGTGCTGGGCGCAATCGCGCTTGCGCTTTTCCCAGCGCCCGCAAGTGCGCAGCGCGCGCCCTTTCCCATCCCCGACCCGGATCCCGAGGTCGAGCGCAGATCGTTCGTGGTGGCAGACGGCTTCGAGGTCAATCTCTATGCCGCTGATCCCATGATCCACAAGCCGATCCAGATGAACTTCGATCCCCAGGGCCGGCTCTGGATCGCAAGCTCCGAGATCTATCCCCAGATCAAGCCGGGCCAGGTGGCCAATGACAAGATTCTGGTCGTGGAGGATACAAACGGCGACGGTACGGCCGAGAAGACGACCGTGTTCGCCGACGGGCTTTTGATCCCCACCGCGGTCGAACCGGGCGACGGCGGCGCCTACGTTGGCGCGAGCACAGAGCTCTTGCACCTGAAGGATCGCGACGGCGACGGCCGGGCCGATGAGACCCGCGTGATGCTCTCCGGCTTCGGCACCGAGGACACGCACCACATCCTTCACACCCTGCGCTGGGGGCATGACGGGTACCTGTACTTCAACCAATCGATCTATATTCACAGCCACATCGAAACGCCCTGGGGCGTGCGCAGGCTGGGTGGGGGCGGGATCTGGCGGTTCCAGCCGCGGTCGATGGAGCTAGGCGTGTTCATACGGGGGCTTGTGAATCCCTGGGGGCATCATTCCGACGATTACGGCCAGTCGTTCGCGACGGACGGGGCAGGGGGCGAGGGCATCAACTATTGCCTGCCGGGTGCGTACTATTTCACAGCGCCTGGGGCGGTGCGGGTGCTGCCTGGGCTCAATCCAGGCAGCCCCAAGTACTGCGGGCTCGAGCGGATTTCGGGGCGCCACTTGCCGGAATCGTGGCAGGGCGACCTGATCACGAATGACTTTCGCGGCAACCGAGTCTGCCGCTTCAAGCTCTCCGATGACGGCGCGGGCTTTGCCGCTCGCGAGCTACCGGAGCTCATCAAGACGCGGCACGTGGCGTTTCGACCGATCGACGTCAAAATGGGGCCCGATGGCGCGATTTACATTGCCGACTGGTACAACCCCATCATCCAGCATGGCGAGGTAGACTTTCGCGACGCCCGGCGCGATCACACGCGCGGCCGGATCTGGCGCGTGACGGCCAAGGGGCGCCCGCTCGTACCCAGGCCGCGGCTCGTGAACGCGCGCACCGAGGATTTGCTCGAAGCGCTTCGTGCTCCCGAAGAATGGACGAGGCGGCAGGCCAAGCGTGTGCTCGCGGAGCGGGGCGCGCCCCGCGTGCTCCCCGCGCTCGATGCCTGGGTCGGGGCGATCGACCCTCACGACGCGTCCCGGGAGCACGACCGGCTCGAGGCACTCTGGGCGTATCAGGCGCTCGGGCGGCTGGAGGCGAAGTTGCTCGCGTCGCTGCTGCAATCGAATGATCCCCGCGTGCGAGCGGCCGCGGTGCGGGCAGCAAGCCTGATGCCGGGACAGATCGCCGACCCCGTCCCCCTGCTGGCTCCCTATGCCCGCGATCCGAACCCGCGGGTGCGGCTCGAGGCCGCGCGGGCGCTCGCAGCCGTCCCGAGCGCGGCCGCGGCGCGAGAAGCCCTCGCCGCCGTGGAATTTCCCCGCGACCGATTCCTCGAATACGCAACCTGGCTCACAGCCCGTGAGCTCGCTCCTCACTGGCTGCCGCGGGTGCTCGCAGGCAAGTTCGATTTCGACGGCAAGACGCGCCGACTGGTATATGCCTGCCTGGCGGTCAGCACACCCGAAGTCGTAAGTCCCTTGCTCACGCTGCTGCAACAGGGCAAGGTTCCCAGCGACCAGCAAGCGGCCGTCGAGGACCTGGCCGCCAATCTTGGTAACGCGCGTGACCTTGCAGTCATGCTCGAATACACACTCACCGGCAAGGTGATTTCCCCCGCACGGCAGCGCGAGCTGGTGGCAAATCTGGAACGCGCTGCGAAACGCGGAGTCCGCCCCGCGGGCGACCTGACCGGCATCGCGCGGCTCTTCCCGCATCGCGATACGCCTCTGGCGATCGGGGCGATTCGGCTTGCGGGGGCCTGGCACAGACCGGAGTTCGCGCCCGCCCTCACTGCGCTCCTGGCGCGTGAGGATCTCGCAACCGATGTGCGAGCCGCGGCGATCGACGCTCTGGTCAAGGAAGGAGGCGCGGAGGGTCAAAAGGCCGTCGAGCGGCTCCTGGAGGGCAACGGCTCGGCGGCCGCCCAGGCACGCGTGCTGGCCGCGCTCGTTGATCGTGATCCCGCCGCCGTCATGCCCAGGCTCGTGAAGTGGCTCGCCGCGCGTAAGGTTGACCAGCTTGACCCCACTCTGATTGTCTTTTCACGCGTCCTGGATCGCACGGGGGCAGCGCAGGCGCTCGCGCACGGGCTTGACGCCACCGCACCCGCGCTTGACTCGGATCTCGCCAAGTTGCTCCTGCGAAAGCTGCGCACGATCGGCCGCGACGAGCCCGCGCTCGCCCGCGCGCTTGAACGCGCTGGCCGGTTTGAGTCGGCCCATCGCGTGCTTACAGCCGCTCAGCTCAAGGATCTTTTGGCCGAGGTCGCCCAGCACGGCAACCCCGCCCGGGGCGAGGCCGTGTTCCGCCGCGCGGAACTGGGGTGTCTCAAGTGCCACGCCATCTCGGGCGCGGGGGGGCAAGTTGGTCCTGGGCTCGAAAGCATCGGCGCCAGCGCGCAGGTCGATTACCTGATCGAGTCGATCCTCGAGCCCTCGAAGATGATCAAGGAAAACTACCATTCGCTCGTCGTCGCCACCAATGACGGCAAGATCCATACCGGGATCAAGATCCGCGAGAACGACGCCGAGCTTGTGCTGCGCGACGCCGAAGGGGCGGAGGACGCGATCCCCACGAGCGAGATCGACGGCCGCAAGCAAGGTGCATCGCTCATGCCCCAGGGACTCGTCGATCTGATGACGCACGCCGAGCTTGTGGACCTGGTGCGGTTTCTTTCCGAGCTGGGCAAGCTGGGTGCTTACGCCACGAGCACCGAGCGTGTGTTCCGCGCGTGGAACGTGCTCGAGCCGCCCGGCAAGCTTTCGAGCGCCGAGCTTGCGGCAATGCTCAGCGGCGATCAGGGGCCAGGCTGGAAGCAGGCATATGCCACCGTGGCCGGGCGGCTGCCGCTCGTCGAGTCGGCGCTCGCCCAGCCCCGCGGGCCGGGCCTCTTGCTGGCCCGGGCGCAGTTCGAGCTGACGACACCAGGTGCGATTCGCGTTGCGTTCAACTCACTCCACGGCGTAACGGTCTTCCTCGACGGCAAGATGATGCTGCCGAAGCAGGGGGCGCAGAACGCGCTTGAGCTTGAGCTCGAACGCGGAATGCACACGCTCGGGCTTGCCGTGGACCGCCGGCAACGCCACGATGATCTGCGTGCGACGCTCGAGGATCTGCCCGGCTCGAAGGCCCAGGCGCGCGTGATCCTCGGCCGTTAGCGCGGTTCCGAGAGCGAGGCGTCTCGTGCCCTTTTCCGAGTTTTCGCAGGCGATTGCCGCGCTCGACCCGGCAAACGCGGACTACGCCGCCACCGTCGTTGACAAAATTCTCGCCTACTCGCGCGCTGCCCGCGCCAGCGACGCCCACTTTCAGCCTGGGCCGCTCGGCCTCGAGCTCAAGTTCCGTGTCGACGGTGTGCTGATCCCCGTGCTCTCACTGCCATCCAGGGTCGCGCCCAATATCGTCGCCAGGCTCAAGGTGCTCGCCGATCTGCTCACCTATCGCACCGACATGCCCCAGGAAGGGCGGGTCCGCGGCCCCGCCGGCGAGGTCGAGATGCGGCTTTGCACCTTCCCCACACTCTTTGGGGAAAAAGCGGTGGTGCGGCTCTTCGCTGACCCTGGCCGCTTTCTCACGCTCAGCGACCTGGGGTTGCCGCTCGATCTGGCCGAGCATCTCTCGTGCCTGCTCGACCAGACTTCGGGCGCGATCGTGATCGCCGGCCCCGCCGGCAGCGGCAAGACGACCACCCTCTATGCTTGCCTGCGCGCACTCGCGGAACGGACCGCCGGCGCGCGGGCGCTCGTGTCGCTCGAGGACCCCATCGAGGCGATTCTGCCCGGTGTGGCCCAGTCGCAGGTCAATTCCGCGGCAGGCCTCACGCTCGAGGTCGGCCTGCGCTCGATCCTGCGGCAAGATCCCGAGGTCATCGCGATCGGCGAAATCCGCGACAAAGCCACTGCCGAGGTCGCGCTCCAGGCCTCGCTTACCGGTCACCTGATCGCCACCACGTTTCACGCCGGAGGCGCCTGCGAGGTCGTCGGCCGTCTGCTCGACATGGGCATCGAGCCCTACGCCATCCGGAGCGGCGTTCGCGCGATTCTTGGCCTGCGCCTGGCACGCAGACTTTGTGAATGTGCTCGGCCCGCCCAGGACGACCGCGAACGGCTTGGCCTCGACGTTCACGAGGCGAAAATCCCCACCGGCTGCCCCCTGTGCGGCAACACAGGCTACCGCGGCCGCACCATCCTGGCCGAGCTGCTCGATCCCGAGCCCGAACCCATCGCCCGCGCCATCCTGGCACGCGACGACGTCCGCCGGCTCGAAAAGGCCGCGCTCGAGACCCGCTTCATCCCCATCCTCCGCAGGGCCTGCCGTGCGGTTGAAGCGGGGCTCACCTCCCCCGCGGAAATCCGCCGCGTGCTGGGCTCGGGAGATCTGCGACTCCCCTAGGCTGCAAACGCGGTTGCACGTGCCCATTCCACCCCAAGAATGCGAATCGAACGCCCGCGCCCTTGACAGCCTCGTACAAGTGTGGTGTACTTGGCTCATACAAATGTAAGGACTACCTCTTCCTCCGGCGGGTCGTGATGGCGATAGGTCAAGGGAAGGCGATCACGGTCGATGATTTGCTGGTTTTGAACCAGGAGATCGCGGCCCTGGTGCGGGCGGGCACGCCGCTCGAGCGTGGGCTTGCTTCGGCCGGGCGTGACGTGCGCGGCCGGCTGGGCCGAATCGCGCGGTTGCTCGGCGAGCGCATGAGCCGGGGCGAAAGCCTGGTCGATGCGCTTGAGCATGAGCGCGATTCCATTCCGCCGCTCTACCGCGCGGTGGTGGAGGCAGGCGTTCGATCCGGCCGCTTGCCGACAGCGCTCGAGGGGATGTCGCGCTATGTCCGCGGCTACTCCGAGGCACGCGAGGCGGTCGGCCTTGCGCTTTGGTATCCGCTCCTGATCGTCGCGATTGCCTACGGCCTCTTCATCATGTTGACCGTGGTGGTCGCGCCTCGGTTTGCCGGCGCCTTTCCCGGGCTTGAGATCGAGCCGCCGAAGGCGCTCGCGCTGCTGACGTGGCTGGGTGAGAACGCGCACCTCTGGTGGCCGATCGGGCCAGCGCTTTTCTTTTTGCTCGGCATGACGTGGGTGGCCACGGGGCGCGCGGCTCGCTTCGGAAGCTGGGGCTGGGGGCTGCCCCGGCTCGTGCCGGGGATGTCGCGGTTCATGGCCGATTACGAGACCGCCAACTTCGCGGAGCTGCTCGCGCTTTTGCTCGAGCACCAGGTGGGTTATGCAACGGCGGTTGTGCTCGCGGGCGAGTCAACCGGCAACCCCCGGATCACCCAGGCGACCCGCGACCTCGCCGCCGAGCTCAACCGCGGCCACGATGCGGCGGCCGCAACTGAGGCCATCGACGCCAGCCCCTTCCAGCCGATGATTCGCTGGGCGCTTTCCACGGCTGATGGTCCGGGATCGCTCGCCGAGCGCTTGCGCGGCCTGGCGGATCATTATCGCAACCGCGCGCGGTTCCGGGCCGAGAGCATGAAGATCTGGCTGCCAAGTCTCTTGCTCGTTGTTCTGGGCGGCAGTGCAGCACTGATTTACGGGCTCTCGCTCTTCATTCCCCTGATCAATCTGCTCAGCAAACTCAGCCTGGGCTGATCCTGCCCGAGCGGGTGAGAGGATCGTGACGATGGCAAGCGCAAGCGGCGGCGGGCTGAAGGGCGCGGAGGCGCTTGAGCTCTCCCGGCACATGGGCGATCTGGCGAACGCGGGCGTGCCGCTTGGCAAGGGGCTCGCCGCGCTCTCGCAGGAGCTGCCGAACGGCCGGCTGGCGGCGGCAATGCGCGAAATCGCCAGCGCGGTCGAGGCCGGTCAAACACTGGAACAGGCCGTGAGCACCGATCGGCTGGGACTCCCAGGCAATCTCCGCGGCCTGGCAATCGCGGGCGCGCGGACCGGCCGTCTGGGCGATGTGCTCGCCCAGCTCTCGGGCTACGCCGGAGTGGGCGACGAAATCCGCCGCACGCTCCGGCTCAAGCTCATGTATCCCATTCTGCTCCTGCTGGGAACCTTCTCCATCTTTACCTTCATCAGCATCGTCGTCGTCGCCCAGTTCGAGCTCATCTACAAGGATTTCCATATCCCCTTGCCTGCGCTCACGCAGCTCATGTTGCTTGTCTCCGCCATCTTTCGCGCAGCGGCGATCCCGGCCTTGTGGCTCGGGAGTGCGATCCTCGTCGCCTGGCTCATCGTGCGCTATAGCGTGAGCCGCAAGGTCAGACGCTCGTTGGCGAGCCGAATCCCGATCGCCGGCGCTGTCTGGCGCACGATCAGTCTCTCTGAGTTCTGCCATGTGCTCGGCCTCCTGCTCGAAAGCCGGATGCCATTGCCCGAAGCGCTCCCCCTGGCAGGACAGGCTGTGGACAATACCACATATGATCACGCATCTTTGTCCATGGCGCGCGAGATCCAGGCCGGCGGTACGCTCGCGCGGGCGATGAACGCGCGCACGCTGTTTCCGGTCGGGTTGCCCAGGCTGATCGCCTGGGGGGAGCAGCAGCTCACCTTGCCGGAGGTGCTGCACATGGCGGCGTCGATGTATGAGTCCCAGGCGCGGGCGCAGGCCAGTGTGCTTGCGTCGGTCGTGGGGGCTGTTTGCGCGGTGGCCGTGTTCATGCAGATCCTCATCATCCCCGCGCTCTTTATCCCGCTGATCACGCTGATCAGCCGGCTTTCAGGCTAATTGCTGGGTCAGTCGCGAAGCGAAGGAGAGGACCTTGAACGAGGCGTCTGGCAGCACCAATCGCTACGAACCGCCTGGCCCGGACCTGAGCCTGGCCGCGAGTGCGCTTGCGCGCGAGCTGCATCATCAGATCGACGATCGGTTCTCGAGTGATCGCCGGAAATTCCGGCTCTTCCACTGGATGCTTGTGATCGCGGTGGAGGCGGTGCTCTTGTGGTTGGCGGTGCTCTTCGGAGTGCTCGCGGTTCTGGCCCTGATCGGGCTCAACCTGGGGTTTGCGGTGGTTTTGATCACGGTCCTGGCTCGCATCGGCGCAGCGCGGCAGGACACGCTTCTGGGCGTGCTGGCGATCGCGGCCGAGAAGAATCTGGCGCTTGCGCCCGCGGCCTCGGCGTTTTCCGCCCAGGGGATCGGCCGCACCCGCCGCAGGTTTCTCCGCCTGGTCGATGAGCTCCACGCCGGCAATACGTTGACCGGAGCTCTTGAGGCCGCGCCCCGGCTGATCGCGCAGGATGGAGTGCTGCTCATCCGCGCCGGCGAAGACTCAGGCCAGCTCCCCCAGGCGCTCGCCATCGCCGCGAAGTACAGGGCGAGCCGGTTGCCGCTCTGGCTCGCCATCGCAGGCCGCTTTTCTTACATCCTGCTCCTGCTCGTCGCGCTCCAGACGATCATGTCGTTCATCCTCTACTTCATCGTTCCCAAGTTCGAGGCAATCTTCGGCGACTTCGGCGTCTCCTTGCCGCAGGCCACAATTCTCGTCATCGATCTCAGCCACTCGATCGTGCGGTACTCGCCGCTTGCGCTTCTGATCGTGGGGCTGGAGATCTTTCTGGTGCTGACCCTGCCGGCCTCACTGGCAGGGTGGAACCAGTTTCAGATTCCGCTTTTCGATCGGCTCCTGATTCGCCGGCACTCCGCTCTCGTCGCGCGGTGTCTGTCGCTGTACGTCGCGGCGGCGCAACCGGTAACACGAGCCCTCGGGCTGCTTAGCCAGTATTATCCCACGCGCTGGTTTCGCACGCGGATCAAGCGGGCGAACAGCGAGATCTTGCAGGGGCAGGACTGGCTCGCCGCCCTCGAGCGGCATGAGATCATCCGCCCGGCCGACGCCGAGGTTCTCCGCTCCGCGCAGGCGGTGGGCAATCTCGAATGGGCGCTCGAGGAGCACGCCGAGCGTAACGAGCGCAGACTGGCTTACCGGCTCCAGGTGGTTTTTGTCACGCTGTTCCCGCTTGTTGTGCTCACGATTGGGTTTGTGGTGTTCGTGGTCGCGCTTGGGTTCTTCGCCCCGCTCGTGAAGTTGATCTCGGAGCTCTCCGCATGATAAGGAGCCGTTCTCCTGGCATGATCCGATCAAGGAACCGCGCAGGTGCGCTTCTGGTTGAAACAACCGTTGCGCTCATCCTGCTGATGGCGGCGATGGGGATCGCGGTGCAGCTCATCGCGGCGGCCGGGCGCTCGAAACGCAGGGAGGAGCGGCCGGCGCGGGCCGAGATCGAGGCGGCCAATGTCATGGAGCGGCTAAGCACCGTCCCATTCGATCGCGCCACGCCCGAATTCGCGCACCAGATCGTGCTCTCCGATGCCGCCAGGCAGGTCCTACCGGGCGCTGCGCTTTCCATCGAGATCACGCCGCAAACCGCGCCCGAGCATGTGGCCGCCAGGCGGATCCAGCTCGCCCTGCGCTGGAAGATGCAAAGCGGAGAGTGGGATCGGCCGGTCACACTGGTCTCCTATCGCTACCAGGCGGAGAACAAGCCATGAAGCGGCCACTCACGCGGCGAGCCCGCCTGGCGGGTTACTCGCTCATCGAAACCATGGTCGTCATGTCGGCTGTCAGCGTGGCGCTTGGGCTCTCCGCGCTCATGATCCAGCTCGTTTTGCGGATGGGCGCCGAGGCGCAAACGCGCATCACCGAAACCGTCGCGCTTGAGCACCAGGCCGAGCGGCTGCGAGCCGATGCTCACGCGGCCTCGGGCGCGCGGATCGAGACCGCGCAGGCAAGCAAGAGCGGCCGGCTGATTCTCGAAGGGGTTGAGCCCGGGCGCGTGGTCCGCTACCGCGCTGAGCCAGGCGCAATCGTGCGGGAAGCGCTCGAGGGCGAATCGGTCAAGAATCGCGAGTCCTGCTCGATCGGCAGGGGTGGACTGGCCCACTTCGAGATCCGCAAGCTGGACGATCACGCGTTTGCCGTGCTGGTCGTTGAGCCTCCGCGCGGCAAGTCGGTCACGCCTGCGCCCAGCCTCGAGGTGCTGGCCGCGCTCGGCACGAATTCAACACGGCCCCACGCGGCCGGGGAGGCTGGCCGATGATTGCGCACGCACGTTCCCGGCGTTCCGGGCTCACGATCATCGCGGTGATGCTCACGCTGTCGGTGCTCGTCATCCTTGGGTCCGTTGTGCTCCGCGCCACCGCGCTCAGGCGGGGTGTGGCCCGGGGGCTCGAGCACAGGATGCAGGCGCAATGGCTGGCCGAATCGGCCCTCGAACGCGCCCGCGCCCGGCTCGCGGCCGATCCAGCCTACAAGGGCGAGACCTGGACGCTCACCCCCGCCGACCTGGGCCGCCCCGCAACGAACACAGCCACCCCCGCCGCCCAGGTCGCCATCACCATCGAACAGGCAAACGACGGCACGGCCGCCATCGCCGCCGTCGCCGATCTCCCCATCGAACTCCCAGACCGCACACGCATTACCAAACGCACCCGAATCACGCTCAAAACCCATACAGGAGCCAGTCGATGAATGTCTCTCGCACAAGGGGCCGCGGCTGCGCGCCCGGATTTACGCTGATCGAGCTCTTGGTCGTGATCGCGATCATCTCGGTCCTGATCGCGCTTTTGCTCCCCGCCGTGCAGTCCGCACGCGAGGCCGCCAGACGATCCCAGTGCCTCAATAACCTCATGCAGCTCGGCATCGCCCTCCAGAATTACGAGTCCGCGCACGAGGCATTCCCCCCTGGCTCGGTCGCCGCCAAGGGACCCGTGCTCGACCTGCCCCAGGGTTATGGCTACGGCTGGCTCGTGCAGATCCTGCCGCACATGGAACTTCGAAATATCTACAACCACTTCAACCTGAATGTCAGCCTCTACGACGCCCCCAATTCCACCACCCGCACCCACCTGGTCAAGACGTTTCTTTGCCCATCCGACAACGGCGCGTCGCGCACCGTGACCGACCTCTCGCTGACGAGCTACGTGGGTAATCACAACGGTGTCGAGGCGCCCATCGACGTCAAGAACACGGGCATGCTGTTCCTCAATAGCGCTGTGCGGGTGGAAGACGTCATCGACGGCACTTCACAGACGCTGTTCGTGGGCGAAAAGATCAACGACGGCCTTGGCCTGGGCTGGGCCTCCGGCACCCGCGCCAGCCTGCGGAACACCGGCTCGGGGATCAATCGCCAGAATACACCATCGCTCTTGCCCTTCGGCCAGGCTCAGCTCGCCGACATCGAAGTCGAGACCGTCAAGCCCAAATCAGGCCAGGCCGGAGCCCAGGGTTCCGAGCGCGACTTCGTCGGCGGCTATGCCAGCCGGCATCCCGGCGGCGGGAACTTCCTCTTCGGCGACGGCTCGGTGCGCTTCCTCAAGACAACCATCACGCCCAGCGTGCTCACCCTGCTTGGCAACCGCGGCGACGGCGAGTTCATCGACTCCAGCAAGTTCTAGGCGCCAGGCCCAGTCCCCTTGCACGAAACCAGGACACTCCCGATGAGCCGAAACGTCAATCGCCAGGCCCAGGGCTTCACGCTGATCGAGCTGCTGGTCGTGGTGGCCATCATCGCCATCCTGATCGCGCTCCTCTTGCCGGCCGTGCAATCCTCTCGCGAGCAGGCCCGCGCGACCCAGTGCCTGAACAACCTGCGGCAGCTCGGCATGGCGCTATCCTGTTATCTTTCCAGCCATGCCGTGTTGCCGCCGGGTGTCGTGAACGCCACCGGCCCCATCTCAAACGCACCCGCGGGTTATCACTCTTCCTGGGTGGTCCAGATTCTGCCCTATCTGGGACAGAATAACGTCTACCTGCGCTTTGATCTCAATCGGTCGGTCTATGACGAGGCGAACGACACCGCGGCGAATGTCACCATTCAAACGCTGCTTTGCCCATCGGACCCACGCTTGGGGCAAATCAGCTACGCCGGCTGCCATCACAACATCGAGGCCCCCATTGACGCGGCGAACAACGGCGTGCTCTACCTCAATTCGAGCACCCGGCTCGACGACGTTAGCGACGGCCTCTCCTCGACGTTCCTCCTTGGCGAGATCAGACGCACTCAAACGCTCGGCTGGGCTTCCGGCACGCGCGCCACGCTGCGCAACACGGGCGCTCCCATCAACGCTCGGGAAGATTTTCTACCGCAAATCGCTGGTTATGGCGCGGCCCAGCCGGGGCGGAATCTCGAGACTGTGATCAAGCTGATCGACGACGGCAAGCTCCCCTCGCTTCATGTTGGCGGGTTCGCGTCATTCCACCCCACGAGCTCACAGTTTCTCCTCTGCGACGGCTCGGCCAAACGCGTTCTTGTGACCATCGATCTCGGGATTTATCAACGCCTGGGCAACAGGCGAGACGGCGAGCTTGTCAGTGACGACGAATTCTAATCGCCGCCCCGGCGGCTGATTCGCGGCGGTTGCGTCTCGATCCGGTGGTCGCGCTCGGGTATTTTGGCGCATCGAACGACGCGCACCTTGAGCGACATCGAGGCGTTCCATGCACGACGCGATTCGGCGGTTGGCTGTCACACTGACACTCATTCTGGGCGGGCAGGCGTGGTTTCTCCGCGCGGCCGAGCCGGTTCCCCAGGCGCGGGTCGACATCGATCCCGCCACCGTCGAGCGCCATGGCTCAGGCTGGCGCAGGCCGCAGGCCGGCTGGCTCGTGCTCCACATCGAGGGCAAGCCTTACGAGCGCGGCTACCAGCACGGCCGCCTGCTAGCACGCGAGATCCAGGAGTTCCTGGCCGACCTGGCGCTCTATCGCGGCCCAGGCTCCCCCGCGGACGCCTGGCACAAGATGCGGCTCATGGCCGATGCCATGTTCCTCAGGCGCTATGGTCCCGAGCTCCTCGAAGAAATGAAGGGCATCGCCGACGGTGCATCCGCCGCCGGTGCACGCCACGACGGCCGGCCGATCGATCTGGTCGATATCGTCGCCCTCAATTCCGATATCGAAATCGCCTTTCTCGACGCCGCGCTGAGCGCCACCCCCCACGGGCTCGAAGGTCGCAAGTTCGCAGACCCCCCGCGCAAGCCCGAACTCCCCGAGCCTGAAACACACTGTAGCGCCTTCGCCGCCACGGGCCCCGCCACCGCCGACGGCAAGATCGTCATCGGCCACATCACCATGTGGAACCTGTTCCACGCCACCCACTACAACGTCTGGCTCGACGTGAAGCCTGAACACGGCCACAGAGTCATGATGCAAACCTATCCCGGCGGCGTCATGAGCGGGCTCGATTACTATCAAAACGACGCCGGAGTCGTGGTTTGCGAAACCACCATCGCCCAGACCAGCTTCGATCCCGAGGGCACGCCCTTGCCCGATCGCATCCGCCGCGCGGTCCAGTACGGCGAGTCGATCGACCAGGTCGTCTCGATCTTGAAGACCGGCAACAACGGGCTCTACTCCAACGAGTGGCTCATCGCCGACGCCAAAACCAACGAGATCGCGATGTTCGAGCTTGGCACGCGCAAGACCCGGCTCTGGCGAAGCTCAAAGGAGGAATGGTTTGGCGGCACCAGGGGGTTCTACTGGGGCTGCAATAACGCCAAGGATCTCGAGGTGCGGCTGGAATCGGTCGGGGCGCTGGGCGATCGGCCGGCGAATGTGGTGTTTCACCCCTCCGACCGCGATCGCAAATGGCTCGAGCTCTTCGATCAGGCCTCGGGCAAGATCGACGCCGGTTTCGGATTCAAGGCCTTCACCACCACGCCGCTCGCCGCTGCGCATTCGCTCGACGCCAAGTTCACCACCGCCGCCATGGCGCTGCGGATGGAGTCGTGGGCGCGGTTCGGTCCGCCGCTCGGCAAGGCATGGCTTCCGTCGCAATTCGAGCGCGAACGATACCCCACCATCGAGCCCCTCATCGGCGAGGACTGGACAATCCTCCGCCCCGATGCGCCGCTGGGGACGCAAAGCAAGTCCAGCCGCCCCGTTGATCTGGCTCTCCAGCCGCGCGATCGATCCGGCGGCGGGCGGCCGATGCGCTCTGGTCAACCCGTCTGGCGCGGAACCATCCTGCCCGAGAAGCCCGGCGACGCCTGGCTCGCCGCCGCATTCGCCGATTATGAACATCTCATCGCCGGCGGAACCGCCGCCGGTCGCGAGGAGCTCCAGCTCTTCGGCCCAGCCTCACGCTATCTCACCGCGCTTGTACGCAGACAAGGCAAGGATCTCCCGCTGCTCGACACCCCGTTCGATCTCCGCTCCGACGCGTGGTACGAAATCGCCGCGGGCAAGGGCGTGCTCATCATGGCCGAGATCCGCAAGCTCCTGGGGGCGAAGAAATTCGCCGCCATGATGGACGATTTCGGAGCCTCGCACGCCGGGCGCAAGGTCACTAGCGAATCCTTCTTCGCCGCGGTCGAAAAGGCATACGGCCAGCCGCTCGGCACACGCAAGGACGCCTGGACCAGCGAGGACCCCGTGCCCCATTTGCCCAAATGGATCGCCGCCCGGCAAAAGACAGGGCGCATCTGGGCCGTCGATTCCTTCGAGCACGACATCGACCAGACCGTGATCGTCTACGGCACAAAAGCCGAGTCCGACGCCCAGCGCGAGGCCGCTTTCGAGCTCTCACGCCTGATCGCGGCGCGCTGGTCCAACCACGCGATCCCAGTCAAGCCGGAGACCGAGGCGTCTGACTCCGAGCTCGCCGCGAATCACGTGCTGATCGTCGGCCGCCCCGCCACAAGCGCGCTCGCGGAACGGTTCGCCCGGAATCTCCCCGTGCAATTCGGCCCGGCCTCTGTCGCCGTGGCGGGCTCGCTCTACGCTGATACCCGCACCGCGCTCGCCATCGCTGGCCCGAACCCGCTCTCACGCGCCCGTTCGATCGTTCTGTTCACCGGCCTCGGCGCGAAATCGACCTGGCATGCCCCAGCGCATCTCGTCTCGGGGCGCGGCCAGCCGGCGGAGATCCTCATACTCGAGTCAGGCAGGTCCGTGCACGCGCTCGTTGCCCCCGTGGCCGGTCCCGCGATCGCGGCAAGACCGGCCCAGGCTCAAACCGGCGGCTGATCCGCTCCGCGCTCGCTCGCCGACAGGAGACCGACATGAAACCTGTAAAGCCACGTCCAGCCGCGTCCGTCCCAGCCCGGAAGAGTGCTAGCAAACGCGCGCCCCGCAAGCCCGACACGCTCGACTTCATTCAGGGCCGCATAGAAGCCTACAGCAAGGCGCATGGCGGCGGCGTCGAGATCCGCAAGGATGCCTACGGCTACTCGCTCTTCCACAGCGACGGCGGCGCGCCGTTGGCCAGGCTGCGGAGACTGAGCGGCGGCTGCGAGTTCGAGCTCCTCTGCTGGTGCCTGGATCGCGGCGACTGGCGCCCGGCGTCCTCGTTTGGACCCTTGATCCTGCCGCTCGAGGACGCGCTCAACTTCATCGCCGATGATCCCGAAGGCTGCTTCTGGGACTAGGCCGCAAGCGCTTGTGTCTGCTTCACGGCAACCGGCTCGCCGCCAGCTTTTGAAACTCCAGCACCTGGGCTCGCTCCCACTCCTCGTCCCGGCCCAGCTCGCTCCTCAGAACTCCCGCCACGGCAGCCGCCGCGCCCGCCGCTGCGCGGGCGTCCAAAAACAACAACCGCATCCTCCTCGCGAGCACATCCTCCACCGTCCGCGCACCCTCATGACGCGCTGACCACGCCGCTTCGCCCAGCCGATTCGCGAACCCAGGCGCGATCGGCTCACCCCATTCACGCCGCTCGCGACAAACCTCATCCACCGCACCCGCGTACGCTCCAAAAGCATTCGCCAGATCCCCATTCCGCGATAAAGCCCAGCCGTCGAGCTTCAGCTCCGCCGTGCGCGACGCACGCGCAGACAATCCCCCAACCTGCGCTGCCTTGTCAATCGCGTCCGCCGCCATCCGCCGATAGCTCGTCCACTTCCCCCCCGTGATCGTCACCAGCCCCGATCGATCCACAACCACCGCATGCTCACGCGATAGCACCGACGTTCCCGCCCCCGGGCGCCCGCTTACCAACGGCCGCAATCCCGCGAAGCTGCTCAGCACCTGCTCCCGCCCAGGCGCAGGGTCGAGATAACGCGCAAGGTGCTCAATCAAAAAGTCAACCTCCTCCTCAAACGGCCGAGGATCAGGCGACACCCTATCCACAGGAGTATCCGTCGTCCCCACCACCAGCCGCCCAAGCCACGGAATCGCGAATAGCACCCGCCCGTCGTCCGTCCGCGGCACCAGCACCGCCGTCTCGCCCCCCAGGTATCCAGTGTCGAACACCAGATGCGCTCCCTGGCTCGGCGTCAAAAGCTGCGCGGCAGCCGCGTCGTCAAGCCTGCGCACGGCATCAACCTGCACCCCCGCGGCGTTCACCACCGCCGCAGCCTGAACCTTCAGAATTTCGCCCGTCTCAAGATCCTGGGCACTGACGCCGCACACCCGCCCCTCGCGCTTCTCGATTGCTTCCACCCTCGCATAATTGAGCGCAGTCCCCCCAAGCGCCACCAGGGTCCGCGCAAGCGCAACCGCGAACCGTGCGTCGTCAAACTGCCCGTCCTCATACAACACGCCCCCGCGCAGCCCTCGTTTGCTCAGCCGCGGGATGCGCGCAAGTGCCTCATCCGCGGAAAGCCGCTGCGAACGAGCAAACGCACCAGAGCCGGAGAGCAGGTCATAAGCCGCCAGCCCCAGGCCGTAGTACGTGCGGTCATAAAACCGATACGCCGGCACCAGAAACGACCGCCTGTGCACCAGATGAGGCGCGTTCCCAAGCAGGATCGCCCGCTCGTGGAGCGCTTCGCGCACCAGGCGGAGATTCCCCTGCGCCAGGTAGCGCACGCCGCCGTGAATGAGCTTCGTGCTCTTGCTCGACGTTCCCGACGCGAAGTCGCCGGCCTCGAGCACAAGCGTGCGATACCCCCGCGCGGCCGCGTCAACCCCCGAGCCCAGCCCCGTCGCCCCGCCGCCAATCACCACCACGTCAAACCGCGCATCGTCGCGGATTCGATCCCGGTTTTCAGAGCGTTTGAGTGTCGTCATCCACAAATCATAGCCACTCATTCCGAGGAAGGAACAGGAGCCGCGGAACGAGCCATGACGCGGCATGTGCTCGGTTCTCAAATCGCACGCGCCTGCGAAGCAGACCAAAGCCCCCCGCGAACAGCCGCCCAGGCGAAACAGGAGCGTGGTCGCCACTCGGGAGCTTCCTGAATGCCCCGTGCCAGAGCGCTCGGGAAACCACCGGCCGAAAAAAGCCAGATACAAGTACAAAATGATGAATAAGGGCGATGACCACCGCCCACGCGATCACGATCCTGAACAGGGAGGAGCAAATGGTGAATTGCTCCTCCCCGTGTGCTTAAGGCGCAAGCACCACGACCGTGTGCTTGCCGGCAAGCTTTTTGTAAGCCGCCTCGTTGAAGATTGCGCGTCCCGTGGCGGTCGTCTTGTGGAAGACGACCTCCCGGCCGCTGACATCATAGAGCTTCCCACGCCTGGGGGTGGCCTTGAGCCGACCGAGCGTTTCCTCGACGGTCTCGGTCATTCCATCCTGGTCAGTGGTCTTCGTTTCCAAGGTGACCCCGGAGGGAAGGCAGGCGAGAATGACCTCGGTGGATTCAAGCGTGGCCTTCCTGTACTCCAGGGTCTCCGCCGGAGGACCTTGCTGCCCGCATCCGAGGATCGCCAGTCCCGCCACGAGGGCAGGGACACCGGCGATTCGCGCCCAGATAGGCCGTTTGCATTGCGTCACGTTCAGGTCCTGCCTCTCAATACTGATCGCTCGAGATGACCTCTCCACCCGCGATCGTCCCGAGTGCCTGCCAGACATTCTGGCTGATCGTATTCTTGATGAAGTGAACGCTACCGTCGGCAAACAGCGCATTCACGCCGCCGGGGTGGTAGCTGCGGGCGGTGACGGCCGCGTAGGTCGGTCCGCCGTCGTTCTCGTCGATCGAGATCACGTCGTATCCGTTCTGGACGTAGTTGCCAAAGGCCGCCGGCGCCGGGCTGACCTGCAGCGGATAATTCGGCGGTAAAACCGTGGTAAACCCGCCATCAGGGACCTTGCCGTCAGGCCAGCGCGTGTGGCCCGAAACTCCCGTTGTACAACCACCCCCGGCGATCATCTGCTGGATGAGCACCAGATTCTGCTGCAAGTTGGAAACCATGTTCGGGCTGAATCCGGGCGGCGTCTGTCCGCTGCCCGCCGGCAAACAGTGCCGAAACGTCGGCGTCAAAACCCGCACTTCCGAAGCCAGCGATGTATTGCTCAACCCGTCGGTGAATTGCGCGATCCGCCGGCTCGCGTTGGGCGCGAATGCCCCCTGCGTGAGCTGCGTGTTGTAACCGCCCCACACGTACCAACCACCGTTGTTCCAGGCGTAAGTCGTCACGCTGAATACACCGTCCACCGTGGTCACAGGCGTATAATTCACCTCGCTCGGGCACACCAGAGACCCGACCGTCGTCTGCCCCATCGTCATGTTTTGAGGGGCCGTGTATCCCCACAAGAAGTTGGTCGAGTTGTACATCGCGCCCCCATCCAGATAAGGCATGACGCGCGGCGTCGGCCCAAGGCTGGTCGTGAAGATCCAGTTGGGATTGTTGGGCTGGTTCGCAAAGCCAACCGCCATCATCTTGGGCGGAAACGCACCATTGGCGCTATCATAGTTGTGCATCGCAAGGCCAAGCTGCTTCAAGTTGTTGGTGCATTGGATCCGCCGCGCTGCCTCGCGGGCAGATTGCACCGCCGGCAACAACAACGCAATCAAGACCGCGATAATCGCGATCACAACAAGCAGCTCGATCAACGTAAAACCGCGTCGACGCATTCATATTCTCCGTCGTAAATTCGAAACGCTCTCCCCGCGGTGCGTGCCGGGCTTGCTTCCGCGCCGGATCTCACGACCAAACGAGGCCTCATCACCCTGCGAGGTCCGCCAGGCTCCAGACTCCAACCAGACCTGTCCCAATGCCGATCAACAGCAGGTCAACCGGAGTCAACCGCCCGACAAAAACCCAGGCCCGCAAGTTCAGAATCCCAGACCCAGGCCGCCACGCGTTTTAGTGTCCGAGCAACTTAGTCTTAATGTAAAGGATTGTAAAGTGAAGCTTTGATTAATCTTGCATGAGTCTGACGCGAAGGGTGCTTGCCATCTCGCCCTGGTATGCCCCGGCAATCCTCGGCAGCCGCCGCGGATTCGCCGCCAGTACAATGAAGGAAATCAGTCTAGCGACACTTAAGAGGCTCGTAGTGAAGCTTTGGTGAATCTGGCGAGTAGACGTGAAGCGCGTGCTGGGAGGACGGGTTCCCGATGAAAGGACAGGCAGGTAATGCTCCTAGGAAATCTCCCTGTGATAAAATCCAGAGACAAGTACTGAGTGATGGGCCAGGGCGATGACCACCGTGCACGCGATCACGATCTCGAATACACCCGCAAGCGCGGCCCAGGCTCTCATTCTGACCAGCGGCCCCATCGCGAGCAGCAGTGGCACGAGAAATTGCACGTGAATCACGAACGACGAATCCCCGTAGCCGACGAAGGGATCCATCGCCAGCAAGGCGAGTCCATACAATCCGAGGCAGAGCGGCAGAAGCGCCCTCGAGTCGATGCCGCTGGGCTTCGCGCGCGAGGCAAACCAGATGGCCTGGCCGAAACAGGCGAGCGATCCCCCCAGGACCATCACGATTTCACCCGGGAAGATCAGCACCAGCGGGAGAAGCAAGAAGCTCCATGGTTCCGGTGGAAAGCGGTTGATCGCCAGGAGCGCGAGCGAGGAGCCGATGCCCACCGCGGCATATTGCGATAGAACCGTCATCCACAGCGACCTGTTCTTGCGAGGCACCAACCTGCGCGCCACGCTCCTGACGCCTCTCGCCAGCACGGCGGCGGCCTTGCGCAAGTTGCGCGGAGGTCCCAGGGTCAGCATGACCTCCACCCGCCTTCGTAACAGAGATCAAGCGGAGCCCGAGCTCTTCCCCCGTGGTCGAAGAGCTCAACCAGCCATGAATGAAACGTGGTTGATAACATTATTGGACGTCGAGGCGAGTCGGTTGTCAATCCAGCCGGACCTGTCCCTGATCCTTCCGACTTCTGTTGCGGTTAAACTGCATTCCTGGACTGTTGAAGATGCGTTACACGTTTTGAGACCGGTCATCCGATTTTGCATGATCCTGGGGTCTTGGAACCGCGATCCACTCGCCGTGGGGCATGCTGGGTCGGATCCTGGGCAGAAGCGTCGGAAGCGATTTCTGGTCTCGTTCCGCGGAGAGAGTTGCGATGCGTACCGCCAGGGGAACGATGTGGATTGATCATGCTCGGCTGGTGGACGGAACGGGTGCCGCGCCCGTTCCGGATGCCGGGGTCCTGATCAGCGACGGAGTGATTCGCTATGCGGGGCCAGCCGCCCTGGCTCCCGCGATTCCGCCGCACGTGCAGCGCATCGACGCCCGGGGCGGAACGATCATGCCTGGTCTGGTTGAAGCCCATTTTCACCCGACGTATTTCAACGTTGCCGAACTGGCCGATCTCGACATCAAGTACCCGGTCGAGTACGTGACCTTGCTGGCCGCGTCCAATGCAAAGCTGGCCCTGGAGTGCGGCTATACGTCGGCCCGGAGCGGGGGATCGCTGCACAACATCGACGTCTGGCTGAAGAAGGCCATTGAGGAGGATCTTTGTCCCGGGCCGCGCCTGGCCGCCAGCGGCCGGGAAATCTGCGGGGCCGGCGGATTGATGGACTGGAACGCCGAACATTTGAAACTTGGCATGGAAGGCTTGATCCTCCTGATCAACGGCCCAGTTGAAGGCCGGGCCGCGGTCCGCAAACTGGTGAAGGACGGGGTCGAGTGGATCAAGACCTATCCCACCGGAGACGCCGCTGCGCCCGACACCGCGGACCATCACACGCTCTGCATGACGCTCGAGGAAATGACAGCCGTGGTCGGCGAGGCGCACAATTACCACAAGAAGGTCACCGGCCACTGCCGCGCAACCGAGGGAATCAAAAACGCCCTCCGCGCCGGATTCGATTGCGTCGAACACGGCACGTTCATGGATGAAGAGGCGCTGGACATGCTGCTCGAGCGGAACACACCGGTCGTGCCCGCACTCCAGTTCGAGTGGGCCAGCATCCAGAGGGGCAAGGAATTCGGCATGCCCCAGGCCGTCATCGACGGTCACCAGGAGACCCTCGAAGGAGGCGCGGAGAGCGCACGCAAGATCCTCAAGGCCGGGGGCCGGCTCGGCATGGGGGGCGACTACGGCTTTGCCTGGAACCCTCATGGCGACTACGCCCGCGAGCTATCCTTCTTCGTTAACCACGTGGGCTTCACGCCACTCCAGACGATTCGCTGCGCCACCCAGGTCGGCGCGGAGATCATGGGCCGGGAACGCGAATTCGGAACCGTGGAAGCAGGCAAGCTGGCCGATCTGCTGCTGGTCGACGGCGACGTCGTGGCCGATATCACCATCCTGGAAGATCGCGCGCGATTCCTGGCTGTCATGCAGGGGGGTGTCATCAAGGCCGGACAACTGCATACCGCCAGCGCCATGAGCTGAATGCCCGCTGCCCTCCTGGTACCAATACACGCAAACGCAAGCGAGTGCGTTTCGTCGCTTGTCGATTCTTCAGCGCCTTCGCTTTCGTCTTACCAGGAGGAGCCCAACGCGCAAGAGTCTGTCGGATTGCGTATCGGGACGCAATTGCGGCGCGTGTGGATCGCACCACGCGTGCTTGCGTTGGTTTTTGCCGCGGATGCGGGGCGGGCGAAACACACTCCCTTGCGATTCACAGGATGACTCGGCCTGGACTTCATACCGCTCCCTACTCAGCAACGCAGGCCAATCCTCTTACCCCTCTCGCGCGTTAATCCGCTGTCCTGTGATCTTGCCGTGCATCAAAAGCACGTGCTGCAGAAAACATAAAACTTTGCCGTGCCGGTGATCGGCTTCGCGGCGGGGATTCCGGGACCGGTTATTGTGACCTTGATGTCATATTCATCGGGGCTTCCGCCGGTTGTATACATGTGGGTCATGGCGATCCCGTACACGGTGTCATTAGCCCCTTCGCCACTCATCGGGTACAGAGGGCCAGCCGGATACAGAGAGGGGTTCGTCGTCGTCGTTCCATCCCCCCAGTTAATCGTGATCTGATACTGCGGAAGCCCCGCTCCGGGAGGATTGAATCCGAAGATGTAACCGACCATCCCGTTACTGTCGGGTGGGGGTGGCGGCGGCGGACCTCCCACAACTTCGTAGGCGCCGGAAACCATCTCAAGTGAAAGCGAGCTGAAGACGGTCAGGCTCGTGGTTCCTGTTATGCTCCCGCTCGCCGCGGCTCCGTTCGACCCCGAGATCTCCTCCTGGACCACCACCTGTAACTGAGAGGTGGTGATGGAGTTGAACAGTTGAGAATTGGCGATGCCCTGCGGCGTAAGGTAGACCGCGACGACCGGAGAGGCGCCATTGGCACCAGGTTGTATCTGATAGTAGACACCGTATGGGTGATCGATGTTATCAAGCTTGGTGCCTTTGGGTGTTGTAACTGTGATCAAAAACTGGTCGTGATTCGTCAGAGCGTCCGAGTCAGTGAAGTACCCGACCTCGATGGAAGTCTGTGAGGTCGGTACTGTCCCCACCGGTTCGCTGATCGGCGTCGGGACCCAGGTACGCTCGACCTCCTGGACGGCAAAGGGCGACTGGCTGTTGATCAAAACATCGCCGTGCCTCGCGCCATGGATTTGGAGGTACAAATCCACACTCGCCTGGCTGCTCATGCTGGTCTGCTCAGGTGCTGTATAACTGGGGACAATTACGTTGTAGAGACCCTTGCCGCCCGCGGCGCCCTGGATCTCAGGCTCCACTGGGCTGAGTGCGGTTGGGAAAGACACCGTGCTTCCTAACGAAACAAGGGAGAGGTTCCTGCTTCTGCCGACAAGCTGGATCTGGCCGACGATCATGTTGCTGACCGTGTCCCCCTCGTTCACAGTCTCCGGCACGGGGATGAATGCCGCGGTGATGCCGGAAACCTTCGCCCTGGTCGTGATCTCGACCACAGCCCCACCCTGGGGCTGGACGTCAACGGTAATGGGCACCTGCGTTTCGCCATTGTCGTAGCTGTGCTTGCCCTTGATCGTGAAGTGCCCACGCCCGGGCCCCCTGGCCACGATGCCAGCCGTGGTGACCCCATCCCCCCAGTTGATGGACACCTGGTAATCCTTGGGCGTGGCCGATCTGTCCGATGTCTGGAACGTGGCCACCGTGGCCGTGAAGCCTCGCCCCTCCCTGGCCTTCACGAGCTTGCCGATCGGGTGCAGCACATCAGGCGCGGCCAAAAGCTCACGCGCTTCGAGTGTCTCAAGCGAAAACGCTCGTCTGCGCCCACGTATGCGTTGATCGGTTCTCATGATCAATCGACTCGTTCGTTGAGTGGAGCGGCGAAGGGAGATCTGGGCCTTGATCGACAAACTCACTCGGACCGCGTTTCGGACTCCGACATCGGAATCATTCATCTTCGACTGAAATAGTTGAATCGATTCATTTCCGAGATGCAAGCGTCCAGTGGATCATGTTGCAACGAATCATCGGCAGCGCCGGACTTGGCGGACTACGCCGTCCTGGGAGTGCGTAGCTCGTCGAGGTCCGTCGGTCGTACGGGAAATGGGGACGCAGGGCGAAGCTCGAGTGGCGGGTGGCCTGGAGATCGAAACCCTGACGGAACAGATACATCCTGCCCACCGACCATTTCAGGAGGTCGTGGCGGCCAGTGCGCCACGGTCACGCAGGGGGCGAACCTCGCTACAACTCACACCCCCTGCGCAGGCCAACCCAGCCGAGCAGAAATCCAGACGTTCTGGACTCGAGTCGCGCTGGAGTGCGTTACATTAAAAGTGGGAAGATCCCTGAAAGGCATCTGAGCCTTTCCTCTTCCACGGCACACGCGACGCACCCTGGCGCATTCTGAGCGCACTCTCCACGCGCGAACATCGTCCCCCAGACGCATCGACACCAACCGTCGCCATCCTCGGAAGCGCCCACACCCGCGAACGCCGTCGGGTAAGAATCGTGCATGCGCTCCGCCTTTGTCGAATACGAGGATCAGCATGATCTGTCCGGTTATGCCAGTTCCGCGGTCGAGGGACATGATCGGCTGCCAGGCCGCGCGCTCGCGGAACGAAGCCATCGCGCCGAGACAAACCGAACCCACAGTGCTGGTCCAGACCGAACCCATTCCCCCCGCGCGAAGCGAAGCCAATGCCCCCGCGCGAAGCGAAGCCAATGCCCCGCGCGAAGCGAACCCAAGCCGAACCAGGGATCGTCGCAAGGTGAAGCCATCACAAGAGAAACGCCAGCCGATCGCGCCCTCGCGAACCGAAGCCATTGTGTGTGCGCGAACCGAAGCCATTGCGCCGAAAAACGGCCGCGTCCGGCGCGGAATCGTGCATCTGAAACTGGAACCAGATCGAGGAAGGATCGACGCCCGAATGAGCCGAAGACTTCGCGTCGAGGGAGGCGGAACCGACCTCTCACGAAGCTGGTCCAGGCCGTCGACCCGGGCCAGGCCGATCCAACGAACCAAAGCCAATCCGGCTGTCGAACCAGGGGCAGGTCCGGTCAGGTCAGCGCATGCCGATTCAGCATGCGTGGAGTTGTTGAACAGGAAGCGGGTCGGCGATGGCGGCATCAAGGATGCGCTGAACCCTTTGCCGAGCGGGGCGTCTGATCGGAGACCGAGGGCGCTCGGCGTGGCTCGCCGTATCGAGGATTGTGTAGACCGGGTGGGTGGGCGAACGCCCTGAAAGGAAACCATTGCGACCGGCGGGCGACAAAGTTAGCTTCAAGTCTTTGGCGAATCGCCGGTCGGGCGCCTCCGTCTGTGTCAATTCGCCTTGTTTTTCGTTTGTTTAAGGAATGTTCCATGGAGACGATGCAGGCCCTGGTCAAAAAAGAATCCAAGCCGGGGCTTTGGCTTGAGCAAGTGCCGATTCCCAGGATTGGGATCAACGATGTGCTGATCCGAGTCCTTAGAACGGGAATCTGCGGGACCGACCTGCATATCTATGAGTGGGACGCGTGGGCGCGGAAGACGATCCCTGTGCCGATGGTTGTGGGGCACGAGTTTGTGGGGGAGATTGTCGAGGTCGGCTCGAACGTCCATGACTTTCGCGTGGGCGAGATTGTGAGCGGTGAAGGGCACGTGGTGTGCGGCCATTGCCGGAACTGTCTCGCGGGCCGGCGGCACCTCTGCAAGGACACCAGGGGGGTGGGTGTGAACCGCCCTGGTGCATTTGCCGAGTATCTCGCGCTGCCGATGACGAACGTCTGGGTTCATGATCCCAAGATTCCGCGTGATGTGCAGTCGATTTTTGATCCGTTTGGCAACGCGGTCCACACTGCGCTTCAGTTCGACGTGCTGGGCGAGGACGTGCTGATCACGGGGGCGGGGCCGATTGGGGTGATGGCCGCGCGGATTGTGCGGCATGCGGGTGCGCGGCATGTGGTGGTGACCGACATCAATCCCTACCGGCTCGAGCTGGCACGCAAGATGGGCGCGACGCTCACGCTCGACGTGCGCACCGAGAGCATCAAGGACGCGCAGACGAAGCTGGGGATGAAGGAGGGTTTTGACGTCGGGCTCGAGATGTCCGGCAATCCCGAGGCCTTCCGCGACATGCTCGAGAACATGTGCCACGGCGGCAAGATCGCCATGCTTGGCATTCCCAGCCGGGAGCTTGCGATCGACTGGAACGTGGTTGTGTTCAACATGATCACCATCAAGGGGATCTACGGCCGCGAGATGTATGAGACCTGGTACAAGATGACGGTCATGCTTCAGTCGGGGCTCGACATCAGCCCGGTGATCACCCATCGTTACGACTACCGCGATTTCGAGAAGGGCTTCGCGGCGATGAAGTCGGGCGACTCGGGCAAGGTGATTCTCACCTGGCGTGAAGGCTAAGGGGCGGGAGGCTCACTCATGTACGGCGCGATGAAGGAGCACTTGCTCCACGAGCTGGAGACGATCCGGCAGGCGGGATTGTGGAAGGGCGAGCGGGTGCTGAACTCGCCGCAGCAGGCGCATGTGGCGGTGGGGGATCGCCCCGATTTGCTCAACATGTGTGCGAATAATTATCTGGGGCTGGCGAATCATCCCGAGGTCGTCGAGGCTGCGCGGGAGGGGCTCGCGCACTGGGGTGCGGGGGCGGCCTCGGTGCGGTTCATTTGCGGCACCCAGGCGCTGCACAAGACGCTGGAAAAGAGCCTGGCGGAGTTCCTGGGCTGCGACGATGCGATTCTCTATTCGTCGTGCTGGGATGCCAACGGCGGGCTCTTCGAGACGATCCTCGGCCCGGAAGACGCCGTGATCTCCGACGAGCTCAACCATGCCTCGATCATCGACGGCATCCGGCTCTGCAAGGCCAGGCGGCTGCGGTACAAGAACAACGACATGGCCGATCTCGAGGCCAGGCTCGTGGAGGCCAAGGACGCACGCTTCCGGCTGATCGCGACCGACGGCGTGTTCTCGATGGACGGCGTGATCGTCTCGCTCGACCGGGTTTGCGACCTGGCTGAGAAGCACAACGCGCTTGTGATGGTTGATGATTCGCACGCGGTGGGATTTCTGGGTGCGCATGGGCGTGGGACGCATGAGCAAAAGGGGGTGATGGGGCGGGTGGATATCATCACCGGCACGCTGGGCAAGGCGCTTGGGGGCGCGAGCGGCGGCTACACCGCTGCACGGGGGGAGATTGTGTCGATTCTGCGGCAGCGGTCGCGCCCCTATCTGTTCTCAAACTCGGTGCCCCCTTCGGTGGTTGCCGGCTCGATCAAGGCGCTTGAGATCTGCCGCCGCTCGACCGAGCTTCGCGATCGGCTCGAGGAAAACACGCGATTCTTCCGCACGGCAATGACGGAGCGGAAGTTCAACATTATTCCAGGCGAGCATCCGATTACGCCGGTGATGATCGGCGATGCGGTGATGGACGGCCGGCTGGCGGAGAAGCTGCTGGAAAAGGGGGTGTACGCGATCGGGTTCTCGTATCCAGTGGTGCCGCACGGCAAGGCGCGGGTGCGGGTGCAGGTTTCGGCAGCGCATACGCGGGAAGATCTGGTCCGCGCGGTGGACGCCTTCACCGCAGCGCGAGAGGAGCTGGGCTTCTAGCCCTGGAATCGGCCGCATGCTCCTGGCATATGTGAGCGATGAGCGCGACCTCGCGCTTGCCGGGGTCTCGGTCGAGCTGACCGGGCCAGACGGCTCGTCGTTTGCCACGCACTCGCGCGCGACGGGGGCTGTGGTGCTCGACGTTCCGCCCGGAACCTACGAGCTGGCACTTCAGAAAAGCGGCTTCGGCGCGAAACGCACCTGGATCGAGGTTGGCGCGGAAGGGCCCCCGGTGCGGCTCCGTATGCTGGCCGACGGCCTGCTTGGTTACGTCTGGCCAAGGTGGTCGCGAACGGGGGAGGAGGCTGAGTTCCGTGTGCATGCGGTCGAGCCGTACGAGCTTTCGCTCTGGCGGCACGGCTGGACGAAAGACCTGGTGCGCAGGCTGGGCTGGTTTGATGAGCATGGCCCAAGGGCGTGTGTACAGGTTGTGCCCGACGGTGATTTCACGCAAACCGGTGTCGCCTGGAACAGCCAGGGGTATGCGATCGCGGTGCTGCATCAACGTGTGGCTGCGCCCGAGCGATCGGGCCTTTATTACTTTCAGGCGAAGACAACGTCCGGGCTTGCGTTCGGCTTTCCGTGGATCGTTGCGCCCGCTGCGCCCCGGGCCTCGATCGCGGTGCTGGCGTCGAATCTTACGTGGAACGCCTATAACTCCTTCGGAGGGCGAAGCAACTACATCAATCCCGCTGGACTTCCCGACCGGCCCACGCTCAACGCGCGGCAGGATCTGCCGCGGTATACGCATCCCACAGGCTGCGTGTACCTGGGGACGACCGATCCGCCGCTCTCATTCGATCGGCCGGAGCCGATGAATCACATCGATCCCGATGCGCGCGTGCTCGACCCCATTGCCGGCCGCGCGTCGTGCCATCTGGCCGCCGCGGAATGGCGGCTGCTGGCGTGGCTCGAACGCGAGGGGGTCGACCACGACTACTACGCCGAGACCCAGCTTGATGCGGGAATCCTGCCGCTTGATCGTTACCGAGTGCTGGTGCTTTCCACTCATCCCGAATACTGGACGCGAAAGATGTACTTCGCGGTCAAGGATTGGGTACGCGGGGGGGGCCGGCTGGTTTACCTGGGAGGCAACGGGCTGAACTGCGAGGTGGAAATCACAGGCGAGGCGGTTGTTCACCGCAATGGCGACACGCGCGAGCTGCAAGCGCGTGGCTTCGAGAGCCGGTTCCATGCGCGGGTGGAATCCGAGGCAAATCTGCTCGGAGTGGCCTTCACCGAAGCAGGGGCCATGACGGGCGCGCCTTACCGCGTGCTCCGTTCGGACCACTGGGCGTTCGAGGGGACAGGGCTTGCCGACGGCGAGATCTTTGGCAAGGCCAGCCTCCACGAGCGCTGCCCTGGAGGCGCATCAGCCCACGAGACGGACAAAACATCGCCGGCGTCGCCGCCCGGCGTGCAGGTGCTGGCGAAGGGCCTCAATGAAGCCGGCGGCGGGGCGGAGGTCGTTTACTACGAAACGCCCGCGGGGGGCGCTGTGTTCTCGGCTGGGTCGATCGCCTGGCCCAGCTCGGTCCTGGTGGATCGACACGTCTCGCGCATCACCGCCAACGTGCTCCGCAAGTTTCTGGGCTGAAAAGCAGGGGCGCGGCGACGAAAGCCTGGTTACGCCTCCCGGTCGAAGCTGGTGCGCTCGAGCTGATCACTGCACTGATTGAGGATCTGGGCGGCGACCTGGTTGGGATTATAGCCGCCGGGCAGTCGCACAAGCGGCTTGCCATAACGATCACAGAAGATCTTCACATCTCCAAACGAGTGGCTCGAGAAGCGAATCGCAAGCAGTACGAGAGCGACGTCCGGCCGGGCCACGTAGGACTCAAAGAGGCTGGTGGATTCATGACCGCGGGTGCCGACCCAAACAACTTCCTTGAGCTGGAATGCGTCCTTCAGGTGGCGTTCGGCGTCGATTCTGCGTTCGCCGCCGATCAGGACGACCGAGCTGTCGCGGAGCAGGCGTGCGACCTCGCTGATCTCAGCGCTCGGGGGCGAGTCCGTGCGTTCCTCGGTGCGGAGCACGCGCGAGGCGAGATAGCGGTCGATCTCACGCAGGACCAGCAAAACGCCCTCGGGCAGAGGGTTCAAATCCGGCATCTGTTCCAGGATTGGCAGCAAGAGCTCGCGGATGTCGGGGTTGCTCGGCGGCACGCCGTCATCGAGCATCTCCTCGATGCAGCTCATGATCTTTTCCCAGTCGTGTTCGGTGCCGTGGCCGTCCTTGATGCGTTTAGCGTGATATCTGAATCGGTTTATGCGTGATTTGCGTCCCTTGGCGCGTTCGCGGGTTTCCTGAAAGGCTTTTTCGATTGCGGCCAGGCGTTCTTCGATGTCGGGGCACTGGGAGGGATCGGCCTGGTCGTCGAGCCGCATGTGACGGCGAATGTAGATTTGTTCATCACCGGCGATCTTGCGCAGCCAGTTGTAGACGGCGTACTGATCGGAGTCGCGCGGGCCTTCGATATTGATCACCGCGGTGCGCAGGGCGGACTGAGCGGCGGCGAGCAGGTCGAGGGCGCGTTCGAGGAACGAGCGGTTTCCTTCCATGTCGACCACCAGGCGGCCGACGAAGTTGATGACGTCGGCGACGACCTCGAAGCAGCAGGCTGTGTCTTCGAGGTCGGAGGCGGATATCACAGGAAAGTCAGGAGTGTTCATCCAAAGATAGCAATGGGGTAGGGATCGGGCGCGGTCGAGGATGTCGCGATCACGGGGCGCGATTTCGACACGGAAGTCGGCCTCTTCCTCGATGAGCCGGCGTCGCGTGATGGCCCAGCGCATGCCTTCGGCCTTGAGCCTGAGCCTGGCCTCGATGATCTTGAGATCCTCGCCGTCCTCGCGGTGGTCCTGGGTGTAAGCAGGAGGGGTGCTGGCGTGGACGGGCGTGGAGCCGAGCGTGAGCTTGGGCAAGGGAGGGCGCGGCGGTGGGGGCTCGGCCCGCGCAGGCTCGTGCTTGGGCATGGGCTCGGAGATCTGGGTCTGTTCGTCCGCGTCCGTCCCAGCGATCAGGCTTCCAGAGGGCTCGACCGCGATCGCGGCCTGGACGTGCTCCTCGCCATGATGGTCAGTCGCCTTGAGAACGGCCTCGGCCATCGCCCGCGCATGACCGCGCAGGTCCTCATCGGTGAGAACCAACTCCCAGAGCCGGTCGATCGCCTTGCCGAGCGCCTTGTAGAGCTCTTCGGTCATCGCAGCTCCCACCCGCTCCACGCCATCCCGGGCGTCCTGAGCAACATCGAGGGTCCTCCGCCTGAACTCGTAACGCAAATCGTGATTTCGTATTCCTTCATCATAACCGCTCGCGCGCCTGCGCGCTCTGAATCGGACCTAACACGCAAATGGAAAAGCAGTTACGTGTTTGTGCGAATTCCCTCAAGTCGCACCGTGCGGATGACCGACAGCCGCGATTGACCGTTTCTCCCCTGGTGCGTAAGATCCGCGGCGGGCTCATCCTCGACCCCACTCGAGGCGCTGGGCTCACAGTCACGATGCGCAGACTCGACGAAACGGAGGTCGTCTGATGGTTGCCGCTAGCCACATCCTTGCGCTTGCACTCGCCACGGCCGCCACGCCGCCCACGGCGACCGGCGAGATTCGTTACGAGATTAGCTTTCTCAACAGCCGCGGCTTCAACTGGCGCGGGGCCGTCTTTGCCGAGATGAAGCCGATCGCGAAGCACGGCGAGGTGACGGTGTGGTCCTGCTCGCGGGAGACGATGGCCCGGCTACTGTCCGCGGCTTCTAAGGACACAAGGACCAGCTATCTGCAAGCGCCCCGCATCACGGGGGAGGCCGGCAAGGTGGTCCATGCTCAGTCGCGCGGCAACCAGAGCTTTGTGACCCGGGCGTCGTGGACCGGGAGCGAGGCGAAGCTCGAGAGCGAGACGGTGCGGATCGGCTGGATGGCCACGCTGGTCGGCCGCAAGATCGATCAGGGGATCCTGGTGCGAGCGGCGTTCGAGAGTTCTGACCTGCTGGGCGTGCATCATGTGAAGGCGTCCGCGAGGCCGTCGGACTCCGCGGGAAGGGGCGATCAGGCCAGGTCCGCGTTTGTGCAGCTCGACGTGCCCGAGGTCGCCACGAGCGACGTCGAGGGGGAGTGGTTGGTCGGGCCGGATGAATGCCTGGCGGTGAGCTTTGGCGTGCACACAACGGCCGAGGCTTCGGGCAAGGCAGTGATGTGCGAGCAAATGCTCTTTGTGCGGGCGCACGAGATGGCCGCGCACGAGCGGCTGGAAGACGCGAGGCACAAGGCGAAGCCGGCCGAGCTCTCGATGAGCCAGCCTGAGATGAAAGTGCTTGAAATGGATGCAAAGCGGCTGGTGATCCGGCCTGCACGCACGTGGAGCCCGCTTGCGGGTGTGGTGAACGAGCGGAAGATGGTGCCCCCACCGGTGCCAATCGCAGCCGCGCCTGTCTTGACTCCACCGCCGAGCGCTCCGCTTGCCGCGCCTGAGCCCCCAGTCTTCCTGCATACGAGCCCAGGCGCGCAGGCCGCGTTTGCTCCTTCCCGTGGGATCGAGCCCCCGCACGCGGCGGTTCCACCCCCCGCGCCCAGCCGCTCGATCCCGCAGGGAGTGCATCCCGACGGCAAGCTGGCTCCCTTGCCTCCCTTGCCGGATGAGGCAATCGACGACGATGACACCTCCAGCGATCCGCGCCCAAGCCCGCAGAAACACAGGCCGGATACACCCGAAGCGGGCCATGTCCCGGCGAAGGACCTGGGCACGAGCCGCACGGGCTACAATCAGCTACAGCCCTTCTTTCCTGCCGCCAACCCGGCCGGTCAGGTGCCGGTTCGCTTTCAGTTCTTGCTGCCAATCAAGCCGTTCTCGCTCCGCTTGCCGTTTGACCAGCGGCTCGAGATCGAGGTCGTGGGCAAGATTGTGCCGGCCCCCCCAGTTGAGAAAATGGAGACGAAAACAGAAGAGTAAGCCTTCATTAGAGATTGGCCAGGTAGCCGCCGTCGACCGCGACGGCGATGCCGGTGACGTAATCGCTTGAGTGGCTGGCAAGCCAGACGGCGGTGCCAGCCATGTCGGCTGGGTTTGCCCAGCGCCCGTTGGGGATACGGCTCAGCACGCGCTCGTGCAGGCCCTGGATCTCTTCCCGGGCCTTCTGCGTCAGTTCGGTGTCGAACCAGCCGGGCAGGATCGCGTTGACCTGAATGTTGTCCTTCGCCCACGATAGCGCGAGGCTCTTCGTAAGCTGCACGATCGCCCCCTTGGTCGAGGCATACGCTGCCGCAAAAGGGGCGCCGAAGACCGACGTCATGCTGCCGATGTTGATGATCTTGCCCCAGCCGCCGGCCTTCATGTGCGGATAAGCGGCCTTCGACATCAGGAACGCACTCGTGAGGTTTACCTCGTGCACCTCGTTCCACTGCTCGAGCGTCAGATCTTGCGGCTGGCGGCGAATGTTGATCCCTGCGTTGTTGAACAAGATGTCGTAGCGCCCCAGCCCCGCGACGATCTCCCGCGTGGCGCGATCCACGTCCGCAGCCTTTGAAACGTCCGCGGTCACCACGATCGCCTTC
>DAIDHX010000128.1 GCA_027451885.1 Planctomycetales bacterium
AACGTCAACTCGGGCAGCACGCTGAACCTGGGGGCTGCGCTCAATTTGAGCGGCAGTTTGAACGTTTCGGGTAGCGGTTCGATCCTGAACATGAACGGCAACGCGATCACGGGTGCGAACCAGGTGTTTCTGGGCTGGAACGGCTCGAGCGGGGTGACGGTGGAGAACCGGGCGGACATCACGACCCCGAACCTTTATGTCGGTAACTCGACATTTAACCTGAACGCGACCGACTCGGTGACGAATTTCTACCTCACCAATGCGACGAGCACCCTCTACAGCTCGGTTTCCTATCTGGAACTGGACAACGGTTCGACGGCGACAACGACGTCGGGCGGCAACGTGACGGGGAACATCAACGTCAACTCGGGCAGCACGCTGAACCTGGGGGCTGCGCTCAATTTGAGCGGCAGTTTGTACGTGCAGGACGGCTCCACGGTGAATGCTGGAGGGCACGCCCTTACGTCAAACCAGCTCTTCGTGGGCTGGAACGGTTCCACTTCGTCGAGCATGACGAACCTGGGCCAGGTGCAAACGAATGAACTCTACCTGGGAAATGCAAGCGGCATCACGCTCCACGGCGGCGACGTGGTGAACTCGGTGATCGATCTCAAGGGCGGCTCGACGCTCACGGTGCAGGAAACGGGCAATACCGGGCTCACCTTCAACGGCAGCTCGAGCAACTTCACGATCGATTCGACGAGCGCGATGCATCTGGTGTTCACCGCGAGCACGGGCGCAAACTGGGACTTCCGCTGGCAGGATCCTGCCGCGGGCGGGAACTGGATCAATACCATCGACGCGATGATCAAGAGCGGAGAAATCGTGATCACCTCGGCGGACGGTTATACCGTGGATAATCGCAATGGCTACACCTACATCGACGGCATCCCGATGGCGGCCGTGCCCGAGCCCGCGAGCGTCTTGATGCTCGCGGTCGGGGGCCTGGGTGTGGGCGCGTGGAGCCGTCTCAGGCGCAAGCGGGAGCGAACGGCGTGATGCAGCGCGTTTGAGCATCCCGACCCCGGAACACGGGAGGGCGACGCTGCCCTCCCGTTTCCGTTGGATCGGACAACCTTGTGCGAAGGCGTGTTCTATTATCCCAACATCACTCTCGAAGCATATGTCTTTTATATTAGGCAGAGTATAATTCTCGCATGAGTCGATCCACGCGAGCAACAATCCTTCCTCTCCTCAGGATCTACGGCATGGGGTCATACCTGGTTTCAAGCCGCTGGCGGTGTGTGTTCGCAGGTTTAGTGGTGGTGGCGTGCGTTGCGGGCACGGAGCCGGCTTGCGCGCAAGGATCGGCGCGAGAGAATGGCGCCGAGCCCCAGGACGCGGTCAAGGCGGGGAAGCCGGTCGCTGAGAAACCGGCGGCGGGGGAGCCGGCCGCCGCGGCCGCGACCAACGAGCTCGACCCCGCGCTTCAAAAAATCAAGCAAGGCAAACTTGAAGATGCGTTTACGATGATCAAGCAGCAGGCGGTGCGGCATCCCGAATGGCCCCCCGCGCGGTTGGTGCTGGCCCGGCTGCTTTTCGCCGCGGAGCAACCCGGCGCGGGGCGCAAGGCGCTTGAGCTTGCGGCGGTGGAAGCGCCCGATCATCCCGAGGTGTTTTTGACGCTGGGCTCGCTGGCGCTCGTTGAGAACCGGCTGAGCGACGCGTGGCTGAATTACAAGCATGCGGGTAAATACGTGGGTGGCGGGCGGTTCAGCGAGGAGGTCGCGGGGCGATACCAGCGCGAGATGCACGAGGGGCTCGCGTCGGTGGCGGAGAACCGTGACGATCTGAAGGCCGCGGAGCGCGAGCTCGTGGCGAGCCTGGCGATCGATGCTCATTCCGCCGGCACGCGGCAGCGGCTGGCGCGTGTGCTGTTCCGCCAGGGCAAGCGCGATGAGGCGCAGGCCGCCCTTGAGCAGGCGGTCAAGGAGAACCCCAGGCTCGAGCCCGCGGCGATCTCGATGGCGTGGCTCTATGTTCAACAGGGGGACGCGGCCAGGGCGGCGGAGTGGTTTGAATACGGCATCAAGGCGGATGCGAACGACGCGCGTCCCCTGCTGGCGCGTGCGGCCTGGCTGATCGACCAGGAAAAGCCAAAGGACGCCCTGCGGGATCTCGACGCCGCGGAGAAGCTCGATCCGAAATCGAAGGACGTGCCGCGGCTGCGGGGGCTTGTGGCCTGGAACATGCGCGAGCTGGAACAGGCCGAGCGCCAGCTCGAGCTGCTCTACCGCGAGCAGCCTGAAAATCTCAGGATTGCCGATTTATACGCGCTGGCACTGGTTGATCAGAATGACCCCGTGAAGCGGAGCCGGGGGTTGCAGGTCGCCGAGTCGACGGTCAAGCGCTACCCCCGCGCTGCCGAGGCGCTTTCCACCGCGGGCTGGGCGTGTTATCGCACGGGCAAGCTGGGGCCCGCGGAGCAGCTTCTCACCGCGGCGGTCTCGAATTCCAAGGCCACGCCCGACGTGGCGTACTACCTGGCGCGGGTGCTGGCGGATAAATCGGTGGTCGATCAGGCCGCGGCCTTGCTGGATTCCGCGCTCAAGACGAAGGGCTCGTTCGCGCACCGGGCCGAGGCGACGGAGCTGCTCAAGACGCTCAAGAAACCCTGAGTAAGGACCGACCTGTGCGCGCTCGCGATCGCCTGGGTGGGGCGATTCCTGGCGCCGCGGCCCGATCGCGGGACCCGGCCGGGGCTCAACCACCCAGGGCGCATCCAGGGGCACGCCGCGTACCTCTCCACGACGGCCCTGAACAATTCCCGCCGCTTGTTCGCAACTGGCACATCCAATCTAAGAAAGATTTCACAGTTCGCTCCCGGTCGGTTGGTTTAAGATAAACGCCTCTGTGCTGTGAGCGCTCGCCCGGGCTCGTCCTGGAGTTTGAGCGAGCGCCCGCATGAGACGCGATGGGCTTCCGCCTGGGCGCTCTGCGCCAATCTCATGGGGCTGCTGCACGCGACCGTCAAGCCCACTGGTGGCAAGCGTCGCTGGTGTCAGCCTGTACTCGAGATCCGTGGTCAAGCGCCCAGGCCGGGGGCGATTGAACGACAAAAATCCCCTGGGGACCGTGTTCCAACCATGCACCGACACTGGATACTGCCTGGTCTTGCCGCATTTTTGGCCGTGGTCTCGCCGGGTTTGCTCCGGGCCGAGGACTTTGCGTTCTACCATGAGAACGTGCTGGGAACGTCGCTCGAGCTGCTCGTGAGCGCGGAGACGGAGGCCCAGGCGCGGGGGGCGGAGGGTCGTGTTCTGGCCGAGATCGATCGGCTGGCGGCGATTCTTTCGGGCCATGACGCGGGGAGCGAGTTCCGCCGCTGGCTATCCAGCCGGGGGCCGCGCCCGGTCTCCGCGGAGCTTTACGCGGTGCTTGAGGCCGCTGAGCGGTACCGGGGCTTGAGCGCGGGGGCGTTCGACGCGCGGGTCGAGGCGATCTCACGGATCTGGCGTGACGCCGCCGTTTCGAACCAGCGGCCGTCGGAGCAGGTGCTCAGGCGTGCGGTTGCCGCGCTGGCGAGCGCGGACTACCGGCTCGATCCTGCGCGTCGAACGGCTGAGCGGCTGGGCCTGGGTCCGCTCAGTCTGGACGGCATTGCGAAGGGTTATATCGTCGAGCGGGCGTCTCGCCTGGCGGCTGGCCCGGGCGTGCAGGGGATCTTGCTCAACATCGGCGGCGACCTGCGGGTCGTGGGGGCTCGGGCGCGGACGGTTGCGATCGTGGCGCCCTGGGCGGATTCCGAGGGGGCCGAGCCGCTTGTCACGATCGCGGTGCACGACCGCTCGGTTGCCACCAGCGGGCGATCCCAGCGCGGGTTCAGGATTGCCGGCGAATGGTACTCGCATGTGCTCGATCCCCGCACGGGCCGGCCTGTCGAGCGCACGCTTGAGGCCGTGGTTGTTGCACCCGGCGGGGTTGACGCGGATGCGCTCGCGAAGGCGGTGGCCGTGCTCGAGCCGGGTGCTGCCCGGGCGCTCGCGGCCTCGATACCCGGCGTGGAGTATCTGATCGTGACCGCCGATCGCCGCTTGATCCGCAGCGCGGGGTTCGCCGCGCTTGAGCACGCCGCGGCCGGCCAGGCGCCCGGGCGCGAGCCGGCCCAGGCGCAGGCGTCACCCACGCAAACCCAGCCAGGCGCGGCAGCAAAGTCTGAGGTCTGGGACCCACGCTTCGAGGTGAAGATCGATTACGAGATCAACCAGCCGCCGGGAAACCGCGGGCGCTACCGCAGGCCCTATGTCGTGGTGTGGGTCGAGGACGAGACCGGGCGCTCGGTGCGGACCTTGATTCTCTGGGTTTCGATGGGCGGGCAGGGGCCATTTCGCTGGCTGCCGGATCTGAAGCGCTGGTACAAGGGAGACCAGGCGCGGAAGAAGTCGGGCAAGAAGGATCTCTTCTTCACGCTGGCTCGGCCCACACGCGCGGCGGGCAAGTACCAGGTCGTCTGGGACGGCAAGAACGACGAAGGCCAGCTCGTTCCGCGGGGCAAATACACAATTTCAATCGAGGCCGCGCGCGAGCACGGCACCTACCAGATCATCCGCAAGGTCGTCACCCTGGGTGAGAAGCCGTTCGTCGAGGAACTGAAAGGGAATGTCGAGATCAAGTCCGCCGCCATCGAGTACCGCGAGAAATCCCCTTGACCAGGCCGATCCTTCCGCCGCCGTGCCCAGGCGCGCGCCCCTGGCGCGGGTGCTGAATCTCAGGCTGGCTCGCATCGTGCGCTGGTTGCATATTTATGTGTCGATGCTTGGGCTGGGCGTTGTTCTCTTCTTCAGCGTGACGGGGATCACGCTCAACCACCCCGACTGGTTCGGCGGTGGTCGCGAGCTGCGGAGCGAGTACGAGGGCCGGCTTGATCGCCGCCTGGTTGAGCCCGCGGGTGAAGGCGAGGACGGCGGGGACGTTGATCGGCTGGCGGTGGCCGAGGCGCTCCGGAGGGCGCACGGACTGAAGGGAACGGTGGCCGATTTTCGGGTCGAGGGGGCGGAATGCGCGTTGACCTACAAGGGGCCGGGATATTCCGCCGACGTGGTGATCGAGCGTGAGACGGGCAAGTACACGGTGGCGGAGACTGCGCACGGGGTGGTCGCGATTCTGAACGACCTGCATAAGGGGCGGGACACCGGGCCCGTGTGGTCGATTCTGATCGACGTTTCGGCCGTGGCGATGACGTTCATCTCGGTGACGGGGCTGGCGCTCATTTTCTGGTTGAAGCTCAGGCGCAGGCCTGGGTTGGCGACAGCGCTCGTGGGGGTGTTGATCGCGGTTCTGGTTCTTGTGTTTGGCGTGCCATGAGCGTGAGCGATGCGGGCGGGCGCATTGGGGTTCTGTTCACGCTTCTCGTGGCGGGGCTTGGGCTCGCGGTCTCGGCGTTTGCCGTGTGGCTGGGGATGGCCGTCGACGGCGGCGATGTGGAGGCGAGCGAGTCGCCGCTCTTGCTCGCCGCCGCGCGGCAGCTCGAGCACCCGGGGGAGCTCTACGGTCCTTACCGCGCGGGGCATCGGCTTGTGTTGATCCATGCACCTTTCTATTACCGCGTGACGCTGGGTGCTGCCTGGGTGTGGCGGCATGTGATCCCTGACCCGGTTCGCGCCACGATGCTCGCCGGCCGGGCCTTATCCGGCCTCTCCGCGCTTGCGGTTCTGGCCGCGATCGCGCGGCTGGCGCGGCTGGGGACCGGTTCCCATCGCGCGGGGCTGCTCGCCGTGCTGCTGTTCGCGGCGACTCCGATCCAGGGGGGGCTTGTTCTCGAGGTCAGGCCCGACATGCTCGGCCTGGCCTGCACGCTCTGGGGAACGTTGCTCGTGCTCGAATCCGCGCTCGGGCCGATCGCGCGCGGGCGCATCGCGGGCTTCGCGCTTCTGGGCCTGGCGTGCGTGATCAAGCAGCAGCATGCGTATTCGCTCGTGCTGCTCGGCTTCGTTGTTGGGCTGATCGTCCTGGAAAGGCGCGGGCGCCTGGCCTGGGTTCCAGGAGGCGTGATCGCAGCTCTGGGTCTTGCCGCGACGGTGTACGCGATCGAGCAATGGGCGACGAGCGGGAACCTCTGGCGCTCGGCGTTTGTCGCCGCCAGCCATGTCAGCGAGGTCCATCCCGCGACGCCAGGGGCTGCGCTCAACTTGCTCGGGGCGCTGGCCTGGAAGAACTGCGGGCTGTTGCTCGTCACCGCCGCGGTGAGCCTGAGCGCGGTTGAGCCAGCCTCGGGAACCGGCCGCCGACTCCCGCCGATCGGCCGCGGGTTGATCGTCGTGGCCGCGATTCTGGTCGGTCTTCAAGCGCGTGCGCCGGGGCCGCTCGTGGCTGGCTGCTTGCTCGGGCTTCTGGGACTGATCGTGCTGCTCACCCTGACCGCATGGGTGCGAGTGCTCCCTGAGGATGGAAGAACGGGCGATGTCGATCGCGTGCTTCTCATGCTGTGTTCCGGCGAGCTGGGCCTCACCGCCGCGCTGGCCTGGCGGAGCACCGGGGCCTGGTTCAACTACGCGCTTCTGGCCGAGGCTTACGCCTGTGTGCTCGCCGCCTCGGTGATCTGGCGGACCCTCCTCGCCCGCGAGGCGATCGTTCGTCCCTCGTTCGCTCTCATCGCAGCGCTTGCCGCAACCGGGATCTTCGCCTATACCGATGCCTGGGAGGTCAAAGGCAAACGAGTGCTCGAGCGCACGCTCGCCGCGCGGATTCTGGAGGCGGCGGGGGACAGGCGTGAACGCGTCTATTTTGCCGAAAGCCCGGGCGCCAATCGCGTTTTCGGACGTGCCGACCTTGTCCATGATCCCTGGCTGTACTCCGTATTCGAGGCGATCGGACTGGCCGATCCCCGGTCGATCTGGCTGAAACAGGCGCTCGGAGACGGCACAATCGCGATTGTCGCCACCAGGCTCGAAACCGCCGTGATTGAGGGAGGAATCGACCTTGATGCGCTTGGGTTTCAGCGCGTGGGCCGGGTTGGGCCGTGGGTGCTCTGGAAGCGAAGCGAAACCAGGGGCCAGGCTCGAATCCGCGCCCTTCGCCGGCCTGTTGGCGGTCGAGCGCCAGACATGTTACATTCGTAGTCGGAAGCCGATCTCCACCTGTGCGATGGATGCTGCTTGAATTTCATGAACGAACGTTTATTCCCAGGTTGGTGCGTTCGAGCCGCTGTCAACAGGCGAGCCTGGGCGTTGCTTGCGGGCGTGGCGCTTGCCCTTCTGGCCGCCAGGCCGGCCTGCGCCCAGGACCAGCCGATCGAGCTCGATGACGATCGGATGCAGATTCTGACCGACCCCGAACAGGTGAAGAAAAAGGTCGCGGCCGACCGTGTGAAGCCCCCTTTTGAGTTTTACCGCTCGCGGGTGGCCCCCTTTGACGTGCTGCCCTATGTGAAGGCGAATCACTGGGCCACGCTGGCGCTCGAGGTGCAGGCGAACGAGGCCGACTACACCGGGGAGCTCCGCGCGGGTCTGGGGCTTTTGCGTGAGATGCCCCACGCGGTGGATTATCGCCGTGACGCACGCCTGCTCATGGGCCGCAGGGCCAGGCTGGTTTACCAGGCGTTTTTCTCGGATATCCCCAAGGAGACGCTCGTCGACCTGGCCCAGCCCGACGCCCAGCGGTTCGACGCCTCGTGGCAGGCCAGCCTGCTCAATTTGCCGCCGCATCAGATGCTGATCGTGGTGCTGGCCAGGACCGGCTCGCTGCTTGGCAACCTGACTCACCTGGCCGCGATCACGCCCAGCACCGTGGATCTCGAGGCGGTCGATATCGACCGGTTCCGCTACTACCGCCCGGTGGTGCCCACCGAGACCGAGAGCCTGTTTCTTTCGCCCCACCCGCTGACCTGGAGCACCACCAGCCACGTGATCTGGGACGCACTTGCGCCCGACCTGCTCAGCGTTTCCCAGCAGCAGGCGATGCTGGACTGGATCCACTGGGGCGGGCAGTTGATTCTGGTGGGGGGCGCGGGGCAGTCGTTCGCCCTGTTTCGTGAAAGCTTCCTGGGTCCGTACCTGCCCGGCGATCCGACGGGTGAGACGATCAAGCTCACGCCCAGGGATCTCGACGCGCTTGCGCGTGAGTATCCCCCCCCATTTCACGCGGAACGGCTCAAGAAGCAGCTTCAGGCAGAGGGGCAAACGCTGCGGCACGAGGTGATCATCGAGCGCCTGCGGATTGGCTACGATGCACCCGCGAAGATCCCCGCGGATGAGAAGAAGGCGATTTACCTGGTCGGTCTCAAGCCGCGAGACGGGGCGGCGGCGATCACCATCCGCGGTTCCGAGGGCCGGGTGATCGCGGTGGAGCAGCGTGTCGGCCGCGGGCGGATCACCATGCTGGCGCTCGACCCCGGCGATCCCACGCTGGTTGCCTGGCCGGGGCTGGACACGTTTTATCGCCGGGTGATGCTGCGGCGCCCGGAAGAGCCGCGTCCCAGTGAAAAGGGGGAGCGGGACGCGCCGCCGGGTTTCCTGTTCTCGCAGGACCTGAGCTGGTATCGCGTTGCCAGCCGCGACATCGGGCGGGACTCGATCCTGGCCCATCGGACCGAGCGGTTTGGCATCCGCGGGCGGCTCGAGGAGGAGGCGGCGCGGCGGCTTGCCGCGCTCCCTTCCGCCGCCGAATGGCGCGACGATGCGCCCTTCCCCATGGCCTGCCGCGAGGTGCTCGAGCAATCATCCGGCATCTCGATCCCCGGCTCGCGGTTCGTGCTGCAGATCGTGCTCGCCTATCTGATCGTGGTCATCCCGCTCAACTGGATCATCTGCCGCTTCGTCTTCCGCCGCCCAGAATGGACCTGGGCGTTCGTGCCGGTGATCGCCATCGTCTTCGCGATTGCGGTCGAGCGCATCGCCGCCCGCAATCTGGGCTTTGAATCCGCGGCGGATGAGATCGACCTGCTCGAGATCGAATCGGCCTATCCCCGGGCGCACCTTTCACGCATCGTCGCGATCTACAGCAGCGGCCGCACGGAGTTCTCCATCGCATATCCGGACGAGGCCACCGCGCTTGCCCTGCCGCTCAACATGGGCAGGCCGATTCGCGGCGAGGAGATCGCCCGCTCGAGCTGGTTTTCGTTTCCCGTGCCGAGGCTGGCCTCGTTCGGCGTCCAGCCGCGGAGCCAGTCGATGTTTCGGGCCGAGCAGATGCTGCCGCTCGCCGGCGGTGTTCGCCTCGAAGGCGAGGGGGACGAGCAAACGATCGTGAATGAGTCGGGAGTCGAGCTCCGCGACGCGGTGCTCATCACCTATCCAGGCAATTTCGAGCGCTCCGAGACCTACCTGGGCTCGATCGCCGCCGGAGGGACCAGGCGCATGGGCCAGGATTACGGCCCAGCGCCTGAATCGCTCACAACCGACGCCGGCTTCGACGCGTCCGCCGTCTGGGAGACCGTTCGCGGCTATCACGAGGAAACCGCCGAGAACCAGGGTGAAAGCGTGCTCCTGGCCTGGACTCCAGGCTCACCCAGGGGGCAAGTGATCGACCCGCCGGTCGATCGGCATCGCGGCCTGACGCTGGTGCTCGTGCACCTCAAACGCCCCGCGCCCCCCGCGCCCGGCACGCCGCGGTACAATCTCCTGGCCGCGCTCGCGCAGGCAACTGAGTCAACGTCCCCATCCAAACCCCCGCTCGAGACCCCCGGCAAGCCATGATCGAGGTTCTCAATTTCAGCAAACGCTACGGCGATTTTCTGGCGGTCGACGATCTCTCGTTCACGATCGGCAAGGGAGAAATCTTCGGCTTCATCGGGCCCAACGGCGCGGGCAAGAGCACGACGATCCGGTTTCTGGCCACGCTCCTGCGCCCGACCTCGGGCGAAGGCCGCGTCAACGGCCATTCCGTCACGGCCGATCCCATGTCCGTCCGCAGGTCGATCGGCTTCATGCCCGACGATTTCGGCGTCTACGACGGCATGAAGGTCTGGGAGTTCCTCGACTTCTTCGCCGTGGCCTACGAGATCCCCCGCAACCAGCGGCGCAAGATCATCGCCGAGGTGCTCGAGCTGCTCGATCTCTCGGCCAAGCGCGACGATTACGTGAGCGGCCTCTCAAAAGGCATGAAGCAGCGGCTCTGCCTGGCCAAAACGCTCGTCCACGATCCCCCCGTGCTGATCCTCGACGAGCCGGCCTCCGGGCTTGATCCCCGCGCCCGGCTTGAAATGAAAGCCCTCCTGAACGAGCTCAAGCAGATGGGCAAAACCATCCTGATCTCGAGCCACATCCTTTCGGAGCTCGCCGACTTTTGCACCTCGATCGGCGTCATCGAGCGGGGCAAGCTGCTCGCCGCCGGTTCGATTCAGGAGATCGAGCAGCAGATTCGCTCGCATCGCGTGATCAAGGCGCAGGTGATGGGCGACGGCCGCGCGGCGGCGGAAGCCATCTTCCGCGGCGACCCCCACGTGCGCCAGATCGAAGCCTATGACCGCACAATCTCGGCCGAATTCGAGGGCCAGGACGACGACATGGCCCGGCTGCTCGATCGTCTCATCAACGCCGGCGTGCGCGTGCATTCGTTTGGCGAAGAGCCGCTGTCGCTCGAGGAGGTTTTCATGATGATCACCAAGGGCGTGGTCAGCTAACGCCCGGCGGGGCGATGAGGGCGTGATGCGTATCCCTGCAAACCCAGTGCTGGCGCGTGAACTGCTTGTCACCTTGCGCTCGCGCACGTCGTACATCCTTCAATTTCTGTATATCATTGCGCTTGGCGCGCTTGTCTATTTCGCCTGGCCGGCCGCGGAAACGACCACCCGGGCGGTTGGACCGGGCAAGGCGCGCACGCTCTTCGACATCTTCTTTCTGGGCCAGTTCTTCCTGGTTGCGCTGGTTGCTCCCGCGTTCGCCGCCAGCGGGATCTCGGGCGAGAAGGAGCGCAAGACCTACGAGATGCTGCTTTGCTCGCCGCTTAAGCCGAGCGCGATTCTGGTGGGCAAGCTGGCAAGTGCGCTTGGGTATCTGGTGGTGCTCATTCTTTCAAGCCTGCCGATCATGATCCTGTGCTACGTGCTGGGCGGGCTCTTGCTCTCCGAGGTCGTGCGGGGATATCTGATCCTGATCCTGGCCGCGGGCACCTTCGGGCTTGTGTCGACGGCCTGCTCGAGCTACTTCCGCCGCACGGGCTCTGCGCTTGTGGTGAGCTACCTTGTCATCTTGCCGCTCGCGCTCCTGTGCGTGGGGCTCACCCGGTCGGATTCGCCCGATGTCCGCGAGTTCGCCTCGCTCGCGCTTTTGCCGCCGTGGTGCATCGCAGCCTGGCTGGTGCTGAGCATCCTGGTCGGGCGCAGGCTGCTGCATCCCCCGGACCTGGGCAGCGAAGGCAAGGACGTCATCGACGAGCAGGAAGAGCTCAAGCACGCGATCGGCGTCGTGATCGATCGCGACCTCTTTCCCGACAAGCTCTTCGCCCCCGCCAAACGAACCGACCTCATGCCCGATGGCGCGAACCCCGTGCTCGACAAGGAGCTCCGCAGCGAAATCTTCAGCCAGGGCACGCTCATGCTCCGCGTGGTGATCCAGGTCAGCATGCTGCTTTCAATCCCGCTCATGGCGGTTCTGCTTTTCTTGCAGTCGGAACGGGCGGCGGTGTACGTGGCCTACGTGCTCACGTTCAACCTGCTCGTGGGTCCAGTCTTCTCCGCGGGGAGCATCACCCAGGAGCGGGAGCGGCAAACGATGAGCCTGCTCTTGACCACGCTGCTCAGGCCGGTCGATATCGTCACCGCCAAGTTGCTCGCCGCGTTTCGCGTCTCCACGGTGCTGACCTTCCTGCTCACCGAGCAGATGATGCTGGCTTACATCATGCTCCAGGAGCTGCGCGGGCGGTTCTGGACCCTGATCGTGTTCTTGCTCATCATCGCTGTCACCTGTCTTGCCACTTCAACCCTCGGCCTGTTCTTCTCCGCCCTGGCCAGACGCACCGGGACCGCCATGGTGCTCACCTATCTCGCGTTGCTTGTGCTGTTTGTGCTGCCCATGGGCGTCGTGCGCTATTTCGAAGGCGACAGGAGCTTTAGCGATTCCCAGCTCGCCGCGATCGCGATCACAAGCCCTTATTCCGCCGCCTTCGGCGTGCCGATGCACACCGGCCGTGTTGAGCCGGGGATGGGCCAGACCATGAAAATCACCAATCCCATCCTGATCAATGTATTCGGCGTGCAGGTTCCCAACTGGGTCCTCTTCCTGGCGATTTACCCGCCGTTCTGCCTGATCTGTTACCTGATCACCTGCCTGGTGTTTCGGATCCGCTGGTGGCGGGCAGGGGGGCTGGGCTAGGTCTCAGGCTTGGTGGGAAGGGCGCGGCGTGGGAAGCATGCCGTTTTCGAGATACCACATCTTGTCGGGCCCGCGTGCGAAAGAGATCCGGCACGGGATGGTGTGGATCGGGCCCTCCGCGCGCTTGCCGCGCACGTAAACGCGAACCGTGAACTCGCCGTCGATCTCAGACTTGCCTGCGCTTTTATCGGACTTGAAGTCGACCACCTCGAAGACCAGGGGCGTAAGCGCGCCTGCGCGGCCGGCCTTGAGCGTGGCAAGCCGGTCGGTCCAGTACCCCTTGAAGCCCTCAAACGAACCGAAGGAATGCGAGACCCGACCGGCCGCGGCCAGGAGCAGCCACATCCTGCGGAAGTGTGGTACGTGATGCGAGAGCGCGGCGTAATAGTCGCGCACAGCCTGTTCTGGTGTCATCCGTACGGGGCGCTCGAGCGTGATCAGAATGGGATACGAAAGGACCGCGGCCACCCCCAGGCCAACCAGAAGCATGAGCGACGCCAGGCTGTACATTTCCTGGCCCACGGCCACGTAGATCACTCCGGCAACGAACGCTCCCCATCCGCCCAGGAGGAGCAGATTCGGCCCCCATTCCCCAACCCGGCTCCAGATCTCGGGAACGAGCGCGGAGGGGTCGGCGGGCGTGCTCACGGTCGCTGGTTTCGGCCGGGATACGCCCGGCGTCACGCTCACTGGATGCGGGAGATTCCAGTCGCTGGACGAGCTGTCCGCCAGGTCGAAGACCTCGCCACTCGGCCCGGCTGCGTCTGGGGTCTGGGCAGGCGTCTGCGGCTTGTCATCTTCCTTCAAGAGCCATTCGGCCGCGGCGATCTCGGGCTCGGTTGAGCCGTTGCGTGGCTTCCCGGGCTGCTCCTGGTCCATCGCATCCCCCAAGCTCGTAACACTTTGAAATGATTCAACAGGAAAAGCAGAGCCATCCTAGCCGATCGATCGGACGCTCGCGACGCGCAAACCAAGAGACACAGGGCTACAGATATCCGCCGTCGACTTCGAGCACTGCGCCGGTGACGTAGCTTGCAAGCGGCGAGCAAAGAAACAGGATCGCGGCGGCGACCTCGCCCGGTTCGCCGAGCCGGCCGAGAGCGATCGCGCGCGCGAGCTCCTCCCGGGCGCGAGGCGCGACCTTCGCAACCATCGCCGTATCGATGACCCCAGGGGCCACGGCGTTCACCCGTATCCCACGCCCTGCGCACTCCCGCGCCAGCACCCGTGTGAGCGCGGCAACCCCGGCCTTGCTCGCGGCGTAATTCGACTGGCCATGGAATCCCTTGCGCGCGGAGAGGCTCGAGACATTCACAATCGAACCGCCGTCGTTCATGACCGCAAGCCCATGCTTGCAGCACAGAAAGACGCCGCCGAGATTGACATCAATCACGCTTTTCCATTCCGACGCGTCCATTTTGGCGATCGATCGATCGCGAAGAATACCGGCGTTGTTAACCAGGATGTCGATCGCGCCCCAGGTTCTTGAAACCTGGGCCATCATCGCCGCGACCTGATCCGCATCCGCCACATTTCCTGGTGCCAGCAGAGTCGACCCAGCGCGGGCTGTTTCGAGCTCGGCGGCGAGCGCGTGCGCTTCATCAGGAGCGGGATCGCCGGGAAGCTCTGGGTAATTGATCGCGACCTGGGCGCCCGCGGCGTGCAGCGCACGCGCGGCGGCAGCCCCAATTCCGCGTCCGCCGCCAGTCACAACTGCTTTTCTGCCAGAAAGATCGATCGCTATGGCCACGGCTAGACCCTCGTTGAACGTGGTCGATCGCACGCGCTCGCGGAGCACTCAAAGGAACTCAAACCCCGACTCCGCGATCCGATACGGCAGGATTTCCTCGGAGCAGGCGCTGCCGCGGTGCTTGAGAATCGCCAGCCCTCGGCCGTAGCCACGCTCGGTGCGCGTGCGGCCCATGACCATGATGGTATTCGCCCCGGCGAAGACATCGCCCTGCACGATCGGCCGGGCGATCAGCGCGTCCAGCATGACCTCTTCCGTGGTGTGCAGATAGAGGCAGCCAATGGAATTGTGGTCGTAAAGCCGGCGGGCGACCTCGGCCTGATTGTCGCGAAATCGCTCCCGCAGCCATTCCCTGGCCGTCCACTCCGCGTCGTTATGGATCGCGTGGTGGTACAGATACTCGAAGAGGTTGAACTGAACCGATTCGCTCATCGCCTGGGCCGGCTCGAGTCCGTCAAAAACCACGCGTCTGCAACCACTTGCGAAATGCTGGTAGAAAAAGCCGGTGGCGCTGCGATAGAGCCGCGCCAGCGCAGCCTGCCATTCATGCCATTCGTCAGGGGTGAGATCCGCGCGGGTGACGCGCTTGCCTGCACGCTCGATGGGCCGGAGAAAATCGCCCGGGATGCGGTCGGGATCCCAGGCTCGGTCGAAGAGCAGGCCGTCGCCAGCGGGGAACTCCGTCAGCTTCCAACCGCAGAGTCGTTGGGCATAGTCGGCGTGGTTTTGCGAGTCACCCCGGCTTGTCAGGTCGCAGATGACGCCGCGGCGGCCTTCCACACTCAGCCCTGCGCTCGCCCAGAGCACGCCAAGCTGGCTTTTTCCCACCCCCGTCGCCCCTGCGATCACGGTCAAGGTGCCCGGGACCAATCCGCCCCCAAGAGCGCGATCGAGCGCCTCGATCGCAAATGCCTGCCGCTTCATTCCGACCACCACCTTTTCCTCGCACGCTTCGGAACAACCGATACAGCCGTCATATCTTGCGATGAAGGCCGCGTCCTGGGCAAGCCGGGTCGTGCGCGAGCCCGAAAGCCCGCTTAATTTTGAAGAGCCCTTCCGGCTGTGCCGATTTACCCATGGAACCTGCACGATCCGACGAATTGGCGCCGGCGGCACATGCGGTGAATCGCGCGTGATCCGAGCGCCTGCCGCGATCGGGATCGATGATTTCTTACAAAATCCCGGCGCGACGTGGTTTGTCCCGCCGGGACGAGCAGACGTGCGGGACTGAGTCGAAGGCGAAGCGCCCCGGGCGCATCGCCTGCGTCTCACGCCTGGTGAGGGTGACCTGACGTGTATCCAAGAACTCCACGTAGAGCGATGCGACCGACTCGCGGCGACCAGCGCGAGGACAAGCGCCAGAGCCGGGCATCCTGGTGGTTCGTTGCGGCTGCGCTGGCCCCTGGAATCGCCGCTGCCCAGGAGCCGCTCAGGCAAGCAGCAGGCTCGCAGGTCGTTAACGTTCTGCCTCCCTCGTCCTCAGGCGCGGTTCAGCCCCAAGGCAGGCAGGTGGTCTTCGAGCGGCTCGAGTTCACTCAAAACTCGCCCAAACCCCCCACACCCAGGCCGCCGGGACAGCCAGAGTCTGTTCCCCGCGTGATCCCGCTTGAACCGGTCATGCAGCCAGGAAGCAAGGAAACACCCGACGCGCCCCACGTCATTCGCTTCAATCGCGATCTCACCGGTCTCGTCCCCAATGCCCCGCCCGGGCTCGCCCCCAAACGCTCCCCCGAGCAGGTCAGCGACGACGTCGCCAATGTGATCGACCTCGTCCACGACCCCGAGGCCGAGATCAGCCTCGCCGAGGCTCAGTCCAAGATCATTCAGCTTCGCCGCGATCCTGTGCGGATCATGATTGCAAACCCCATGATCGCCGACGTTGAGCTCTATAACGACCAGCCCGGCCTCAGGCTGTTGAATCTTTATGGCAAAATGTTCGGCACAACCACGCTGACGATCTGGGACGAATCGAATCGGCCGGTCACGTTCCTGGTGCGTGTGACGCTCGATACGCGCGAGCTGGAGACACGCATTTTGCAGGGATTCCCGGGCGCTCAGATCAAGGTGCGGCAAATTGGCCCGCAGCTCATTCTTGACGGCCAGGCGCCTGATTCGAAGACGGTCTCGGATATCGTCCAGCTCGTGCAGATGAGCCTCATGATGTCGCAGTCGTTCCGCGGCGGCGGTGGTGGAGCGGGTGGCGCCGGCGGCGGCGGCGGCGGCGGTGGAATGAGCGGCGGCGGCGGCGGTGGAATGGGCGGCGGCGGCGGTGGTGGAATGAGCGGCGGCGGCGGTGGTGGAGGAGGTGGCGGCGGCGGCGGCGGCGGCAATCGCGGCTTTGTGATCATCAACCGCATTAACGTCCCCGGACCTCGGCAAGTCCTGCTACACGTGAAGATCGCTGAGATCAACCGCCAGGCCACGCGCAATATCGGGGTAAGCTGGCTCTACGCCAAGGGGCAGTCAATCCTCGGCTCCGCCGTCGGTAACAACGGCCAGCTCAACCTCTCGACCAACATCAGCCGTACCCAGGCGACGGGTCCCAAGGGGGTGCTCCAGCCGATTCAATCGAATCTCAACGCCTTTGGAAGCTTCACTCCCACGGGCACTGCGCCTCTGTTTGGTGTGTTTGACGCCGGCGCGTTTTCCTTGTTCATCGACGCCCTGCGCTCGAATACGCTGGCCAAGATTCTGGCGGAGCCGAACCTGGTCGCGCTTGACGGTGAACCGGCCAGGTTCCTGGTCGGCGGTCTGTTCCCGTTCCCCGTGCCGCAGAGCTCGAGCATCCCGGGCGGTACCGCGGTCGTGACCGTGCAGTTCCAGCGCTTTGGCACGATCCTGACCTTCTTACCCCAGATTCTGCCGAACGACGTCATTCGGCTCGATGTCGAGCCCGTGATCAGCCAGCTCAACTTTGCCCAGGGCACAACGGTTGGCACGGGCAATGTGCCCTCGATCGACGAGCGAAGCGCGCGAACCGTGGTCGAGCTCCGCGAGGGGCAAACGCTGGCCATCGCCGGCTTGCTCCAGCAAACCACCAACGCGTTCACGACGCGAATCCCAGGACTGGGCGATATCCCGATCGTGGGCGGGTGGTTCAGCGCAAATCAGCATGAAGTGATCGAGACCGAGACGGTCGTTCTGGTGACGCCCGAGCTTGTGGCCCCGCTCGAGAAAAACGAGGTTACCGAGGCGCCCGGCGACCGGGTCTTTTCCCCCACCGATGCCGAGTTCTACTTTCTGGGCCGGATCGAAGGCAAGCTGGGCCGCGAGTTCCGCGCGACCAAGGCGGAGCAGGACCCGCTCAACCTGATGCGGCATTTCCGCAGTGAACAGCAATGGGTGGTCGGCCCGCACGGTTACGCCGACTGACCCCCACAGGCAGCGATCGACCCGGCCGCGCCGGGCTCAGGAGGCCACGTCATGGCTCGCGAACGATTGATCCGACCGTCCTGGAAACCACTCGCCGGCTTGATCCTGGCCGGAGTTCCAGGCGTCCTCCACGCCCAGGACGAGCCCAGGCATCCCCCCGCTCCCTGCCCACGCAAGGGCTTCATCCACAGGACTCTCCATAAAGGCGCGCATACCTTCCAGGATAAGTTCGTCGGCTACCCCGAAACCTTCGTCGAGCCCAGGCTCGGCCATTACCTCGTCGAACAAATGTCCGTCCAGGTCTCAAAGGCCGATCAGCACCGGTTCACGCTCTATCGCACCGATTTTCTGCCCAATTCCACCCTCTGGTCGCCCAACGGCGCATCGCGGTTCAACATCATGTTCGCCAGGATCGCCTCCTGGCCGGGACCGATCGTGATCGAATGGACCCCCGAACATCCCGAGCTCGCCGAGGGCCGACGCAAAATGATCCTGGCCACGCTCGACCGCTTCGGCAAGTCGGTGCCGCCGGAACGGGTCGTCGTTGGGCCATCGGGTTATCCCGGCGGCCAGGGCGCGGAGAGCGTGAACTATTACAACAACCAGCTCATGCGCAGCCAGGGGGCGTCGATGGGTTTCCCTCTGTCGCCGATCGAGTCGGCATCGACGGGAGTACGCTAGGATGATCACTCGCATGACACGCAAGTCGGGCCTGCCTTCGCGGATCACCCTGCGGCAGGGGTTGTCGTGCGCGATCCTGGCCGCGGCAGGCGTCTCCGGCTGCACCATGACGAAGCCCAGCTCCATGCGCCCGCCGGAGCAAAACGCCCAGCCGCAGACTCCCGCCCAGACCCCCGCTCAGCAACAACCCCAGGCCCCGCCGCCGGCCCTCCCCTCCGATCCCCAGACCGCCTTCCACGCCAATCCCACCGAACGCCAGCGCTACCAGGTACGACTCGACTTCGGCCGCATCTTCGAATACCAGGGCAATTACGAAGCCGCACTCGGCGAATACCAGGAAGCACTCGCCGTCAGCCAGGGGCGCAAGGGGGGGCTTACCGCCGCCGATGAAGCCCTCGCTGAACGAAAAATCGCATCTACATATGATCACATTGGCAGATTTCCGCTTGCCGATGTTCACTATAAAAAGGCGCTCAAGCTCGCACCCAGGGATCCCCGCATCTGGAACGACGTCGGCTACAGCTATTACATGCAGGACCGCCTGGCGGATTCCGAACGCGCGCTGCGGACCGCGGCCAGGCTCGCGCCCGACGATGTGCGAGTGAATGTCAATCTCGGCCTGGCGCTGGCGGCATCGGGGCGAACGGAGGAAGCCCTGCCGTATCTGAGCCGCGCCGGCGGCGATGCGGCGGGTCTGGCGAATCTCGGCTACCTGCTGGCGGCGACCGGGCATCCTGATCTCGCGCGGGTGCAGTATCAAAAGGCGCTCGAGATGCGCCCCGAATTCGAGGTCGCCCGCCGCGCGCTCGCCGTGCTCGA
>DAIDHX010000129.1 GCA_027451885.1 Planctomycetales bacterium
GCGATACGACCGCGACCAATCCGAGCACGAAGCGTCCGCTCGTGCGTCTTTGCGCCCGGTCCATCGTGACTGCCTCCGCGGAATGACCACGCCTGTCTTACGTGAAATACGAGCACGACGCGCAAGCGAGTGTGTCCCAACCCAGATACCCTGTCCGCCCTGGCGGTCGCATTACTACACATGCCATTGCGCAGTGTTGTATGGAAGCGAACGCCGCTGGCCGAGGTGGGAAGGCCCGGGCATCAGGATGTGTCACCGGGCGTCATGATTGGGATGTTCGCGACGACCCGCAATCCTTGCAGAGTCAAATCCCATCGAGCAGGAATTGGGAGATTCTTGATTCGACCCGAACCAACGCGCGTTAGATTCAGGATGAGAAGAACCTGGAACGGCGTCTGAGCCGTTCGTCCTCCACCCTTCACGACTCACGCAAAGCACCTCGGCGATTCCCGAGTCGATCAACCCGAAAAGCCAGATGCGGGGCGGTTCTGAGCACCTGGCCGGCGGTTCGTGTTCGTTTTGTCACCGGCTGGGCGCCGGCGTTGAAGGGCGGACCGGGCACGAATGCACGCACTTGCTCGCGCGGCGTGCTCGTATCGGCAGCGCTGTCGAGGGCGTTGTTTCCGCGCCAGAAACCGAACCCAACGCACGCCAGAAATCGAACCCAGGCGCATCAGAAAATGTGGCCACAACCGCTGCGCAGAATTGAGCCAGGGCGATCCGTAATATGAAGCCAGTAAAGGAGAACCGTCGATTACGAACCGAACCCATTGCACCCGTGCGAACCGAACCCATTGCGCCTGCGCGAACCGAACCCATCGCGCGGAAAAAGCGTGACCGGCAGGGCGCCAGCGTTGAGAGACGGACCTGGCACGAATGCACGCACTTGCTTGCGCGGCGTGCTCGTATCGGGGGTGCGGTCGAGGGTGTTGTTTCCGCGCCGACGAAGCGGCGTTGAGTGGCGGACCTGGCACGAATGCACGCACTTGCTCGCGCTGCGTGCTCGTATTTCGACCGGCTGGGCCAGGGCCGTCAGGGTGGACCCGACACGAACGTACCCACGAGCGCGCGTCGTGCTCGTGTGGCTCGAGGGTGCCGTTTCGGCAGCCCGCGAAGCGAACCCAGGCGCGTCAGAAGTCGAACCCAGACGTGTCAGAAAATGAGGCAACAACCGCTGCGCAAAATCGAGCCAGGGCTCTCTGTAACATGATTTCATAAAAGGAGAACCGTCGAGTACGGACCGAACCCATCGCGCCCGCGGAGCGAACCGAATCACAGGTGAATCCGGGGCATTCGTGCCTCACGTCTTCGTGCCTCACCTCTTCCCTGGTGAGTTGGGATGGACCGGTGAGGAAGGAAAAGTATCATCCCGGCGGGCTGGTCTGAGTGCCAGCGGCTGGGAGCCCTTTCTGGTCGATGTCTCAGCCCGAGCGCTGAGGTGAGAAGGGTCGATCGAGGGAGAATTGTGGCATGGATGCAAATGTGAAAAAGAGGAATCTGGGAGTGTGGTGGGTTGTGCTCGGGGTGCTGGGTTGTGCCCTGGCGGCTGGAGCGGGGGGTTTGACCTGGAAATGGTCCGCCGATCGCGAGCGTGCCCGGGTGGCGGAGCGGCTGGCGCGTCAGGAGGAGGAATCGCGTGCCTTTGAGGCGGAGCGTGCCCGACTGGCCCGGCGCGCGGAGCAAGCGCGTGCATCGGCCAGAATCCAGCAACTTCAGAAGGAAATCGCGGTGCTGCACGAGCGGGATCAGAATGTGGTCGAGAGCCTGGGCAGTCTTCGGCGTCTGGATCCCAAGGTGAACCGTGCCTCGGCCCCAGCGCCCCATTGATCACGTCCAACCCACGCGATGCCCTTCGTTTTGCTTCTTGAGCCAGTGTGCCAGGGGATCAAAGTAAGTGGTGATGGCCCGGGCTGAGAGCTTTTGACCGGTTGCCTCGAGCAAGACGGAGTTCCAGTCCCGGGTCGCGCCCAGGGCGAAGATGCCGCGGAGGAATTCTCCGACCCGCCGATCGCCGTAGTAATTGCAATTGTGGGGATCCTGCTTGAGGATCACGCGCGTGATGTGGTCGTGGAGCTGGAATTTGATCGCCGTACCGATCGCGTAGTCGTAATACTGCGCGGGGTCATCGTTGATATGTGTTTTGGTGGCTGGGTCGCAGAGCGTTTCGGGTCGGTCGCCGGGCGGCGCCATGCCCTGGTAGCGTGCAGCAAGCTTCCACCAGGCGGCGTTCAGTTGATCATCGGGAATCGCACCTGCGTAGAAGTCGTGCTCGAAGTGGGTCATTACGCCCGCGGAGAAGGGAATAAAGACAACGGAAGCGCCATCAAGCGCTGCGTCGAGCAGAAATGAGATCGGGTCCGCCTTTTCGGCCGCCGGATCGAGCAGCCCGACCTGCTTGAGGTACGGCCGCTGGCTTGCAGCGAGACTGATCAAATCGCCAATGCCCTCGTGGAAGGCACGATTGGCTCCGGCGCGGAGCAAGTAAGGCACGCGGGGCGTTGCGTAGCTCAGGTCATAGTAGATATGCCCCAGTTCATGATGAGCGGTTGTGAACCAGCGGCTGTCCGGCTCGATCGACATGAGGCTGCGGACGTCGGCTTCCAGGTCGATATGCCATGCGCTTGCGTGGCTGTTCTTACGCCTTGATGAACCTGCGTCCACTGGATAGAGGTCGGATTTCTTCCAAAACGAGTCGGGGAGTTTGGGGAAGCCGAGGGACTGATAGAAGCGTTCGGCCTGCTGCGGAATGTATTCTTTGGGCCGTCCCTTGAATGGGGCGTCCATGTCGATGCCGGAGACGAGCTGGGGCCAGTTTTGTCCCCAGCGATTGGGGAGCCAGTGAGCGGGGATTTTGCCGTCGTCTGGGAGTGTGGCGTGGTAGCGATCGGCGAGGACGCGTCCGGCCCAGGCGTGAAGCTGCTTGTAGAGGGGTTCGACGTCGGCGACGAGCGTATCACAGATGGCAAGCATCTCGGGGACAGTGAGGCCATAATCCGCGACCTGAAGGGCGAAGAAATCGGTGAAGCCCATGGCCTGGGCGAGGGTGTTTCGCAGGTGGCGGAGCTTGAGCAACCCGGGGCGGAGCGGGGCGCCGATGGCCTTGGCGGCATTCCAGGCGGCGAGCCGTTCGTCGAGTTCGCGCGACTCAATGAGGATCTGGTCGATCTGATTCGCGGAGACGTGCGTTTGCGTTCCCTTGCGGTTGATGAGGAATCGATATCCATCCTGGGCAGCGGATTGCTCTGCCTCTGCCCGCGCCCGGGCTTCAACCAGTTCGGGCCTGGTTCCGGGCGCTTCGGCCGCGCGCAGGCGGGCTTTCTCAAGCTGGCGCACGGTAATCGGCTCGAGCTTGTCCCTGACTGCGAGCAACCGGTTCAGCGTTTGAATGAATTCCGGCTGGCCGACATACCTCGAGAGGTCCAGATTGCGCTCGGCCTGGGTTTGCGTGTGCGTTTCGGAGACATCGGTGAGTGCGGTCCAACTTGCCTCGTTGGCGGCTTTTTCCAGGGGGAGCCAGCCCTGGGTGTATTGCTTGAGGAAGGCGCGTGCTTCTTGCTCCGGGCCGGCCTGGTGCGCAGCGCCTGTGCGGCTGGCGGCAAGCGTGCTCGACGCCACGGCGGCAAGGGCTCCGCCGAGGAAGGCTCTGCGATCCGGTTGTGTCGATTGTTCGGCCATGGCGAGCCAGCCCTTCTTGCGTCTGATCTTGAGACTCCCCGGTACGTCAGAATGTGCGCCAGTGTAGGGCTCCGGCGGCCGCACAGAAATGGGGTTCAGCGCGGCGAGTGGGTCGGCCTGGATGTGCACAAACGCGCAAAGTTCTTATCTATCCGGGCGATGGGAGCGAATCTAGGATATTCTTTTAGCAGGTGGCGTTTTGGCCGAGTCTCGACCAATGAGACGCAGCGAACGGGAGAGATCGCGATGCGAGCGGGACGCAAATCGCGGTGGACGGCACTGATCACGAGCGCGATTTCGATGATCGTGCTGGCGAGCATTGCCGGTGGGCAGGTGCAGCGGCAAAAGAGGGAGCCGCGCAAGGCGAACCGGGAAGCGCCACCCCCCCCGCTCGTGGGGGCGCCGCTCAAGAAGCCGCGCCCGGACGCCGCGGATCCCCTGGCGGCCGCGGTTGCCAAGAAAACGGGAACGGCCTCCCTGCACTACATGTTCCGCCTGCGCTCGTATGACGGCACTCCGCTTGCCGCCTCGTACTATCCGGCCAGGTCTGGTTCGTCCGCCCCTGTCGTGATGCTCGTCCACGAACCAGGCCGCTCGCGCAAGGACTTCGAGGACGCGATTCTCGACCTGAAAGGCCAGGGGCTTGCGGAACATCTCCAGGCTCAGGGCTTCGCGGTGCTTTCGTTTGACCTGCGCGGGCAGGGACAAAACGTCCGCAGGGCGCTGACGCCTCAGGAACGGCCGCTTTACTTCGAGGACTTGCAGGCGGCCTATTTCTTTCTGGTGGATCGCCACAATCGCGGCGACCTGAACTTGATGAAGCTGGGCATTGTCGCGCTGGGATCATCCGCGAACATGGTGGCGGCGTGGGCTGTCCAGCCGGGCGCCGCGGTGACCTCGGAAGGCCGCTCGAGCGATGTGAACGCCCTTGTCTTGCTTTCGCCCAGACCGGAAGGGTTTGGTTTTGTGCTCGGGCACCTGGTTGGGGCGCTGACGCCGCGCGTTCCGCTGTTTCTTGTCGCGGGCGATCGCGACAAGGCATCCAGGGACGCGGTGCAATCGATTCGCGCCCGTGTGGAGCGCAGCCGCTTGAACAAGGTTGAGCTCTTTCCGTCTTCCCTTCAGGGCTACAAACTCTTACGGCTCGAGCCCAAGGCCGCGGTCGCGGTGATGCGCTTCCTGGATACAAGCCTCAAGAATCGTGCGGTGGAATGGGAACCGCGTTATAACCTCACCCCCGTGGGCTACGGCGAGATCCACGTTGTCACCAAGGCGGCCAGCTCCGCCCGCAAGGAGGAAGCCGGCAAGGGCGTGGCGGCCAAGGCTGTCCCCGCGGCCGCGGCCGCGCCCGCGGCACCGTTGCCGGGCGCACCCAAGGCCGCTCCGGCCGAGAACGCTCCACCGCCACAGCCCAGGCCGGCGCCCAAGTAACGGAATCACCCGAGAATCTCCTGGCTTTCGCGCTTGACCCCTTTTCAAGCAGTTCGACCTGCATAGAATGCATTCGTAGGACACATGTCGTAGTGGGCGGGCGCCCGGATCGTGGCAGCCAGTCGAGTGAGGAGGGGATCTCGATGACGTTCCTTTCTGAAGACCCCTGGGGGATTGTGGGCGGTCTTGGCCTTCTCGCCGTGGGATTTCTGGTCGCCCTCAAGCTGACGGGGCAGGGGAAATACCTGGTGCGAGCGAGCGTATGCCTGGGGATTGCCGGAGTGGTGTTGCTCGTCGAATGGCTGTGGGTGACTGATAACGAGCGCATCGAGCGCGTGGTTTATGAGCTGCGGGATGCGGTCGCGGCGTCGAATGTCGAGGCAGTGCTCGAGCACCTGACGAAGGACGTTCAGTTCATGCAGGGAGAGGCGGCGATTTCTGGCGAAGGCACGCGTGAGCTGATTCGATCACAGCTTGGCCGAGCCAGGTTTGACTTTGTCCGCGTGAGCAATCTGGAAACCAAGCACGGGGTCCAGACGCGGCGGGGAACGGCGTTGTTTCAGGTCTTCGCCAAGGGGTCGCTCGATACCTCGGTGGCGACGATGAACGTGGGCACGGCGAATTCGTCGTGGTCGCTGGGCTTCGAGGAAACGAGCCCGGGGGTGTGGAAAGTGAACCGGATTAGCGCGCTTTCGGGGCTGCGTGGGCTTGGTCTGTCGCCGGCGGGTTTTGGCCGGTTCCCTCGCGGGGGCGGGGGTTTTGGACGTTAAGGATTCTCGGGACCAGATTTAGCGAGGGGCAGGGGCGTTCTTTTCGGCTGGATACTCGATGATGATGAGCTTGTGCTCGTTTTCGTCGTAGCCGTATTTCTGATACGGGGGAAGCACGGGCAAGGCGATGTTGTTGGCCTTGATGATTTCGGCCATGAATTCGTCGTAATCCCTGGGATAGCGGTCATTCGTGGCGCGGTAGAGGTCGAGGGCGTGCTGGATCGACAGGATCGAGGCCTGGCCGATGATGGAGGAATAGGCATTGCCGGTGAGTGTGATGGGGTCGCGTGCGACGATCCTGGTCGATGCGACCTCGCCTCCTTTTTTGAGTTCAACGGCGGCGTTGCGGACATCCTGGGTGCGGCGGCCGATGATTGGCCCGGAATCGGTGGGTTTGGCCTGAGTTTTGCGCGTGCTGGAACCGACATGCCGCTCCTCTTCACAGCCCGCCAGCACAATGGCGGCCAGGAGCAGGCATGCACCAGGCGCGGGGGAAGCGAACGGCTTGCGGCCTGGCCTGAGCGCGAGACGGAGGGTCGACATGGCGCGATCTCCCAGCAAACGTGGTGCAGCGGCCTAGTCCCATTTCCAGGCGGCGACCTGGCGAATCTCGTCGTACTTCGTGAGGTCGAAATGCAGGGGCGTAACGGTGATGTATCCCTCGCAGAGGCTGGTGACGTCGGTCTCTGGGCCTTCGAGGTGATAGGGGGGGTCGTAAGTCATCCAGTAATAGGTTCTGCCGCGGGGGTCCTGCCTGCGTTCGAATCCCTCGCCGTAGCGTCCCAGCCCCATGGGTACGACGCGCACTCCTCGGGGTTCGCCCCGGGAATGGGCGGGCAGATTGACGTTGTAAAGGGAGCCGTTGGGGGGTCGATTGGCCAGGATTTTCTCAATCACGCGCACGGCGTGAACCGCGGCGTGGCGATAGTCGAAATGCTCGGAAAGCTCAAGCGAGACGGCAATCGAGGTGATCTTGAAGAAGGCGCCCTCGATCGCCGCGGCCACCGTGCCCGAGTAGAGCACATTGATGCCGGCGTTGGAGCCGGAGTTGATCCCGGACACGATGAGGTCAGGGGGGCGCGGCAAGAGTTCGCAGATCCCCAGCTTCACGCTATCGGCGGGGCTTCCCTCGACCATCCAGCCCAGGGTCGTGCCGTCGTCGTCGTCCACTTGCTTGACAACCATGGGCGAAAGGAGCGTGATCGAGTGCCCCACGCCGCTCTGTTCCATCGCGGGCGCCACAACGGTGACCTCGCCAAGCCGGAGCAGCTCCTTGCGGAGCGCCCTGAGCCCAGGCGCGAAGACGCCGTCGTCATTGGTGAGAAGAATCTGCATCGGCCTGTCCGAAGCCCTCGTCTTGTTCCAGTGTTGTTTCTTCTGGCCGATCGTAACGGCAGGCGTGGAACACCGTCAATCGCCGCGCCCCACGCGCACGCGTTAGAGGAACGATCGACCCATCGCCGCATCAAGCGCCAGCCGGTTTCTGAGCAGGCAAGAATCATCGCCCAGCCCCACGTTAAACCGGGTGAGCGCAAAGCAGTCCTGAGCGGGAATGCGATTCCACCCCGCCAGGGCCGAGAAACCCAGCCGGTATCCCGCCTGCTGGGCCAGTTGCCGCGTCCGATCCGAAAACGCGCCTGGACCGCCATACGGATAAGCAACCGCGCAGGCGGTGATTCCCAGCCGCTCCTCGAGAAGCCGCTTCGACTCAACGAGCTCGCGACGTTGCTGATCCTCGAGGAGCGCGGCGAGCCGGGGATGAGTATGGCTGTGCGAGCCGATCGCAAATTCCGCTGAGCATCGCCGCAGGTCGGCCGCCTGTTCCCAGTTCATAAAAAGTGAACTAGCAAGCATATGTTGATCAATAGTGACTTCCGCCTGGGCTCGCAGCGGGTCGAGGACCGCGCCTGGGTCCGCGATATGAGCGTCGAGGACTCTGCGTACAACCGCCATGATCGCCTGGTCGCGGGGCGTGGCCTCGAGATCAAGAACCAGGGGGGATGGCGCCCTGGATTCGAGTGTGATCCGCGAAACCCGCGTGTGCTTGATGAGGTAGGCCGCTTCATCCCACCAGGGGAGGCGAGGAGCTTCAAGAAACCCCGAGACCAGGAAGAAGACGGCCGGCATCTTTGCCTCGGCGAGAATGGGCGCGGCGATTTCATGGTTATCCCGGCAGCCGTCATCAAAGGTGATGAGCACGGCAGGCCGCTGCCAGGCTCGGCCGGCCTGGATGTGATCAAGCACCTCGTCGAGACTGGGGCACTCGAAGTGTGATTTGAGCCACGCGACCTGGCGGCGGAATTGCGCTGGGGTTGCGGAGACCACATGGTCGTAGAATGGGTTCGTCGCCGGCTCGGCAATGCGATGGTAGGTGAGAACAGCCAGGCCGGGCTTGCGCGCGGCGGCGAGCTCGAGCAAACGCGTGACGCCCAGGTGAGTGAGCACGCGTGCCAGGCCCGCCCGTTTGTTGGGAACCGCGCTTAACCAGCCAATCTTCGCCATTGATGAGCGCTCTCGCATCGCCCGGCCAGGTTGCCGCTCCGCACGCGACGGCCGGGCTGGAGCTCAAGTGTACGCGTAATCCCCCTCGAGAGGAGTCAGGTGAAAGTGAGCCCCGCGGGGGATTAGCCCCGCCCGGTCTCGAATATGAAACTTGACCGTGTAACGGCTGAGAAACCCGGCCTGCTTGAGGGCCTGTTCAGACCAGGGCGTACTCGCATAAGCAAGCACCAGATCCGCGCCCTGTTTCTCGAGCGCCCGCGTGAGCAGTCGGAACGCCGCATGCCAGAGCGCGGCGCCATTCGAATCGAGCACGAGATCGACGACCTTCCCGGTGCGGGTGCGTCCATGATCCGTGGAGATCACATTCGTGATCGCAAAGCCGCGGAGCTGCCCCTGGGTGTCCAGGATTTGCCAACCGGTCATGGACTGTCTTGGGAAGCGAAGCAGAGCACTCAAACGCCCTGGGTTGCGGGAGGTGAAGATGGTTTCGGCGCTTGCCCGCTGCACGATGGGCACAATCTCGGGGCCAAAGGATGAGATTGGCTCGAGCTGGAGCTTGATCGCGGTGCGGCCCGGTTGGTGCGTCATCCGCCAGAGAACATCGCGGGTCATGCGTGCGAGTTTGCGCAAGGTTGGATCCGCACCCATTCGCATCCAGTAACCCGTTCGAAGAACGCGTACGTAGACAGGAACCTGTGCCCGGAGCTCGTACCCAATCCGCTCGCCCACGACAAGCGCGCTGGGGCTGACGCCCATGCCGAACTGAGTTGGTACACCCTGATGGGCCTTCCGCATGAGTGCGGTTCCGACAGCCCGGTGCTCCGCGGAGCCAAGCCAGTCGATGATATGGATCGTCTCCACGCCTGTTGCCGCCAGAAGCGCACCTTCGAACGCCGTGCGGCAGATCCCGATATGCCCGACAATCCGCCCTTGTGGGTCGCGGGCGACATAACTCGCGGGCCGAATTGTGTTGGAATTCGGCCCTGGGCTCTCCAAATACTTCCACCGCAGCACGTCAACCGCCGCGAAATCCGCCTCGTGAGGGGCCTTGAATCCCGCCGTAAGAAACTGGCTCAGCTCCGCCAGGTCGGCCTCGCCAAGCGGCTGAATCGCATAGCTCATGATGCGGCAGCCTCATCGGCACGGGCAGGGAGAACGCCTTTGCCCGCAAATTCGATCTCTTTTCCCACAATAACGCAAATAATCCCGTCTCCTCAGAACTGGCAAACTGTGCTATACATCGAGCTCCACCCTCAGGGTGAACCATCGGCTCGGTCGTCAACAGGGAGGTGAACCGTGAGTCGAACCCGGCGCAGGGCGCTCGAAATCGAGTGCATGGAGGAGAAGGTTTTGCTTTCGGCGGGGTTTCACGATCCTGCCCGACACATCCTGGCAAGGCGTCCCAGGCATATCAATACGAATGGGGTTCTGCGTGGGTCGCTCGTGGGGTCTGCTAGCTTGAATGGGTTCACCGCAACGTCGTTTACCGTGGTGGGCCGGATGGGATCGCTTGGACTTGCCCGGGGCTCGTTTGCGCTGGCGGATCCATTCATACCCGTGGGTGGGCGGCTCAACCTGAGTGGGTCGACGCTCACGCTCATTGGCCCAAAAGGAGCAATCGAGCTTGGCATCGCAGGTTCGACGAGCAATGTCTATCGCTACAAGATCGTCGCGGGCTCGGGCCACTTTTCGGATGTGGCCAGCGCGGGGATGCTGGTGATCAAGCCAGTGCACGGCACCAACGAGTACGCCATGCGCTTGCAGACTCATGGCTGAGGCAAGAAGTCAGGCGAATGCCGACGGCCCGGCGTGAGGGCGAACGCGAAGGGTCTCGATCAGCCATGCGGATGTGCCTGGCCGATCGAGCCCAGCGCTCGCGGATGGTTGGTCACTTGGGTGCTTCAAACGTGCTGTCGGGGAGCTTGTCGAGCACCTTGAATTCGATGACTTCGAACTCGATGAACTTGTTGCCGTCGCGGCGGCTTTCATACTTCGAGGGCCGCTTGATGCCGTCGAATTCCTTGTAGGCGGTGTAGTAAGTCTCCTGGGTGAACTCATCGCCCCGGAATCCCACGATGTCGGCGACGATCTTGACAGGCAGGCTCGATTGCTTGTCGAAGCAGATCTTGAAGGTTCTGCCCCCAGGCGCCGTGACCTTGACCACCATGGCTTCCTTGTCGGCAATTTTTTCCTCGCCCGCAGTCTCGAGCTTGTAATCCTTGCCCTTCAGCATGTGGAGTGAAATCGGCAAAAGCTGGAGGCGAACGTTGTATTGTTCGTTCTTGACCTCGCTCTGTTCCAGCTCGCGCACCTGGTCCCCGAACTTGCGCCAGACCTTCTCGCCACTGAGAACCGTCACCGCCTTGAAGGGATTGCCGTTGAATTCGCTCTCGAACTCGGAGCGATAGCGGTCAAGCCCGCCCATCATCACCTGGGTGGTGAACTCAGTCTCGTTGTCCTGAAACGTGAGCGTGCCCTTGGCCTTCCAGCTTGCCGCCTTGACCTTCGCGAGTTTTTCCTCGCCTCCCATGGCAGCGATCGCCTTGTCGACGATGGCCGCGGCATCCTTCTCGCTCGCTCGCGCGACCAGGTTTCCCGTGATCAAGCACGCCGACACGACGAGCCCAAACGCAAGCCGCTTCATGACTTCGCCTCAGGATTCAGATTCGTGGTTGAATTGACGTGGGTCATCCCCAGCGCCTGGCAGCTTAATCGAGCAAGAAGCCAGACGCCAGCCTGGCGCTCGTTTTGCTGCAGGAGCCGTGCGCCGCATCCAATCATCTGGCCATCTGCCAAAATTCTGCGCCCCATGCCCAGGAAAGCAGCGTTTTCGAGGGATTGATGCGGGTTCGCCACACGTCTTACAGAAGCATCGGCGTCAAATGCGGCCGAGAGGGGCTTCGCGGTCCCATAAAAAGTGGGAGAATTGCGTTGCGAGAAAAGGACGTCATCCCCCTTCAGCGAGAGGTTATGGGAGCACCTCCTTGTTTGGCATCGCACTTGCGGTAGATTCTGGAGGAAGTTCTTTTCCACCCCTGATTCTTTCCCACGGAGGCGACCATGAGTCCGAAGAAGCGTCGCAAGATTTACGGTGTCCGTCGGGAGTCACGTCGTACGCGGGGCTGGACGCGCTGGTTTCACGAAGGATTGATGGAGGAGGAGTCGACGGGCAGCGTGCGGATACGCACTGTGCTCTGGGGCCATCCGTAGATTCTGCGTGATCGTCTTGACGAGACACCCCCGCAACCGAAGCTCGGGCTTTGTGTCCTGAGCGTCGGCGCGGGGGCGGTGCAGAGACGTCGTGGATCGCGTTGCCGGCTAGCGAGTCATGGCGAAGTAATCCGCCGGAGCATTGTGCTTCCGTGGCGCGGGCTTTTCTTGCCGAGGCGCCTTGAGCGTGCTGAGAAACGCGATCACGGCGTTCTGGTCGCGTTCGGACAATGAGACGAACCCCCTTGTCACGGCGGAGGCATCGCCCTGGTGGCGATCGATCGCTGCGCGGAGTGTGGGCGACTTGCCGTCGTGGAAATAGGGTGCGCTATCGGCCACGCCCCAAAGCGCCGGCGTTTTCCACTCGTCGGCCAGTGGGTGATCGGTGGGAAGCTCAACCTGAGGCACTTCGCGATAACCGCCCAGATCCTCGGAACTCGTCAGCCGGTGAAGCAGGAAGTCGCTGTAGACACCGTCGACCCCGCCCAGGCTTGAGACGTGGCAAACGGTGCAGCCCACCTTCTCGAAGAGCACACGTCCGCGCTCCGCTTCGATGCGATCTGAGGAATCGCTGGGCATGACCTCGATCGGACGCGCCAAGGTTCCCACGTACGCGACAAGCGAACGGAACTGCAGCTCGTCCAGATCACGCTCGACCTTCTGCGTAGCATGGTGTGCATACGGCCGGGCCTGCTCCATCAGCGGGTTGCCAAGGCCAATCTCATTGGCACACGCAGCCGCGACGAACTCCTTGAGCGTGGCGAACTGAGCTTTCCAGCCGAACTTACCAATGCGGCCGTCAGGCAAGATCCGTGCTCGGCCCGCGGGAACGCTTTCGAGATTGCCACCGATCACCTGGCCAAGAGATGCCATCGCTCGAAGGCGTGCGTTGTGCGTGATCGCCCGATCGGTGATCTGATCCACCCAGCCCGCGCCAAAGAGCGCGGTGGAGTTGATGCTGTCCGAGCGCACGGGGTCGAAATCGTGCTTCTGTACGAAACACGTGCCCACGATCGTCACCCCGCCCGGCACAACCTGGAAGAAATCATTGAGGCTGTGCCGGCTTTCCTGGCAATCCGAGGAAACGGAGAACGCGTGAATGATCCCGCCTTGCACTTCAGGCCGGCCGGGAACCGGGTGCGCCTCGAAGGTCGTGACGTTGTGCTCGATCCCGCCCCCGCCGCCGATCCCGCCTTGCGAATGGCAGGCGACGCAGGATCGATCGTTGAAGACGGGGCCAAGACCGTCCCCCTTCGACAGCGTATCGGCAACAGTCCATTCATGCTCAAAAAGCTTGAGCCCTGCTTCGCGCGCCAGCGGGCCTGGCTGGGGCGCACGTACACCCCGAAACGCGCTCGGGACTTCGGCTTCGTTCCAGGCGATCCAGGCGCCTGCAATGGCAATGGCGCCCAGACCAAGCCGGCGCCTTTGCTTTCGGTACAGCCATCCGCCGAACATGGTCCACCTCCAGAGAAGACCGTCAGCCTGGCCGAAGGCCGACCACACACAGCCGGCCTCGTACAAGTATCCGATATCGGACAAGTGTAGAGAGAACTTGGCCGCGATGCAAGCGGGGAGGAGATTTTTTGCGGGTTGCTTATCTGCCGTAGTTCAGATAGTCCTCGAGCGAGGGTTCTGGAGTCGGGCTCTGGGCTGGGCCGTGCGAGGTCTGGGCGAAGTTTTGTGCGGCGAGACTTACCACGACGGCGACGATGAGGGTCACGAGACCGATCCGGATGCCAGCGCGGGGGCGAGGGCCGAGCCTGGCAAGCGGCGGGAACTCGCCGAACCAGGCGGCAAGGGGAGCAAACGCGAGCAGGAGAGCGGCTGTGGTAGAGAGCTGTCCGAAGAAGCGGCCCATCACCAGCAAGGCGCTGAGCGTGACGGCGCCAAGGGCGATGGGAGCGCTGCTCGGGGTGCGTCCCGCCAGGATTCCTGCCGCGATCGCCGCACCCGCAACCGCGAGGGCAGGGGACAGGCCAATTTCACCCGCCGTGGCGTAGCCTGAGAGCATCACCGTGAGCGAGGCGCCGAGCAGCGTGATCGCAAGCGCAAGTGCGTGCGACGCCCCAGGCGCTCGAGTTGCAAGCCTGTCAAGCGCGACCATAATCAGGCACTGGGCGGTTGCAATTCCGGCCAGAATCCCAGGCGCGGTTCTGGGTGACCATTCGCGTGTTCCCGGTCCGCTGAGGTCGGCCAGGTAGCTTGATTGATGCAGAAGCACGCGTGCTGAGAGACCGAGTACAAACAGGCGGAGAAGCCACGCGAGTGGCTTGCGAGAAAGCACCATCGCGGCGAATTCAGCGGCAACCGCGGCGGGTAAGACCAGGAGGAGCAAGCGATCGCGATCCTCGAGCGGCGGCCACGAAGGGCGGATGCCGATCTGCCAAAGTCCAAGCGCAGTGCCCGCGGCGAATCCAACGGTCCAACCGAGTGAGACCCAGGCCGGGGACGATCGCTTCCGCCAGACAAGCAGCGAAAAGGTGCACGCGGATGCAAGAAACGCGAGCGCCATGGCCTTGAACATCACAAGGGGATCGGGCATCGTTTTCGCCTTTTCGCGCATAAAAAACCCCGCGAGCCGGGTCCAGAAGCACCAGCGCCCGCGGGGTTGATCACTTACTTCTTCACGCCTTCGAAGCTAATGACCACGTAGACATCGTCGCCGATCGCCTCGGTCGGCTGGCCCACGCCGAAGTCGGAGCGTTTGATCACGAACTGGCTCGTGTAACCAGTCCGCTGAACGCCCTTGGGAAACTCCGCCGAGCGGCCTCCCTTGAGGATGAACGTGGTCGCCACGGTCTTGCCATGGAGCGTGAGATCGCCCGCGACCTCGTAGCCGTCCTTCACCGCCTTCACGCTCGTACTCTTGAAGGTGATGGTGGGAAACTGCTTCACATTAAAGAAGTCAGGGCTTTTGAGGTGTTCGTCGCGCTTGGCGTTCGCGGTATCGATGCTTTCAGGTTTGACCGAGAAGTTGAACGACGACTTCGCGGGATCGCTCGAATCAATCGAGAACGTGCCGGAGTACTCGTTGAATCGGCCCTGAATCCACGAGAGGCCAAGGTGAGAGATCTGAAAGGTTACGCCGGAATGCATGGTGTCGACGTTGTAATCGTCGCCGAAGGCCAGCGGCATGACAACGAGGCTGGCTGCTGCTGCCGCTGTGAAACAGAGACTACGAACGCGCATCGAGAAACTCCTTGAGCTCGTAAACGAAATCGTCCCTAACGAGATGGTGCACGATTCAGGCAAGGCTTAACGTGAAAGGAACGCCGCGGCTGTATTCTTGATCCTGCCGTTCCCTGGTTGCCTGGAGTCCTTTTTTTGCTCATGCGGTTGGCGGAATTCGGGAGCGTCGAAAAGCCCGGGTCCGGCCGGTTTGGGATTGCGCGGCAGAATCTCGGGCAACATGGCGACATTGTAGGCCCAGGCGGCAAGTACCTTGGCGCCCTGGTTGACCTCGTCGGGGTAAACCTTGTCGAAGGTGTCGCTCTCGGTGTGGTGCGTCTTACGGTACTCTGCGCCATCCTGAACCACGGCGAACGCCGGCACGCCGTACGGAAGAAACGAGAGATGATCAGTGCCGAACATGCTCCGCATGCTCATTTCCTCAAGATTCGTGACATCCTTGAAGGGTTCGGCGATCGAGTCCGCGATCTCGCGCAGGTCATAGCGGCCTTGCAATCCAATGCTTTTGACACGCCCGGTGCCCATGTCGTGAACAAGCACGCCGGCGATCTTCGGCATCTCGGCCTCGTGGGCCTTTGCATAGGCGCGTGATCCGTGCAGTCCTTCTTCCTCGCCGGAGAACAGCACGAAGCGGATTGTCCGCCGCGGCTTGGCCCCCACGGCCTTGAGCGCCCGGGCCGCTTCCAGCACCGCCATGGTGCCAGTGCCGTTGTCGGTGGCGCCCGTGCCCAGGTCCCAGCTATCCAGGTGGCCGCCAATGATGACCACCTCGTCGGCCTTGTCGGTTCCCTTGAGCTCGGCGACCGTGTTGTAGACCTCGACCGGACCCTGGCTGTAGGTGTTTTGCATCGTGATTTCAACTTCGACCGGCCCGCGCTTGAGCAGCCGCCAGATGAGCCCATAGGACTCGGTCGTCAGAAACGCCTCGGGAAACTCCGCGATGGTGAAGTTGCTCGTGGCGCCGGTCATGTTGACGAGTCCATGCTCCTTGTTGGAATCCACGAGCTGGCCGGCGATCCCTTCTTCAACGAGGAACTTGCGCAGCACAGGTTGAAAGGCGCGGAGCCGCATGTAGTCGCGCATCCGGCGGCGGTATTCAGACTCCAGGTCCTTCTGAGGCGCCTTGGGAGAAGGCTGCACCGACACTTCCCTCGTGATCACCCACGCGCCTCGCAGCTTCCCCTTGTATGCGGCAAGCTGATCAGCGGACTCTGCCTTGACGTGGACCACCGGCCCACGCCTGGGGCCCATGGTCCCGGGACTCCAGCCGGCGGATTCGAGCAGGATGCGCTGCTCGACCGGGACCACCACACGCCCCCTGGCTTCGCCCCGCGTCCAGGAATGCTCGACCATCCACGATTCAAGATGTGCATTCGTGAGCCCATATTCTTCGAATTTGCTCCTGGTCCACCTGTTCGCTTTTTGCAAATTCGCCGATCCGGTAAGCCGGGGGCCGATCATGTCGCAGAGATATTCGATATTGGCCATGAGCTCGGAGTGCTGGTCGATCTCCGTGAGAATCGCGGCTGTTACGGCCTTTGTCTCGCCGCTCACGTCCACGGCCGCGGCGCTGGGCTTCGGCGTGGTGTCACTCGAGGGTTTGGTTGCCTGGCCCTGGACCTGGCTCGAGGCGAGGGCGAGCACAAAAGCGGCAATTAGCGAGAGACGGGGCATTGTTCGAATGGGCTCCCAATAGGGGGGACGCGGGCCAGGCTCATTCCGAGTCATGAGTATGACTACGTGGGCGGCCGGCGTCCAACGACAATTTGGCTTGATTTGAGCCAGGCCGGTGGAGCGCCGCCATGGCTCAGCGGCGGAACCTGGCCGCGAGCAGCCGCGCATCCCCACGGCCGCCAGGAGTAAGCAGGTATCCGGCGCCGTAAGCCAGAACTCCGGCGGTAAGCTGGGCGACGAGCACAAGCGCGCGGTGCGTGCTCGAGAGCCATCCCGGAGTCGCGGCCTGGACCGCGAGGCTCACAGCGCAGAGCACCAGGGCCCCGGCGAGCGGCGGGCCGCAAGTGCGCTTCAGGAACGTGCGAAAGTCGATCGGAATGACCCGGAAGACATGGATTCCCGGCGCGATGAGGTTGGAAAACAGGGTGGTGAGCACCGTCCCCCAGATCACGCCCGGCATGCCCAGCTTTGCGGTGAGGATGCAACTGATGGGTAAGTTCACGAGCGAACCGAGCAGGGCCGCGATCGCGATTACCTTGATCCGCCCCAGCCCGATCGACATTTGCACCGGCACCGAGAGCACAAGCGGCAACGCTGCCACCAGAAAAAGCCGCATGTACGGCGCCAGCTCGCCGGCGTCGACCCCCACGCGGTCGCCAAAGCAAATGGACAGAAACGGCGCGGCATGGATCCACGCCAGCAGGCCGATCGGCAGCAGCAAGCCAAGATGCAAACGCGTGCCGTCGTACTTCACGCGCTCGAGGCCGTGCTCATCGCGACCCGCCGCCAGGCTGGCCACGGCCGGCATGACCATGTACGCCAGCATCCAGCCCGTCTGGCGAAGCTGGAGGAACGGCTTGCTCACCAGGTTGTATTGCGCGATTCCCGTACCCGGATCGGGGAGCAGAAAGCCCAGAATCGTGGTGTCGATCTTGTCGGCCATCACCACGCTGATCTGGATGAGCGCCATGTAGAAGCTGATGTGGGAAAGGGCCTTGTAATCTTCCCAGCCAGCGCCCCGGAAATGGAGCCGGTAACCAAGCTCGCGATTCATGACCCAGAGCGCGGGCCCAAGGCCAAGACCAACCTGGACGATCGTCTGGACCAGCACGATGGTGAAGAAATCGGTCCCCGCATTCACCCCCGCGGCCAGCACCAGGAAGCGCAAGAGCGTGATCAGGACCTCGAACCGCGGCACGAAATCATAGCGCCGGGCCGCCTGAAGCACGCTCGAGACAACCACCGACATGCCGTAACACGGAGCCGTGACGGCCTGGAGCGCGATCAGCCGCACGATCAGGGTGTACTCACGCTCCTTGCCCGCGAATTCGCAGTGGGGCACCGCGAAGTAAGCGACGGAAAGCAGCGCGGCGACCTGCAAGATCGCCATCGCCAGGTAGAAGGTCATCCCGCTTGCGATCGATCGCTCAACGCTGGCGCGGTCCCCCTGGGTCCAGGCGCTTGAGATTCGCTGCTGCAGCGCGGAGCTGGCGCCGAACTCAAAGAGAAACTGGAAAAAACCAAAGCCCCAGGCAAATCCATACGCGCCAAGCTGATCCTTGCCGGGACCTTCGAGGATCAGCCGCAAGGTCCAAAGCGCAAGCACAGCCTGGATCGGCACGCGAATGGCAAGCCAGACCGTGCCGGAGAACAGACGTCCCAGCACAGGGGGCAAGCTTCGGACACTGGCAGGAGTCTCCGCGGCGCTCATGCCGGACTCCCTCCCGGACGCTTCAATTGTTTCGACCTCCGTGGCAGTTTCGGGGCCGGATTATAGCGTCGCGGGTGCGTTCCCTGATAGAGCAGGCAAGGGCTGGCGGGGCGGATGCCCGCGCGAGGTTGGTTTTAAGCATTCGGTTGCTCCGGAGCCTCACACCCGGGGCCGGCGCGCGGAGCATTGACTTTTTCCGCGAGACAAGGGATGTTCCAGGCGATACAATAATTGTTTAGCAAAACGCCGAGATCGTTCTCGCGGTACAGAACCGAGAATCCAGGGGGATCGTGCGATGTTGAGCGTTCCTGGGGGCGCGGGGAAGGATTTATGCGATCGTGAGCTTGGCGTCTCCCGGCGCGACATTTTGCGAGTGGGAGGTTCGGGGCTGCTTGGGCTTGGCCTGGGCTCGATGCTCGAATTGCAGGCCGCCGCGGGTGAGACCAGCCGCGGGCCCGGTTGGGGCAAGGCCAAGAGCATCATCATGGTCTACCTGCAAGGCGGCCCCAGCCACATCGACCTCTGGGACCCCAAGGCGAATGTGCCGGACAATGTCCGCAGTGTGTTCAAGACGATCGACACCAAGGTCCCCGGCATCCAGTTCACCGAGGTTCTGCCCAGGCTGGCGAAGATCACCGACAAGTTCACGCTCATCCGCTCGATGAGCTACACGCCGAACGGTCTGTTCAACCACACCGCGGCGATTTACCAGATGATGACCGGCTACACGACGGACAAGGTCAGCCCGTCGGGTCAGCTTGAGCCGCCGAGTCCCAAGGACTTTCCCAATTTTGGCTCGCAGATCATCCGGCTGAAGCCGCAGAACACGCCAATGCTCCCGTTTGTGATGCTGCCGCGTCCGCTCCAGGAAAGCGGCGTGGTGGGCAAGGGGGGCACAGCCGGCTTCCTGGGCAAGGCGTTCGATCCTTACACGCTCTACCCAGACGGCGATGACATGGACATGACCAAGATGGACCGGATCAAGGTCGACGACCTCAAGCTCCGGCCCGAGGTATTCTCGCTCCGGCTCAAGCGCAGAGCCAGATTGCGCGAATCCCTGTCGGAAGGGATGCGCGATATCGACCGGGCCGTGGCCGACTACAAGCTCAATGAGTATTACGACCGGGCGCTTTCGCTGATCGTTTCTGGCCGCGCCCGCGAAGCGTTCAATCTGGCGGCCGAGGATGACACGACGCGTGATCTCTACGGCCGTACCACATTTGGCCAGAGCTGCCTGCTCGCGCGGCGTCTGGTCGAGGCAGGGGCCAAGGTCGTGGAGGTCATCTGGCCGAAGGTCGCCAATTCCGATCATCACTCGTGGGATCACCACGTCGAGCTGACCACCCGCATGCGCGACAAGTCTGGCCCGATGCTGGACCAGGGCCTCGCCGGGTTGCTCATCGATCTGGATCAGCGCGGAATGCTGGCGGACACGCTGGTTGTGGCCGTGGGTGAATTCGGCCGCAGCCCCCAGAAAGGCGTGAGCACCTCGGGTAACGGCAACAGCGCGGATGGCCGCGATCACTGGCCCTATTGCTACACCGCGGTGATGGCGGGCGCGGGCATTCGCCGCGGCCACGTGCATGGGCAGTCAGACAAGACCGGATCGGCCCCGCTTTCCGATCCCGTCCACCCTGGCGAGCTGCTCGCGACGATCTACCACAGCTTCGGAATTGATCCAGGAACCACCGTCTTCAACCACCTGAATCAACCTCGCGAACTGGTCAAGGCCGACGCCGTGACCCGGCTCTTCGCCTGATCCCTTGGTGGCACGCGTCCCAGACGTCCCGCCAAGAATTCCAGCACCCCCGCGGGGATTTCCCTCTGCCCCGGACCCCGCGGGGAGCGTATAGTAAAGAAGGTATTCTGCTTGCAGTCAGACCTCGAATCGCCCACCCTCGCCGTCACGCGGGGGGCGAGAGTGCGTACTTGCACGTAGAGGTAAATCCATCGCTAGCTCAAGGACATGCGTCGTGGACCAAGAGCGGGACCAAGCGACCGGTTCGAGCCAGGCGCAGAATGCGGAGGTCGAAGCCGCCCCCGCACCGCGATTTGCGTTGCTTTCCTGGCTATTCGGCGAGCGGTTCGATATCGAGCTGCCGGCTTTTCTGGTAAGCATGACGATTCACGGGCTGTTGCTTGTCAGCCTGGCGTTCGCCGGATACACGGTGCATCGCCATGCTGAGAGCGAGTTTACGGCTCGGATGCCGGACGAGACAATTCTTTCTGATTCGACATACCAGGACATCGATCAGGCGGTCGACGCGCCTTCGAATACGCCGCAGGCGGGTTCGTTCGCGCCCGAGCTGGCGTCCACCATCAGCTCGGCGCCCAGCACCACCGCCGCCGTCCCGGTGACGAGCAAGGATCCCTCGAGCGGGAGCTCGGTCGACCTGGTAAAGCTCGACGTTCAGCGCGCGACCGAAATCGTGGCCCCCACGGCCCGGCTGCTGGGGCAGGCGGTGTCGATCCAGGGCGAAGGGGCCGAGTTCGTCGGCGGCGTGGAAGGGGCGGTCGACCGGATCAGCATCGAGATCATGCGCCGGCTCGAGCAAGGGCGCACCCTGGTGGTCTGGGCGTTCGACGCCTCCGGCAGCTTGAAGGCCGAGCGTGAGCGGCTCGTCAAGCATATCGATACGGTCTACACCCACATCGCCCGGATGGACGAGTCGCAGCTCACCGCGAATAACGGCCTGCTCACGATGGTTGTCGCCTTCGGCAAGGACCGCAAGGCGCTCCTGCCCAGGCCAACCGCCGACAAGACCGAGATCCTGGCCGCCATCGGCAAGGTTCCGCTCGATGAGACAGGCATTGAGTCCACCTTCACGACCGTGGGCGAGATCGCCCGCAACTGGGGCCGCCATCGAGACGCCAGCAATCAGTTCTATCACACCATGGTCATTGTGGTGACGGACGAGGTCGGCGATGACGAGGCCCGGCTGGAAGAGGCCATCGCAATCGCCCAGAAGACCAAAACCTCGGTCTATGTGCTGGGATCGCAGGCCCTCTTCGGCCGCACCGAGGGGTTTGTCGACTATGTCGATCCCAGGACCAAATACGTCTTCCACAATCTTCCGGTACGCCAGGGACCGGAAAGCGTGGCGCTCGAGATGATCCATCTGCCGTTCTGGTACGGTGGGCCGCAGTATGAAATCGTGGAATCAGGGTTCGGCCCCTGGGCGCTGAGCCGGCTGGCAACGGCGACGGGGGGGGTTTACTTCGTCACCCGCTTCGACAAGCAACGCATGGGCTTCGACCCCGCGCGGATGCGGGAATACAAGCCTGACTGGTTCTCCCGGGCCGAGTACGAGCGGCGGCTTGAAAAATCCCCGCTTCGCCAGGCCATCCTGCACGCCGCCCTGGTGACACAGCAGAAGCTCCCCGGCATGCCTCCGCTTGGCTTCCCGCCGGCCGCCGAACAGGCTTTCAAGGACGCCATGGCCAACGGCCAGTCGCTCGCCGAACGCACGGTTTACACGGTCGATGAGGCCCTGGGCCCGATTAACGCCACGGCCAAGCTGCGCGATCGCGAGAGCTCCCGCCGCTGGCAAGCGCACTACGATTTAATCCGAGGCCGCTTGCTTGCCATGAAGGTGCGCTGCTACGAATACAACTGGGCGTGCGCGCGAATGAAGAAAAATCCTCCGAAATTCAAGAATGCCAAGTCGAACGCCTGGCGGCTTGCCCCAGATACGGCGATCCAGTACAGCGAAAAGGCCGCGTCCGTGGCGCGGGAGGCGGAATCGCTCCTGAAACGGGTTGTGGACGAACATCCCACAACCCCCTGGGCGCTCCTGGCGGAGCGCGAGCTCAAAAACCCCCTGGGATTCAAATGGGTGGAAACCTACGTGCCGCCACCCCGAAGGCAGCAAGACGCGGCCCAGGCCAAGATGAAGAAGGCACCCCCGGCCAAGCCGCCCATGTTGCCCAAATTATGAGAATCGATCGAGGTTCGGCAGGCTTTTGACTGTTCTGATGGATTCAGAGTCGCCAAGCGTCGCCGACTGACGAGGGTCGTCGAACCATGGAAACGCCCGTTCCTGTTCCGATCTCGAACGATGGCTATGATCTCGAGCCGGTACCGGGTCATCATCCTGGCGGAGTGACCGACGGCGACGTTCAGCTTGACTCTCGGGGCGGGATCTCCACCGATCGTACGCTGCTCGTGGAATCAGCTCTGGTTCCCGCAGCCCCCGTATCTTCACCATCTGCCGCGGCCGGGAATGGCGCGGCGGGGGATGCAAAAGGCGCGGCGGGGGATGCAAAAGGTGCGGCCTCGGCCGCCAAGGAAGCTCCCGCCAGGCCCAAACCGCGCCGACTTCGCGGCCGGGCGCGCATCGCGTACCTGCTCCAGGCCTGGAGTGTTTCGCTGGTCGTTCATGCCGTGATTCTCACGGCTCTGGCCGCCGCGACGTTCACCTCGCAGGACGCGATCAACAAGGTGATCAACTTCGACTCGGCGCTCGCCTCGTATCACAACGGCGAGCCCGAAATGCTGCCGATTTACGCTGATCCGGATAATTCGCCGCGTGATCGCGCGGTGGGCGACGAGAACGCGGAGAAGTCGGGCGAGCCGCAGCAGGTGACGATGTCGGAAGACGACGGTGGCGAGGAAGGGGGCGGCATGGTGACCTCGGTCGGCGTGGCCGGCCGGCCCACGGCGACGCCACGAATCAAGGGCGCGGGCAAGGGGCGCATCAACGAGGGAACGAGTCTGCCTGGCGTGAAGATCGACGGCCTGGGAAGCTCACCGCTGACGATGTTGCCCGCCAGCCCGGCGGCCGATCTGGGAGGCGGCGGCAAGATCGCCGGCGACCCCATCTTCGACGTCAAGGAAATCGGCAACGCGCTCGATCAGCTTGCACGCGAGATCCTTCGCCATCTCAAGGATCACAAGCTCACAGTCGTATGGATGTTCGATGAATCGTTCAGCATGGAAGATGATAAGCAAACGATCAAGCAGAAATTCGACCGTGTTTCGAGCGAGCTCAAGGTGAATGTGGACAACGACAAGAAAGCCAAAGGCGCGCTCAACCACATCATCGCCGGCTTTGGCCAGGGCTTTCAGTACGCCCTGGACAAGCCCCAGGAAGACATGGATCAGATCAAGAAGGCGATCGGCAAGTTGAAAATCGACACCACGGGCGTCGAGAACACGATGCACGCGATTCGCAAGGTCGTGGAGGACAATGCGCCCAAGATGCGCAAGGATCGCAGGATGGTGATCGTGCTCGTGACTGACGAGTCAGGTGATGACGGCTCCGACGTCGAGGAGGCGCGGCAGGCGCTCAAGAAGTACAACGTGCCGCTGTATGTGATCGGCCGCCAGGCGATCTTCGGCTATCCCTTCGCCCATCATCGCTACATCGATCCGGTGACCAAGGACGTCTATCACCCTCTGATCCGCCGCGGGCCTGAGACAGCCGATATCGAGATGTACCAGTGGGACGGTCTTTACGATCGCTGGGACGAGCAGCCTTCCGGCTTTGCCCCTTACGAGCTCGCCCGCCTGACGCGCGACAGCGGGGGCATTTACTTCGTGCTCCCGAGCGAGGAATTCATGCGGGTTCGGCAGCGCGAGCAGGCGTACTCGATCACCCAGCTCAAGGAGTACTTGCCCGAGTACGACAACCGGCTGAGCTATTTGGAGAAGCGCAATAGCTCGCCCATGCGGCAAACGATGAGCGCGGTGGTGCAGGAAAGCAGGAGCATGCTCTATCGCCGCGACTTCCCAATCACTTCCCAGGAGCTCGTCAAGGCCGCGGTTGAGGAGGGCACGAAGGCAGGTGTGAAGCTCAATCTCTTGCTCGGCTTGCAGACGCGCCTGGAAGGGCTCAAGAAGTTCCGCGACCGTGAACCTGAGAAGCGCTGGCAGGCCCATTATGACCTCATGCTGGCTCAGACCGTGGCGTTCGAGGTGAAGGCGTTTGAATATCGGGCCCTGATGCAATCGATCGTCAAGAAGCCCCCCGCGCCCAAGGGTAAACCTGCCCCGAACATGATGATTACGTGGGTGGTCGACCACTCCAAGACCCCGTGGGCGTCGAAGGACATGACCGCCAAGAAATACGCCGAGGCTGAGCGGTTGCTGAAGGACGTGATCGCCAAGCATCCCAGGACGCCCTGGGCGGATCTGGCTCAGGATTCGCTCAATCGCGGGTTCTCGGTGATTCTCAACGAGTGGCACCATAACCCGAAGTATTACGAGCGGGCACAGTACGTGCCGCGCTACTGAGCCGCGTGAAGATGGCGGCTTCCGTGCCAACCGTGGCTGGGGCTACTTCCGTGCGTCTCGGCCAGGAAAATCTGCTCACGTGGGTTGAAGGTCTCGCGGAGCTCAGGGCACTCAGTCTGGGCGATCCTCGGATTGTCATTGCGATCCTGGATGGCCCGGTGGATTTTGCCCATCCCGTGCTTGCGCGTTCCCGGCTCGAGCAGCTTGAGCCGCCCCTGGGGGTTGGTCCGGCCGGACCAGCACTTCGGCACGGCACGATGGTGGCGAGCCTCATTTTCGGTCGCTCAGCGCCTGGGCTGGCGGTGGAAGGAGTCGCGCCTGATTGCCGAGGGTTGATCATCCCCCTCTTCGAGGATGGTCCAGATGAGCCGGCAGGGGAGCTTCCGCGGCCTCACACCAGCCAGTTCGAGCTTGCGCGTGCGATTGCGAGAGCGGTCGACGCGGGGGCGTCGATCATCAACGTCAGCGCGGGTGAGCCCGCGGTCAGCGGAGATTGCCATCCCGTGCTCAGGAGGGCGGTGGCGCGTGCCAGGCGCAAGGGCGTGCTGATTGTGGCGGCGCTTGGAAATGAACGCCATGAAGAGCGCCAGATGCCCGCGGCGATGCCGGGTGTGGTTGCAGTCGGCGCCTGGCCCACAGGCGGAGAACGGGGCGCCCATGCTCAGCCTTCGGAACAGGGTCCGGGTGCTCTGCCTTCGGTTGGAAAAGCCACGTGCATCGTCGCTCCCGGCCACGGTCTTCTGGCCGCGCTGCCGGGCGGCGGCGTGGGGCATGCCTCGGGAACAAGCTATGCCACGGCGATCGTCTCTGGCGTCGCAGGTCTGCTCGCCAGTTTCGCTCTCAAGCGCCAGGTGAGGCTCTCGAGCGAACAGATACGGGAGATTTTGCTTGACTCAGCACAGGTGCGCCTTGATGATTCGGATTCGTTACGATTCTGTCAGGCGGGTCGGTTAAATCTCAAACGCGCGATGGTCCTGATGACCAGGCGAGGACTCGCCATGAGCGACGAAGTGATGTCGCCCCGAGCTGGGACTGAGAACATTGTGGACGCCAGCAATCTGATTCCAGGCGATGGGGCCAGGGTGCACGATCCCGCACCAGGTGTGATCGGCGTGGGCCCGGCTGGCGATGGGGGCTGCGGCTGCACATCCTGCAAGGCGAAGGAAGCCGCCAGAAGCTGCGGTTGTGCCTCATGCCGGGGACTTGCGTCGGCCGAGGGGCACGGCAAACTGGTGTTTGCCATCGGTCAGCTTGGCTACGACCTGATGTCGGAGGCACGCAGGGATTCGATCCAGCAAGCGATGATCGTCCCTGGTCAGCCGGCGAAGAGCCCGTACGATCCCGCGGATTTTCTCGAGTATTTGCGCGTAAATCCCTGGGAAGCCTCGTCTGTGGTCTGGACGCTCAATTTTGACCTCACGCCGCTTTATGCGGTTGTGCCTTCGGGTCCTTTCGCGGCCCGTGCGTTTGAGCTTTTGCGAGAGTTTCTCGCTGAACAGGCGCAAGGGAAGGTGGAGCAAGTTTCGATCCCGGGCAGAATTGTGGGTCGGGCGCGGCTGCAATCGGGGCAGGTGGTTCCGGCGGTTGCGCCTGAACCTCGGGGCATGTTTAGCTGGACGACCGAGGCGCTTGTGGCCGCTGTGGCGGGGTCGCCTCCCGCGACAGGCGCGCCTGTGAATGTGGTGGAAGCATACGCCCAGCGCACGGGATTGGTGCGTGGGTTCCTGCAAAAGGTGTATCACGAGCTGCGGAACCTGGGGGCGACGGCCGAGGAACGCGCAGTGAACTTCGCGGCAACGAATGCCTTTCAACTGGGGCAGATCTCGGCGGAGCTTGCGCGTGAAGTCATGGAGCTGGACAGCATCGAGGTCGAGCGCAGCCCAATCTGCCGGCCCGAATCGGACTGCTGGGACGTGAAAATCCTCTTTTTTTATCCGAACCGGCCGCATCCCGCGCCTCGCAAGGTTTACCGCTTCACGGTTGATGTGAGCGACGTGGTGCCGGTGCTGGTCGGTCCAATGCGAGCGTGGTCGGTGCGTTAGTTCGGGGTCGTGAATCGATTCCGGAATGCTCCAACAGTTGTGAGGCGATCATGAGACTGCCCCATCTTTCGGCTGCCTCGATCGGTCTGAGCGGCAATCGCGGAGACCGTTTTCGCGGCGCGATTCGCCTTCGAGAAGGCAACACGGTTCCGCGGTGCGACGAGTCATGCGATGGCGGCGTGATGAATCTTCCTTGCCCCGTTGAATGCCCCTGCCAGAACGTCAACGGCAACTGGATTTGCAAGCGTTGAACCAGGGAGGGTTCTGGGTTTGCGAACGCGCGTTAGTGCTTGACGCTGGGTTCCTCCGCGCGCCAGTAACGCACCGTGTGGTCGCCGCCGCAGGAAGCGAGCGTGCGCCCGTCAGGGGAGAATTGCGCGCACCAGACGGATCGCGAGTGCCCGCGGAGAACAAGAAGCTCAAGTCCGAGCGCAGGATTCCAGATGCGGATCGTACGATCGATGCTGGCGGAGGCCAACCGTGATCCATCGTGCGAGAAGTGCAAACGATGAGGCGTGGTCGCGTGCCCAGCCAGGCGCTGGAGCGGCAACCCCGTGGCCCGATCCCAGATTGTGATGACAGAAGAAAAGCCGGAGGTGGCGATCAATTTGCCATCCGCGCTTTCATCCATGCCCACGATCCCATCCGGCTCGAGCGCCTGTGTCTGCTTGCGCAGACCTGAGTCGAGATCCCAGGTGATGGCGAAGCCGTCATCACCGCCGGAAAGCAGAGATTTGCCCCCGGGCTCGAAGATGAGATGATTCACCTTGCCGGGATGGCCGGCGAGTGTTCGATCGAGCGTTCCATCGGCCACGTTCCAGAGCCGGATGGTTCGATCGTCTGATCCCGAAGCGAGTCTTGCGCCTGTGGCATCGAAGGCGAGCGCGAAGACGGCCGCGGAATGCCCTTTGAGCGTGTGCAACAGCGTTCCGGAGCTTGCTTCCCAGAGTCGAACGGCGGCGTCATCGCCCGCGGCCGCGACCAGGCGGCCGTCCGGGCTGATTGTGACGACCCGTTGCCGCTGATTCGCGGCGAAGGTGCGAATCCTGCGTCCTGAGCTGGGATCCGAGAGCTGGATCATGCCGTCCAGGCAAGCGGCCGCGGCGAACGATCCATCTGGCGCGAAGGCGACATCCCAGGGTGTCGCGGGGTGTTCAAGGAGTGTGGATTCCTGGTCCTGGTCGCGGTGCCAGACGCGAATGCTGGAATCGCTCGAGCAGGAGGCCATTCGGTCGCTACGATCGGGAGCAAACACAACTCCCGTGACCACGCCAGGATGGCCGCGGAACACGCGAGAGACCCGCGCGGCGGCCACATCCCAGAGCTCGACGCCTCTGTCAGAGACGCGCACACAGGCGATGGTTCTGCCATCGGGAGCATAGGCGAGCGCACGGATGGAATCAGGATGATGCGGGTCAAAAAGCAACCCGCGGGGCGCCCCGCTCGCGAGATCGCGGATCTTGATCGAGCCGTCTTCGCCTGCGGTTGCAACCGTTGCGCCATCAGGTGCAAGTGCTATGACATGACTGTTTGTTGTTGCGTCAGCGATCGTTTTGATCAGGGCGCCGGTTTCCGCGTTGCGGATGCGCAGTGCCGTGGGGATGCCGCCGGCGGTGAGCACCAGGCGGCCGTCGATCGAGAAGATCGCGTTCACGCCGTAGCCTTTGGGATGATTTTCCTGCCGCCAGAGGAGCGTCTGGGAAGCGGCATCCCAGAGGCGGATCGTGCCATCAAAACCGGAAGAAAGGATGCGCCTGCCATCGGGTGAATAGCGGGCGCTCTGGATGTTCGCGCCATGCCCTTTGAGGGTTTGGAAGATCTGGCCGGTTCCCAGATCCCAGATGGTGAGTCCTGGTCCTGGTCCTGCGCCGAGCAGGCGCTCGCCGTGCGGGTCGAAATCCAGGTCGTTGACGATCCCGCCGGCTGCGATCTTGCGAATTCCCTGCCCGGTCGCGGCATCCCAGATTTTGATGGTTTTATCGCGGCCGACGGCGGCGATGCGGCGGCCGTCTCGGGAGTAAGTCAGGCCGCCCAAGCCCGCATCGTCGTCGTCGATCTTGAAATTGCTGGTCCTTAGGAGCCGATTGAGATAGTGCCATTCGAAGCCGCGGAGATCGGGATTTCCGGGCGCGGGGGCGGCGGCCTTGAGCGCGCGCTCGACCCCCTGGATGTTGGCATCGCGCCAGTCGCGCTCGGCGAGTCGAATATTGGCGGCATAGGCGAGCCCCAGGGCGCTCAGCTCGCTGGCGCGTGCGGCCGCTTTTTGGTCCCGCGCGACGACGAGTGCGGCCTGGAGCTTCTTGCCCAGGCTGATCGCCGCGCGCCATTGCCAGACCACGCCGCAGGCGCCGGCTGCGGCGATGAGGGCGATCAAGGCGAGACTCGCGGCCAGGCCGCGGCGGCGGCGAACGAATCGGACGACTCGCTCGGACGCGGAAACCGGGCGCGCCAGAATCGGCACCCCGTCGATCAGGCGCTCGAGATCAAGCGCCAGCTCAAGCGCGGAAGCGTAGCGCTTGTGTGGATCCTTCTCGAGACACTTGAGGCAAATGAGCTCGAGATCGGGATGAACCCGGGTGTTGCGGAGACGAGGTCGCAAGGGATCGTTCTCGATCACCTGCTTCATGAGCTCGACGGGCGAAGCCGCCTGGAAGGGCGCGCAGCCGCAAATCAGGGCGTAGAGCACAGCGCCCAGGCCGTAAACATCGCTTGCGATCGTCACCTGGTCGCGCTCGCCCCTGGCCTGTTCGGGGGACATGTAGCTCAGAGTGCCGACGATCGAGGCCCCCTGGTAGAGCGAATCGCCTTCACCCGAGGCGCGCCTGGCGAGGCCGAAGTCGATCAGGTGGGGCAGCCCATCGCCGTCGATCAGGATATTGGAGGGCTTGAGATCGCGATGCAGAACTCCGCGCTCGTGTGCATGGTGGAGAGCCCGCGCAATCCGGGCCATGATGTCCGCGATCTTGTTTTGATTGCCGTTGATCTGCTCGAGCGCGGCGTGGAGGTTGCGGCCCTCGATGAGCTTCATGCTGAAGAAGATGAGCCCTGCGTACTCGCCGATGTCGAGGATGGGAACGATGGAGGAATGGTCGAGCGCGGCGGCGGCTTCCGCTTCCCGCTTGAAGAGCTGAATCTCGCGCGGGGTGGCATGAACGCCCGTGCGAATGACCTTGAGCGCGACGTCGCGCCCCAGGCGCCGTTGCCGCGCGCGAAACACACTGCCCATGCCGCCGTGCCCGAGCAGGCCGAGAATCTGGTAATCCCCGATCACACACCCGGGAGACAGGGAAACCACGGGATAACGCAGGGGAGATGTTGGGGTATCGCACGCGAATTCCGCTGCCCCTGGCTCCTGCGGCTCGAGGGCGCCCGCGTGAGTGGACTCGAGCCCGTTGGCGCGATCACCGCCGTCGACCTGCCAGGGATCAGAGTCGGTTCGCGGCGGACAGTGCTCGGAATCTCCATTCGTTCCCTGCTTCCGGCGGATCCACTCAGCGACATCCGGGTCGCCGTTCGCAACCGTTGCGCCTCGCGTTTGCTCGGAGCGATAGAGCCCGAGATCCGTGGACATCGGCAAGAAAACCGTCTGGCTGGGATTCGCGCCGGTTCGCTGCTGGTCTTGCTGGGTGCCCAGACCCGAGCGCTCGCGCAGCTCGTGGTCGATCAATTGCAGCTCAAGTCGCAGCACCGCCTGATGCGGAGCCGCGATCTGCGACACATAGGGCTCAATTTCCGGCGGAGCCGAGACATTCCATTCGGCCTCGAATCGATCGCAAATCAGGTCGATGCTCTCCAGCAGATCAACCGAGAGATCGTTCCACTCAGGCACGTGTTTGAGACTCATGACCAGGACCTTGCGCCGGGATTCCAGCCGTCTTCGTTGGGAGCTCCGGCCCCGTTGGCCAGACCTTGACCCAACAGCCAAACGCCACGCACGCACGCATCGGCCTTGATGCCGCATTTCGCGATCTTTACCAGGATGCTTGCCGTTGCGAGGAACGACGCGACATCGGTTCCCGATTTTTCGCGCGAAGGCGGAGTGAAGGTCCGTCAGCGCGGCTTACTCGGCGCCAGGATCGGGGAGAAGGCTTTGCCAGATCCCCCGTATCCGTTCGATCTTGCGTTCGATCGTGCGAACTGTTCTGCCCAGCTTCTGGGCAATCTCGTCGCAACTGAGCTCCTCGAGCCGCCAACGGGCGATTTGCCGCAGCAGCGGGTCATCGATCGCGTTCAGGAGGATCTGAACCTTCTCTTGCAAGAGCAAGCGTGACTCGGGCGTGGGCTCGTGGTCGACCAGGTTTTGGAGTGGGTTGGATGCGCCGTCGGCCGGATGAATGAGCCTGAATTCGCCGCCGCGTTTGATTCGGCCATTGCGGCGGATCTGTTCCAGGGATTTGTTGCGTGTGATGGCGACGAGCAGGCGCCAGAGGTCGTCGCGGTCGTAAAGCTGGTCGAAGCGTCCGCCTTGGGCGCCGTCATAGAGACCGTGCATGGCGGTCAGGGCGACATCCTCGGCATCTTGCTGATCTTGCGGGAACGGCGGCAGGCGGCGGCGCGCGACCTCAACCACGCGGCGAAAATAGATTCGCCAGATCTCATCCGCCGCGTCTTGATTCCCTGCCTTCAAATCCTGGATCAGCCGAGTGATGGATCCCGGATTCTCGGCGGTCATGTTCGCCTCCGGGATCTGGCCCAGGAATCCACGAAGCAACCGGCACCGGCGCGGGTCGTCGTATCCGGACGTTTCGAATCTTATCTTAGCGTGCGTGGCGCTGGCTGCAACGAGCACCACGCACGCGAACTGGAAATAATTGACCAGCCAGTGTCAGCGTGCGAGTGCGCGCTCGAGCTCGGCCAGAAGCGCGGAGGCGGATTCAAACCCCGGCAACAGGGACGATTGCTCCTCGGACCGCAACCAGGAGGCGACCTTCTTTTCCGCGGAAATGACGGTGGAATGGTTGCGCCCGCCGAAGTATCGCCCGATCTCGCCGTAGGGGACGTTCAGGTGCTTGCGGGCGAGATACATGGCGAGCATCCGAGGATAGGACAGGGCCCGGGATCGGCCGTCGGATTTGAGGTCCTCGGGGGTGATCTGAAAGTAGCGGCAGATCACTTCCTCGACGTCGCGCAGGCCCACGCCCTGCGCTGTCTGGCGAATCATGTCGCGGAGCGCGGATACGGCGAGCGCCAGATCGAGCGGCCGGTTGGTCAGCTTGGCATGCGCGGCGACGGTGTCGAGCGCGCCTTCAAGCTCGCGCACGTTTGAGCGCAGATGTTCCGCGATGTAGGCGAGCACGGGGTCGGCGGCGGCGAGGCCGCGGCTGACCGCACGCGCGCGCAGGATCGCCAGCCGCGTGGCGGGATCAGGGGCTTCGATCCGCGCGACCATACCGGCCAGGAAGCGTGTGGCCAGCTCTTCGGTCAGGCGTGCGACCTGGCGCGGGTGCTGGTCGAGTGCCAGAACAATCGGCGCTCCCTTGTCGTGGACGGCGTCGAAGGTATGCAAAAACTCATCCTGGGTCGCGCGCTTGGCGGCAAGAAAGTGAACATCGTCGACAATCAGGCCGCCTGCGCTGCGGAACCGGGACCGGAAGCCGCCGAGTCCGCCGCTGCGCATGGCGTCGAGAAAGCTGTTCGTGAACGTTTCGGCCGTCACCTGGATGATATTGAGGCCGGGAAACGACTCGCGAAGCGCATGGCCAATTCCTTCCAGCAGGTGCGACTTGCCCAGCCCGACCGCGGCGTGAATCACGAGCGGATTGAAGCTTGCGCCTGCGGTCCGCGCCATCTCGCAGGCGGCGGCATGGGCAAGGCGATTGCCAGGACCGGTGACGAAATCCTCGAGCTTGCGCCGGGGCCGATTCTTCCGCGGGATCGCCGGCGCGGGGAATGGCTCCGAAGCGGATCGCGGCTTCTCCACGCCCCCTTGCGCACTCTGCCCCTCGTTTCGCGGCGCCGACTTACCGGGGGCGCTCAAGCCCGCTCGATCCGCGCCCGGATCATCCGCCGCAATCCGGCCCTCTTCATCGAGGCAGAAGCTGAGCTTTGGCCGCCGCCCAAGCAGCGACTCGGCCACTTCAAGCAGGCTCGAGGAATAGTGATCGCGAATCCAGTCGCGAAAAAAGGCATCAGGCGCGCGGACTTCCAGCGTCTCGCCGGCATCGTCGAGACCCAGTCGCACGCCCTCGCCAAACCAAAGCCCAAATCGTGCATCCCCCAGCCGCGCCTGGAGGGCGTTTCTTACCACCTGCTCATTGATTCGCTCGCCCGTTGGTTTCGACTCGCCCAAGACCTCATCATTTGATGCAGGTCGCCCCGCCATGGTCCAGCCCTCGTCAAGCGCGCGGCCGTAGCCCGCGTCAGGATTGACGGCTGGGACGGTTCCGTCCCATGGAGTGGATCGGTCCTGTGGGGTCGATACATCCGAACGCGCCGAGTCTATGGTGCCATTCCGTCGTAGGCGCGATCCTCCAGCCTAGTTTGGATATGCGCTAAGCCAGGGGGGTTGTCAAAAAAACTGGCGCGGAACCGTGGTTAGAATCCTGCGCACGTACCGCCTGCGCACTGTGGGCGGCCACATCCTTGCGCGGGTGCCGCGGCGGCAACCGGCAGAGAACCCCGGCCAACCTGGGCGGCCGCGGGCGCGCTCATCAAACGCTCCGCTTTCTCGTGGCCGCAATGGGGGCAGGGCACGGCCTGGTTGAGGTCGCGCACAAGTGCTTCAAAGCGACGGTCGCAAGGCTCGCAACGGTAATCATAAAGTGGCATGGCGGGGTTCCTCGGAGAGCGGGCCGCGACTCCACGCCCCGGGCGCCTCATCGATCCGTGCAAGGCAACCGTGATACGCAGGCGCTGGCCGCAGGTTATTCTTGGATGGGATCGGCAGGATGTCAATTCACGCCGCGGCGGGGTCGGTCGCGCGCACGGAGCTCGGGAGCCCGAAGACCATGCAAGCCAATCGAAGGAACATGTCCCGCCAGGAGCTCAGGGAGCTTGATCGCCGCGCGTTCGAGGAGTGTGGGATTCCCACCCTGCTGCTGATGGAGAATGCCGGCCGGGGCGCGGCGGAGCTCCTGGACGAGCTGGTGCAATCAGGCCATGGCCCAGTTGAGGCACACGATGCACACGGCTTGCGGCCGCCGATCTTGATTGTGTGCGGTCCCGGTAACAACGGTGGCGATGGCGCGGTCGTTGCCCGCCACCTGGATGGCTGGGGATATCCAACGCGAACAATCTGGCTGGCAAGCCAGCGCGCGCTTACGGGAGACGCGGCGACCCAGGCGCGGATTCTGGAACGAAGCCGGATCGCGCAGGAATTTCTGGATGACGTTGAATCCGCCGTGAACCTCGCGCACGTCGAGGCAGCGCTCAACCAGGCGGAGTGGCTGGTCGACGGTGTGTTTGGAACCGGTCTCTCGCGGCCGATTGCCGGCCTCGCGCGCCAGGTTATCGAACACATGAATCACTCGGGGAAGCCCATCCTGGCGCTTGACCTGCCTTCCGGTCTCGACGCGGACACCGGCCATGCGCCTGGGATCGCGGTCAGAGCCGCGGCCACGGCCACCTTCGCCGCGCCAAAGCTCGGCTTTCAGGCGCCTGGGTCGTTCGCCTATACCGGTCAAATCGCGGTCATCGATCTTGGCTTGCCCCGGTTCCTGCTCGACACGGAACGCGAGGCGCCTCAGTAAATCGAAAGCCTGGGCGCGTGTCGTTCAGTAGACCGGTTTGGCGTCGCGGGGATCAGGGGCCTGAATGCCTGTGGTCTCGACGGCACCGCCGGCGCGTGATCCGGCGTGCGTGCGATGGGGAGTCGCATGGGCGATGCCCGCCGCCGTGGCGGGATGAGATGGCGTTTCGGCACGGCTGGCGACGGGTTCGTGGTCAGGCGTGTCATCGTTGTCGGCAACGTCGGCCGGGGCGTCGTCAGGATCGGGGATTGCGGGCGCGGCTTCCGGCACGATCACGACCTGCTGTTCGCCCTGTACGGGCGGACTGGAAGCACCAGCGCCGAACTGCCACCAGACGAGACACGCGGCAAGGATTGCGGCGGCGGAGCTCAAGCCAAGCACCGCCCCGCGGTGCGCGGCCGGCGCCAGCCGCGCAGGCCATCGCGTCCAGCCACGAAGCCCGTCATACGCCCACGCGTGGTGCAGCGGGCGCTCGTCGTTTAACATTCGGAGTACCGGATCGAGCCGATCCACGCAGGGCTCACCACGATGCGCGGCCGCTTCCTCGACCCGGGCGATCCGTTCCTCAAGCTGGGGCCAGAATGACTCCATGGCGCGAGGACGTTCACGCCCCACCGTCTCCAGGGCGTCAAGCGCCCAGGAAAGCGCAAGCCGCTCCTTGCGGCAGGCCTCGCAGTCGAGCAAATGCCGCTCAATCGTACGCCGTTCCTCGGCACGAAGATCCGCGTGCTCGCCTGTCTCCCCCTCCCGGTCGTCGCCAACCAGGAGCGGAAGCCGAGCCTGTACCCACGAACACCAAGAATTACTCATCGTTCGACCCGCATTTCGCTTCGCCATCCATGGGTTGACCGATTCGACCGTCCTGCCGACCCTGCCATTGATCTCGAAATCGCTGCCGCGCCAGGGCCAGCCGCCACCGCACCGTCGGCTCCTTCCGGCCCACAATCGCCGCGACCTCGGAGGTAGAAAACCCCTCCAGATCGCGGAGTACCAGAATCGTCCGCTCGCTCGCCGGCATGCGCGACAAAATAAACTGAACCTCCTGAACCAGCTCCGCTCGCTTTCGAGGATCAGGGCTCGCGGGATCGAGCCCGTGGCCATCCCGCCTGCCTTGCCCAGAAAGCGACAGCGTCTCGACACGCGCCCGCCGCAGCCAGTCGAGCGCGAGATTCACGCCAATTCGAAACAGCCAGGGCCCAAACCGGCGCGACGAATCAAATCGATCCAGTCGCTGGTAGATGCGCCAGAACGTTTCCTGCGAAAGATCACGCGCCTGTTCCACGTCCCCCACCAGACGCGATAAAACACCAATCAGCTTGCGCTCATAGCGCGTGACCAGGACGCCGAACGCACGCTGATCGCCATGCCGAGCACGCTCGACCAGCCAGGCGTCGTTGAGCTCGCCCTGATCGCCCAGCAAATCGGGCGAGGGAGTTGTGGGAATGCGGCCCCCCATCGCCTGGCGGCGGGTGTCTCGCGATCCGGAGCCCGATTCCTGGGCCCTCACGTCGATCCCGTGTTCCGGATCGGACCCAGACTCACCCAGCTTCCGCATCGCGTGTCCTCCCCACGCTTCTTATCATACGGAACGCACGTCGAGAACGCTGGACGAATCCTGTCTGGGGGTGATGAACGGAATCGATCATACATTTTTCGAGCTTTTGTTTAACATTGTTCTCGCGTTCAGGGCCTGGGCACGGGCGTTGAGGTGAAGCGTGGCGGAATGGGAATCGCGGGTAGCGCGGTGCGAGATTCCATGGCGTCGTCGCGCGCTTGAGGTTCTCTACCAGCGGGTTCCCGCGCCGTTGCGTGATCGGCTGATTGGGCATGTGCTGGACGAATGCGCGCGAGGAGAAGTTGATCTTTCGGGATTATGGGTTGCCCTGGGCCGAGGGGGCCGAATCGAGGGGGTGTTACTGACGCAGGAATTGCCGGGTCGGGCCGCGGCCGTCTGGGCGCCTGAGACGCGCTCGCGCTGGGGGCGGTCCGCGCTGGCGCGGGCGCTCGTGCGGGGCGCGCTGGCGGATCTGGGCACGCGGGGTTTTCTGCTGGCCCAGTCGGTGCTGGATGAATCCGCGGATCCCCGTTCCGCTCGGGACCTTGCCGCGGGAGGGATGCCGCGCGTTACCGAGCTATTGCGGCTGGAGCTTGAGCCGCGCACGGTTCTCGCCGCTCCCGGCGACCTGGTTTTTTCCTGGTGCGCCTATTCTGACACGCTCGACGCCGAATTCCGCGAGACCCTGGCCGCGACCTACGTGGGCAGCCTGGATATGCCCGAGCTTGAAGGCGTGCGGAGCATGGAAGAGATTCTGCAAGGGCACCGCGGCGCAGGCCGGTATGACCCGGAACGCTGGCGGCTCGGCCGCATTCCCGGCGAGCCTGCCGCCGCCGCGGTTTTGATCCTCACTGAACACGAGGACCGCGGCGTCTGGGAGGTCGTTTATCTGGGCTTAACTCCCCCGGCGCGGGGGCGCGGGTTCGGCCGCGCTGTGGTTGCGCATGCGGTCGAAATCGTTCAAGGATGTTCCAGTTCACTCGAGCTCGCCGTCGACGCTCGAAACACACCCGCGGTCAACCTCTACAACGCCGCGGGTTTCCGGCTCCGCGACCGCTGCGCTGTTCACCTGGCCGTTTTTGGCCGCCCAGCGCCAGATTCCTCACGCGGACCGTCCTGAATTCCAGGCGATCCCGCCACTTTAACACCCCCGCGAAGTTGCCCGGGGCAATAGCCTGTTCTACGGTTCTAGCGAAGTCAAATTCGGCCCCGGTTTTATTGGCGCCGAGCCCAACAACGAAATGACGCCCAGGCCGGGCGTCGGTTCAATCCCGCGTGAGGCTTCTGCTCGCTTCTTTTTGACTCAGATCACCCGCGACGTGCTCGCCGGATGCGATCGTTCCGCGCCCTTTCGGAAACAGCCGCGTCAAATCCGTCCACCGCAGACGAACCGCTATCATTGCCGATGAGACAAGGAGTTGTTCACATGTTCATCAATTGCGATCAATCGTGGCTCGACGACGAACTCATGAAGCTGGGCCGCCGGAATCGCAGGGCGCGGAGGCGGCGATCGCGCAGGCCGGGCATGGAATCGCTGGAAACGCGCATTACCCCGACCGCGGACACCTGGACCGGCGCGCTCAGCAATCTCTGGTCGAATCCAGGGAACTGGACGGGGGGCGTGCCGAGCACGGGGGAGGATCTGATCTTTCCGAGCTCCGGCGTGACCAATATGACCTCGGTCAACGACCTTGCGGCAGGCGGGAATTACAGCTCGATCACCGTGGGTGCGTCGGGTTACGACATCCTGGGGAATCAGCTTGGCCTCACGAACGGAGTCACGGCGAGCTATGGGTCGGGGGTTTCGCTGGTTGAGCTCGATATGACGATTGGCGGCGGCACGGTTTCCGTCAGTCCGGGGGGCGAGCTTGATCTGGGCGGTGCACTTTCCGGGACGCCCGGGCTTGATCTTTCGGGGGGCGGCACGCTCGGGATGGTCGGCGCGGTGGGGAATTCTTACCTGGGCGCGACCACGGTCGATTCGGGTTCGACCCTGGTGCTGGAGAAGACGAAGAACGCGATCGCGGTTCCTGGCACGCTTGTCGTGAACAGCGGCCTGGTCAGCGATCTCAACGGGAACCAGATTACAGCCGGGTCCGCGGTGACCGTGAACAGTCCGGGCCAGCTTGATTTGAACAATGTGAATGAATCGATTGGGGCACTTACGCTGACGGGCGGCTCGGTGGCGAGCGGAACCGGGGTTTTGAGCGTTGCGGGTAACGTGACCTCGGCGAGCTCGAGCACGATGGCGACGATCAGCGGCAACGTCGCGCTGATAGGCACGGGGCAGGTGTTTGATGTCGCCGATCCTGTTACGCTTTCGATCGATCTGCAAATCGCGGCGGCGATCTCCGGCAGCGGCGGAATCGTCAAGCAAGGTTTAGGTTCGATCGAGCTCATGGGGGCGAACACCTATACTGGGCCGACGACGATCACGGCCGGCAAGATCCAGGTTGACTCGACATCGTCGCTGGGTGGTTCGTCGGGCGCGGTCACGGTGGCGACCGGGGCGGAGCTTGACCTCAACGGTCCAATCTCGCTGGCGAATCCGCTTTCGATCGCGGGGACAGGCACGGCGGGCGCGGGCGCGCTGGTCTCCAGCGGCGGCAACAACACGCTCTCCGGCAACGTCACGCTCACGGGTGCAACGACGATCGACGTCGCCGCGAGCCAGCTTACGCTCAGCGGCGTGATCTCGGACGGCGGCTCGGGTTACATACTCACCGAAACGGGCGGTAACACACTCCTTCTGAATCCGAGCACCGCCAACACCAACACCGGCGGCATTGTTGTGAATGCCGGCACACTCGACTTGAACGCGATCCAGGGAACCGCGCTTGCCGGGCCGCTCGTGATTGGCGACGGCACCGATCCCGCACTCGTGCAGAGCCAGGGCTCAATTCAGTTGAACGGCGTTGCGCTCACGGTCAATTCCAACGGCACGCTCAATCTCAACAACTTGAGCGACACCGTCTCCGGAATCAACATCACGGGCGGCATGATCGAGACCGGAACCGGCCGGCTTACCGATAACGGCGGGATCACGTCAAACAGCTCATCCACAACCGCCACGATCAGCGGCACCCTGAGCTTCGCCGGGGCGACGGCGCCCCTGTCGATCGCGCAGGGGACCACCTCGAATGGGGTCGATCTGGATCTCTCCGCCAATCTCCTGGGCTCAGCGAACATCTCAAAGACCGGCGCGGGCAAGCTCAAGCTCGATGGCTCGAACTCTGGCACGACCGGCACCGTCGCCATCAACACCGGCATTGTGGAAGTCACCACTTCGCAGGGGCTTGGCAGCGGCGCGGTCACGGTGGCGAACGGTGGCGAGCTCGACCTCAATTCCACCACCGGCGTGACTCTCAACAACACGCTCGCCATCGCGGGCGCGGGCGCGGGGGGCGGCGGCGTTGTCGTCAACCAGAACGGCGGCAACAGCTTGACGGGGAATGTCACGCTGGGCGCGAATTCGACCCTGGTCTCGATCTCGGGCAGTTCGAGCAATCTCGAGCTCTCCGGCGCCATCGGCGACGGCGGCTCAAACTTCGGCCTGACAATGAGCGGCGGCGGCGACTTCACGCTCGGCGGCTCAAGCGCGAATACCTACACGGGAAGCACCGTGCTCGATGCCGGTGTGCTCTCTCTTTCCAAGTCCGCGAACAAGATCGCGATCCCGGGCAACCTGACCATCGGCGACGGGACCGACACCGCGCTTGTCAACGACAATAACGGCGGCCAGATCAGCCCGAGTTCGAGCCTGACGCTGCTTGCCGCCACGACCACAGTGAGCGCTGAGCTTGACCTACTCGGCGTCACGGAGACCGTGTCGTCGATCACCATGAACAACGGCGGCGAGATCGCTACCGCCGCCGGTACTCTGACCGACTCCGGAAAC
>DAIDHX010000130.1 GCA_027451885.1 Planctomycetales bacterium
CTGGCACTGTTGCAGCTTGCGACCGGCGACACGGCCATGCGTGTCTTCGTGTTGGCCGTCATTCTTGTCTTTCTCGTGCTCGCCGCCCAATACGAAAGCTGGGCCCTGCCGCTGGCGGTCATTCTCGTGGTGCCGATGTGCTTGCTCTGCTCGATCGCGGGCGTTCTGATCGCCAATCTTGATGTGAACATATTCACGCAGGTTGGATTCATCGTGCTCGTCGGGCTGGCGTGCAAGAACGCGATCCTGATCGTCGAATTCGCCAAGGCCAGGCGCGAGGAAGGCGTCGGCAGCCGCCAGGCCACGCTCGACGCCTGCGAGCTGCGCTTGCGCCCGATCATGATGACGTCGTTCGCGTTCATCCTGGGCGTGTATCCGCTCATGGTCTCCGTCGGGGCAGGGTCGGAAATGCGGCAAACCCTGGGCGTCGCCGTGTTCAGCGGCATGCTCGGCGTGACGCTCTTCGGCATCTTCCTCACGCCCGTTTTCTACTTCGTGATCCAGTGGATTGCGGACCTGCGCAAGAGCTCCCAAGCGCAGGGCGAGGCCCAGGATACTCGAGAGCTCGCCTTCGCAGGCTCGGCCAATGGACATGGCGGCTACTCGGATGCAAAGGATCACCTTCCCGTCTCGCACGGACATTGAGGCACCGAGTGCAGACGCGCCCGCCCGCTCGACTTCACGTGATCCTGCACCAGCCCGAAATCGCCTGGAACACAGGCGCGATCGGCAGGACCTGTGTCGCCGCCCGCGCAAGGCTCTGGCTCATTCGCCCGCTCGGCTTTCATCTCGACGACCGCCGCGTCAAGCGGGCAGGCCTCGACTACTGGCCCGACCTTGACCTGGCGATCGTCGATCGCCTCGAAGACGCGGAACAGGGCGTTGCCCCCGGGCGCATCTGGCTCTATAGCACCAGGGCAACGACCCCCTATACCGCAGCCCGTTTTCTGCCAGGAGACGCCCTGGTCTTCGGACCCGAAACCCGCGGACTGCCCCGCGCATGGATCGAAGAACGAGCGGATCACGCCCTGCGCATCCCCATCGAACCCGCCGCCCGCAGCCTCAATCTCTCGAGCGCTGTCGCCATCGCCGTCTTCGAGGCCGTTCGCCAGATCGACGGGCCGCTCCAGCCTCAGCTCGGCTAACCGCCGGTTCCCTGCCGGTCATCCATGTTTCTAAGTGATTACTGGGAATGTATTTCTGGATGTCTTTGGTCATAGTTTTGGGAATCCAAAAAAAATGTCTTGAGATGCAGATTCTCTGTGTTAGTGTAAGCGAACTCAATTTCGTGGTGGCAAAATGCCCTGTTTGCTAATCCGAAAACACTGCGTTCGGTGAGGGCACGATCGAGTTGCAAGCGATTTGGGTGGTCGATTGGGAGATGGTGATGACGAGACGTGGCTTTACCTTGATTGAGCTTCTGGTTGTGATTGCGATCATTGCAGTGTTGATCGCGCTTCTATTGCCCGCGATCCAGGCGGCGCGTGAGGCGGCCCGGCGCTCGCAGTGCTTGAATAATCTCAAGCAAGTCGGGTTGGCCGTCTCGAACTACGAAGCGGCGCTCGGTTGCATCGTTTCGGGCTATCTGAGCCTGTGCGGCAGCGGGAATTGCTCAACCCCTGGTGTTCTGCCCGCGGCCATCGCGGTGCCGGGCTATAACCCCGACCCGTTCACGCTCGACAATGGTCCGGGGTGGGGGTGGCTTGCCCTGTTGCTGCCCTATGCGGAACAAACGCCACTGTCGAACGCGACCAACTTCAACCTCCCGACCTGGGTTGCCGCGAATCGGACTGTGGTTGTCGCGCAGGTCAGCGCCTTCCTTTGCCCCTCGGCAAATAATCCCACTCCGACCTGCATGATGGTCGACGCGAATCTCCAGCTCTTACCAGTCGCGAATCCGTATTTCGCCCGGGCGAACTACCAGTACAACATGGGCTGGAACGACTCGAGCATACAGCCCCCAAATACGAATTACGACGACTCGGTCAAGGGCTGTAATGGTCCTCTCTATCGTAATAGCCACGTGACCTACGCCGGGGTAACCGATGGACTGAGCAATACCGTCTTTGCGAGTGAAAAGACACCGTATCTGGCAGATGCCACCTGGGTCGGAATCATTCCCGGCTACCGGCACTTTGCTTACAACGCCTTCGCGAGCGCTGGGACGGGAGGGCTCGGGGTCAATTATGACTACCCCGGCGCGATCCTGGCGTCGCACAGCGGACCATCGCTTTACGAAGTCCCGGAAGTCATCCACCCGCCCAACAGCCCACTGGGCCACACCGACGAGTTCTATTCGCTGCATCCCGGCGGGGCCAATGTCCTGTTTGGAGATGGCTCGGTTCGCTTCATCAAGCAATCCATCAACCTGTTGACATGGCAGGCACTGAGTAGCCGTAGCGGCGGGGAGGTGATCAGTGCGGAATCCTTGTAGAGTTTGCTCGTGCCTGCTGGTGCTGCTGATCCCAGTGGCGGCGGCCGGGTGCGGCAGCGAGCCTTCGCAACGGGAAGTTCAAAATGCCCGTGCCTTTGAAGCACTCTTGACCGCGGTGTCACTCAGGCACGCAAAAGAGCTGGAAAACGACGCCAGGGTGATCGAGGACCGGCATGCGGCTGGCGCTCTCTCCGAGGAGAGCTATCGCCAGCTCAGCCAGATTGTCTCCGCGGCTCGGGCAAAAGACTGGGCAGGCGCTGAGAAGCAAGCGTACCAGTTCCGCGCTCAGTTCGGCGACCGAGGCGCGTTCTTCAAGTGAATCGCGCGGCGCTCTCGCCCTGATTCAAGCCCCGCCATCGCCCCGGTGCGGCCCACCATTCCAACACTTTCCGCCACGCCCTTGCGTCGCGGTGTTACGCAATCTATATTCGTAACACCAGGCGGCAACCGCTGCCATTTCAGGTTGTGAGTCGCTCCGTTCGCGGTTGAATCCCAGGGAGACTTCATGGAACGCAACGCGACCAGCCGCGCTCGGCGGGGATTCACACTCATTGAGCTCCTCGTGGTTATTGGCATTATCAGCGTGCTCATCGCGCTCTTACTTCCCGCGGTTCAGGCCGCGCGGGAGGCCGCTCGCGTGGCCCAGTGCGCCAACAATGCCAGGCAGCTCATGCTCGCCACCCATAATTTCGCAACCAGTTTCGACGCTCAGTTGCCCGCGGCGAATTTTCTCGAGATCGTTAACCAGCAGACCGGCCTCGCCGCCGAGGGAAGCGCGTTCTACGCCCTTTTGCCGTACTATGAGCAGTCCGCGATCTATAATACCTATACACAAAACACGACGACTCCCGGTTATCTGGGGAGCCAGTTCATTCCAATCTCAATTCACATTTGTCCTGATGACACAACAAGCAACAATGGAATTGCGTTCCTGGGTGGGCAAGTCGCCACGTCGAATTATTGCATGAATCTCGAGGTCTTTGGCGCCAGCGGGACCTTCAACATCAAGGGTAAGCCCTCCCCCTATCGGATCGGAACGATCCCAGACGGAACATCCCAGACTATTGGCCTGTTTGAGACCGCGGGATCTTACCCGGGATATCCCACGCTCGACCCCCAGTCAGGTACCTTCGAGAACATCATGGCCTGGTCTTACCCGGCGTACCCGAACACGTATGGTCCTTACTGGCCGAATCCAGACGAGCTCATTGGGCAGCGTAATTACACGGGGGTTTATCCCTTGCCGCAGATTGGGGTTACCGCATTGCAGGCCAATCCCAATTTGTGCCAGAGCTTTCACAGTATCATGAACCTCGCCATGATGGATGGCAGCGTCCGCAAGATTACGCGGTCGATCAATCAAGCGGTCTGGAGCCAGGCGATCAACCCGAGCGACGGCGGCCCCATGGGGCAGTGGTAGGCGTTGTTCGAGTGGGCGGGGCGCGTGTCGCAGCGCAGCGTGGCGTGGCGTGGCGTGGCGTGGATTGGGGTGAGCGGCGGCAGGTCCCGCCTGCTGGCGCCGGCGTCCGGCGGTGGAAGCTGGTGGATTCTCTCGACCTGGTCTGGGACAATTCGGTTTGAGTCCTGGTCCCGGAATTCGGTTCCGTTCCATGAGCTCGAGAGGTGCGCAATGGAACCAGCCGGTCGCGGCCCAGCGCCTGGCGCTCAGGGTGAAAGCGAAAGCGAGCCTGCGTTCGTGGTCACCCGCCGTGGGATGCTCATATCAGGGATTCTCCTTGCACTGGCGGGCATCAGCCTGGCGGCCTACGTGAATACCGATCCGGCGGATGCGCCCGATCGCCCCGAGCAGGCGCCCGTGATCGCGCGTGGCAGAATCGTGAGCCGGGTGCCTGGTCTGGACCTCGGGCGCGAGATCGAGGCGAATGCCATTCGTGTGCTGGTTATTCCCCAGCCGTTCTACCAGGCCACGATGCCCACGGGTGTCAGGGTTGGGGTTGAGAAATCAGGCGAGTTTGTGATCCGGGGGAACTGGAAAGGCCACGCGATTCTAAGCACGAACTGGCCGGAGGGGTACAAGGCTGTTGAAAAGCCGGTCGGGCCGATCGATCTTCCGACCGAGGTTTCCATCGAGATCGAGCTCGTGCCGGGTGTCGCGATCACGGGGCGAGTCGTGCACGAGGGGCGGCCGGTTGCGGGTGCGAAGGTTGTGGTGGGAGCAACCCAGGCTCTCGAATTTTCGAGGTCCTGTTATCGCGTGGCTGTGAGCGATGCACAGGGTCGATTCATGGTCCCTCATTTCTATGAGCATACAAAGATTTATGCAGGTCTCCAGCTTGGCTCCGCGCGTGATCTGGCGGTGGTCAGGCCAGTCGAGGCCGAGACGGGTGCGAGCGGTGAGTCGCTCGATCTGGGGGATCTGGCTCTCGAGCGTGGGTATCGGATCGCCGGCAAGATTGTCCCTGGCGGCCGTCCGATGCCGCTCGATTGTTCCGTGCGGATCGACATGGATTGGCCATATGGTTGGTTGGGATTTGACATCAGCCGGGTTGATGGCAACGGCCGATTCGAATTTGGCGGCATTCCCCAGGGGATCGTGCGAATCAGTCTCGATGGAAGATGGCCTGGGGAGAGGGTTCGTCCGGGTCAGATGCGGCTGGATCGAAGCATGCCTGGCACCGAGCCCGAGGGAGCGCTGGGGCTTGTGGGCAAGGTGGAGCAAGACGTTCTCGACCTGAAGCTTGTGCCTGACTTTTCAACCAGGCCGCTGCGCCCGCCCAGCCGCGACGCGCTTGCCCGGTTCGAGCAGGCGCGGACGCGCCCGATCGGCGAGGTTGACGGTGGGGAGCCTGGGCCCTCTCCGTCTGGAGCCCGAACTCCATGAACGGCGAACCAGGGGCAGCGGTCTCGCAAGAGTTGCAAAGGCGAAGCCTGGTCTGGATTGGCGGCCTGATCGTGCTCGTCGGTGGTTCCGCGGCCGTGTACTTGAACCACGCACCCGCGCTGGTCTCGCCTGTGCCCGCCATGCCGCTGCTCGCCCGGGGCACGATTGTGAGCCGCGTCCCCGGCGTGAAGGTAGCGCTTCAGCGCGTGCGGATCGTTCCGCTCGTTTCGCCCGTGCCACGGTTGGCAGGCAGGGGCGCCGCGGTAAGCAACCAGGACGGAGACTTCGAATTCCGCGGCACCTGGCATGGGCGCGGGGTGCTTGCGCTCGAACGCATGGCCGATGATCCCTGGACCTTCCGCCTGTCCGACCCCATCGATTTTCCCACCACCGAGCCCCTCACCCTCGAGCTTGTCGAGGGCGCCTCGCTCAGCGGACGGTTGTTGAAAGCCGGCCAACCTCTGCCAGGTGTGCAGCTCATTGTCATCCCTGCGGATGACGGCTCGACGGCAGGCAGGGTTGGCCTTGCTGCCGTCTCGCAAACGGACGCTCAAGGCCGATTTGCGTTTCGCCACCTGCTCGAGGATTCCTCCGTCTACGTGTCGGCAAAGCTGGGGAGCTTGCCCGATGACGCGGTGATAGAGCCGGTCCTGGCACGCACAGGCTCTTCGGGGCAGGCGATCTCGCTCGGCGACGTCGAGGCGGTTGCCGGCCATTGCATTGCCGGCCGGATCATTCAGGACGACGGCCAATCGTTGCTCCCGGGCATCGTGGTCGATGTCTCGATGTACGAGACGCTTCATGGACTCGGGAGGATTCGCTGCCCCGTCGACAAGCAGGGCCGCTTCGAGGCGCGTGGGCTGCCCACGGGTGTGGTGAGTCTTTTCCCTCACCCCGACCTCGCCTGGGGCGCGAGCCCGTTCCCGTTCCATTTCGCCGACCGCATGCCTGGCGTCGATCCCAGCAAGCCGGCCCAGATGATCGGCAAGCTCGAACGCGATGTGACTGGCCTCATCATGGCCCTTGAGCCTGGCCCTCCCATCGTCCGCCCCAGCGATGCGGCGAAGCGCGAACTGTGGAAAAGCCAGAGACTGCATGGAATCGAATCCGAGCGCTAGCCCGAGTCGCCGGTTTGGGAATGGTGTGCAAATGAGCAAAATCTGCCGAAATCGCCGGCTCATGCCGGCGAGAACAAGAGACCTCGCGCCAGATCGCGCCGAATCTCTTGAATAAACCGAGGACGTCATTCATAATACCGGTTCGTGGCGGTCCATCTCGGGTGGGCCGCTTTTGCTTTCGGGCGTGATGATAATGTAACATCCGCTGACTGGGCAAGGATTTATTTCGGGCGAACGGCGGGTGTCGGCGTCGCTCGAGGTGGAGATCGATGGCGGACGCTGTGAAGTTTCGGGTCGAGCCACGCGACCCCAAGAAGAACGTCGGCACGGGGACGCGGTCGGCACGCAAACTGCGGGCGCAAGGGCTTGTCCCCGCAGTGGTTTACGGCCACAAGCTCGCCGTGACGCCGATCGCGGTGGCACGCGACGTGGTGCATCAGATGATCAAAACGCCAGGCCATCTGGCGGATCTGGAGATCGGCGGCACCACCGAAACGGTGATGATCCGCGATGTGCAGTGGGATCATCTGGGGCGTGAGGTCTTGCACCTGGACTTCGCTCGGGTGAACCTGGAAGAAGTCATCGAGACCGAGGTCAACATCGACTTTCGCGGCACGCCCGCGGGTGTGGCCGAAGGGGGCTCGCTGGAGATCCTGGTGCACACGCTGAGCGTGAATTGCAAGGCGGGGTCGATTCCGGAATCGATCCGGGTCGAGGTGGGCCATCTCAAGGTCGACGAGGGGCTGCATGTGCGTGATCTGGCGTTGCCTGCGGACGTCACCGTGAACGCGGATGCCGATCTCCTGCTGGCGCATGTGGTCACCCGTGCGGCCGAGGCGTCCACCGCGGAAGGGGCTGGCGAAGGTCCCTCCCAGCCTGAAGTGATCAAACCCGAGCGCAAGGAAAAGGAAAAAGAAGGTTGATCGATCGCACGTGGGCAGGCTGGACGCCACACCGCGGCCGCCTGCCTTGCGATCCCATCGCCGCGTGAGGACGAGTCGACTTGCCGCCTCTCAAGCTGATCGTCGGCCTTGGAAACCCGGGCGCGAGATACCAGGGTACCCGGCACAACGTGGGCTTCGAGCTCATCGATCGCCTGGGCCAGGGGCCGCGGGCAAGCCGGTTCTCAAGCCAGTTCGACGGCCTGGTCGCCGAGACCGAGATCGACTATCAGCGGGTGCTGTTGCTCAAGCCGGAAACGTTCATGAACCTGAGTGGACGGTCAGCGGCCCAGGCGGTTCGATTCTACAAGCTCAGCCTTGCTGATCTCCTTGTGGTTTGTGACGATCTCAGCCTGCCAGTTGGGAAGATCCGGCTTCGGCCGGGCGGTTCCGACGGGGGCCAAAAGGGGCTCCGAGACCTGATCCAGCATCTCGGAACCGACCAGTTCGCCCGCTTGCGGATCGGCGTGGGAGACAAGGGACAGATCGACGCCGCAGATTATGTTCTTTCTCGCTTCCGTTCCGCGGAGCGGCCCCTGATCGACGACGCCCTGATTCTGGCCGCGCAGGCGTGTGCGGTCTGGGTCGTCAAGGGAATTGACGCCGCGATGAACCAGTTCAATGGCCCTGCCGCCGCCAAGACACCGTGACCGCGGCGCGTTTCGAAACGACTCTTTTCGGGAGACTCTGCTTGTGTCCGTGAATACTTACGAAGGGATGTTCCTGCTCGACAGCGCCAAGGCGGCGACCGCCTGGGAAGATGCCGTCAAGCACGTTCACGACATCCTCGGCAAGCATCACGCCGAGATCGTCGCCAGCCGCCAGTGGGATGAGCGCAGGCTCGCCTATCCCGTCGACGGCCACAAAAAGGGCGCGTACCTGCTCACGTATTTCCGCACCGAGGGGGGGAACGTCCAGCCGATCCTCGCCGATTGCCGCCTGAGCGACGTCATCCTCCGCGAACTCGTGCTCAAGGTGCATCCCAAGCTCGTCGACCATCTCGTGAACCAGGCCATGACCTCGACACCGAGCGTCGAGGCCGAAAATGCCTCCTCCGATGATGATCTCGACGATCGCCCCCGCCGCCGCCGCCGCGACGACTGACCCAGGCGCCGAACGCAGGGCTCGATCCCACACGAGCCGATCCTTGCAAACGACGGACGTGCTTGCTAAGTTAGGTGACACTCGTTTAGTAGTCCAGGAGATTCGACGCCGCTGCCATGAGAGCATGCTTCTGTTGTGCTCCGGCGTGGCTGGCGATCGAGCGGAGGGAGTGGGGCCATGGCCGATTTGAACAAGGTGTTTCTGATGGGGCGGCTGACATTCGACCCCGAGCTGCGCAGAACCGCGACCCAGACTGCCGTGACCCAGCTTCGGCTGGCGACCACCCGCACCTGGCAAAGTCGCGAGGGGGAGCGCAGGGAAGAGACGCTTTACATCGACGTGGTGGTCTGGGACCGTGCGGCGGAAAACTGCTGCCAGTATCTCCGCAAGGGGAGCTCGGTTCACGTCGAGGGCTCCCTCAAGATGGATACATGGGACGACAAGAACACCGGTGAAAAGCGGAGCAAGATCCTGGTCCATGCCGACCGTGTTCAGTTTCTGGACTCGAAACGGAGCGAGGGGGGAATGGATCTGGAAGAGGGTTATGTCGCCCCGCGTGAGCCGGCCCGCAGGTCGGGCGCGGGGGGGGCGTCGCGCCCGGTGATGGCCGAGTCGCGGCCGTCGCGGCCAGCGCAGGGTGCGGGCGGCGGCCCAGCCCGCAACGAACAGCCCGACATGAACGACGACGAGGACATCCCGTTCTGAACCAGGCGGGATCGCGTGACGGGTTCCAGGCGTGGTGAAACCCGCGCCGGCCCAGGTTGGCAGAGATTCGTACGCACGCTATAAAAGATACGTGATTTGACGCTGGACCGGGCCTTTGCCGTGTCCGCGTTCCAGCCAGGCAGGACTGAACATGGCGAAGACTGACACTCAAGCCGCGAAGAAGAAGACCAGCGCACCGAAGGCCAAGGCCAAGCCCAGCCGCAGCGGTGAGGCAACGAAGGCCAAGGCCAAGCCCGCGGGTCCGCCCCGCCAGCCGGGCGTGGAACGGCGCAAGAATCACCCGAGCCGGGCACATCTCGGCTTCATGCAGGTGATTCTCACCCAGAACATCCCGCAGGGGCAAATTGGCGACGTCCTCAAGGTGCGCCCCGGTTTCGCCCGTAACTATCTGGTCCCGCAGGGGCTGGCCACCTTTGCCACCCAGGCGAACCTGCGCCTGCTTGAAAAGCATCGCCAGCGCCAGAAAGCGCTTGAAGAAGCCCGGCGGGCCGACCTGCTCAACCTGGCTGCTCAGATCGCCCAGCGCTCGCTTACGATCGAGGCCAATGCCAACGCCGACGGCCATCTCTACGGCTCGGTCAATGCCGACCAGATTGCCGAAGCGCTCAAGAAGCTTGGCTTCCCGGTCGAGGCGGAGCACGTGCGGATCGAGGGACCGCTCAAGGAGCTTGGTCTGTACACGATCCGGATCGCGCTGGGGCAGGAGATCGAGGGCGAGGTCAAGCTCTGGGTTGTACCAACGCATACCGAGGAAGGGCTGTCCTGAGCCAGGGCGGCACGTGATTTCCTGCTGCCGGCGGCACGCGGGCCTGCTTCTTGACTGGGTTCGCGGCTGCTGCGATTGGTTCATGGTTCCTGTTCGGCAAGCTTGACGGATTCTTCTCCGGGCGGGGCGAAGCCAATTCGCGTCCGCTCGGTGCTTTGCGCGCTGAGCGTGCCTGGTCTTTGTTGGGAGGCACTCGCACAGATGGCCTCGGCCACGGGTGGAAACAACGCGAGCGGCGGACCTGCGCGCGGGCAGGGGCAACCTCGTGCCCAGAAGGTCGACGACAGGACGCTCGGCGACCGCTTGCCGCCGCAGAGTCTTGAGGCCGAGCAGGGTGTGCTGGGCAGCATCTTGCTCGACAACGAGGTCATGCACGATGTGGTCGGTTTCCTGCGCGTGGAGGACTTTCACCGCGACGCGTACCAGCTTGTTTTCCAGGCGATGCGCGACCTCTACGACCAGGCCAAGGGGATCGACGCCGTCATTCTGGTTGACGAGCTGAAGCGCAGGGGAGAGTTCGAGCGGATCGGTGGCGAGGACACGCTTGTCGAGATTATCGAGAGTGTGCCGCACGCGGCCAACGGCAAGTATTACGCGGAGATTGTCAAGGAAAAGGCGATCGTCAGGCGTTTGATCGAGAGCGCGACCGAGATCTTGCGCGACGGCTATTCCAGCCAGTTCACAGCGCGGGAGCTGCTCGAGTCGGCGGAGCGGAGGGTGTTCAGCATCGCGCAGGACGAGATCCGGGGCGCGACGCTCGAGCTCAAGGACGTTGTGCTCCAGGCGATGGACCGGATCGCGTTGCGGGCCGAGACCAAGCACGCGGTCACGGGGATCGGCACCGGGCTCATCGACCTGGATGACCTGCTGGGCGGGTTGCAGGGGGGCCAGCTTGTCATTCTCGCCGCCAGGCCGAGCATGGGCAAAACCGCGCTCGCGCTCAACATTTGCGACCATGCCTCGATCGCGCTTGAGAACAGCGTACTGTTCGTGAGCCTGGAAATGGGCGGGCTCGAGATCGCCGAGCGTCTGCTGTGCGCGCGGTCGCGGATCGACGGCCACAAGCTTCGCACGGGCATCGGGCTTGGCAATCGCGAGATGACCGAGCTCGGCCGGGCCTATAGCGAGCTGGCGAATGGGCGCATCTTCATTGATGACACCCCCTCGCGCAACATGCTCCAGATCACGGCGGTGGCCCGGCGGCTGGGGCTGCGGAACAAGCTCGGCCTGATTGTTCTCGACTATATTCAGCTTGTGGATTCGGAGGACTCCCGTGACAGCCGGCAGGAGCAGATCGCCAAGATCAGCCGGCGTTTGAAGGCGCTTGCGCGCGAGCTTGGGGTTCCAGTGATTGCGCTTTCGCAGCTCAACCGGGCGGTGGAGAGCCGGGAGGATCGCCGCCCGCGCATGGCGGACCTGCGTGAGTCAGGCGCGATCGAGCAGGACGCGGATATTGTGCTTCTCCTGCACAGGCCGGAGTATTATGACGCGAACGAGCAGCCGGGAATTGCGGAGCTGATCATCGCCAAGAATCGAAATGGTCCCACGGGCACGGTGAAGCTGACGTTCATGAAGAACCTCACCAAGTTCGAGAATCTGGCGAACATCGCCGAGCCTTACGACGGCGGCGGCGCTGCGTTTTGAAGCTGGGGTCGGCCGATATTGTCGGGCGTGAGCACGCCGGGCGATTCCCCCTTGGGGTCGGGCGGCGGCCAGGGGTCGGTCGGCAAGAGCCAGTCTGGCCGGGGGGGCGGTCCGGGATCGAGCAGCTCGGCGAATGCGGAGACGATCACGCGGGGGTTGGGCGCGGGGCCGTCTTCGGGGATGTCGAGCAGGCTGATCGCATCGTAGTTGTTATACAGCTCGGGGCGCAGGTGCGAGATCGAGCCTGGGATGAAGGGATGGCCGAGCACGTCGCGCAGGGCCTTGCGGCTCACACCCAGCCTCCGCGCCAGGTTCTCCGCCAGGTCGAGCTTGCGCAGATAGCCAAGCTGCCATGCGCATTCCTGGCCGATCAGGATGTTTGAGCGCAGCATTTGCAGCCGCTCGACGGGGTAGAGCTGCGCTTCTGAAGGCAGAAGCGCAGGGGTTCCCTTGCGCACCAGTTCGTTGACGCGTGGCCGATGAAGCTGGATGAGTGCAACGGCCAGCACCAGCAACCCAAGCGCGGCTGCCCGGGTGGGGCGTGTGCGAGACCTCGGCGCGGGCTGGCCTGCGCGGGGGCAAAGCCAGCTCGCGCCCGCGAGCACGAATCCCACCTGGGGCACGATGTCGTACCACGGCACGATGAATCGGGGGTTGATTGTGCGCAGATAGCGGAAATCCAGGTAGCCGCGGAAGCTCCATTCGACCAGGTACGAGCCCGCGACCAGGCAGACCCCCGCGCATTCGAGCGGATCGAGCCGCACGCGCTCGCCGCTTGCAAACCGGGAGGAGCCTGGGCGTGCGAGCCAGAGCGCGGCGAGGCCGAGAGTGAGGACGATGCCTTGCGAGTCGCTTGTTTCGGCGGCGAGACCCAGGTTGCCGAGAACCAGGTTCTCCGGGATTGCCTGGCAAGTATGTGTGAAGCCTCGGACGGGGTCGAACGCCTGGCGCACGGTGCGCCCGTGGAAGCTGATCCTGCTGTCGATGGATCGGTCGGTGAGAGCGAAACCGAGGCCCACTGCGAGCAGGGTGCCCGCGAGCGGCACGGCGGCGGCGATCCGGGCGCGATGCCGGCCGTCCAGGAAGAGGTAGACCGCGGCGACGGGTCCGCCCATGTGCCCGATCGTCCAGCACCAGCCGCCGAGCGCGGCGGAGCCCGCGGAGAGCAGGAGCGCGAGTCTGGACCCGCTTTGGCAGTAATACTGGGCGTAGAGCAGCGCCCCCAGAATGCCCATGGCCGCCCAGAGTGGTTGGCCTGCGGAGTACCAGGTCGCGGGCGAGAGCATGAGCGCGGTTGTGCCCGTGACGGTCATCGCGGCCAGGCCCCAGGCGATGCGGCCCGTCTCGCGCGCCACGACCGCGCCTGTCATTACCATCACGGCCACGAGCGCGGCGTAGGTTGCCGTGGAAAGCACGCTCGGCAGCGCGGCGAACTTGCCGGCCGTTGCCATCAGGCTCCAGGTGATGAGCCGCCACACAGGCGCGATGTGGGTGTTGTGCGGCCGGAAGAGATTCGCCCGCGTGCGGTCCCAGGTTCGTGATGCGCCCAGATAGGGCACATCGTCGCTGAAGATGCGATACGACTCCGCGGGGTCGCGGGCGATGTGCCCGTGGGGTGCGTTGAAGATCGTGCGGGGATCGAAGAAAAGCAGGGCGGGCGCGGCGGCGAGCAGCAACGCCACGGCCGCGAGCTCCGGCCAGGAGACGGGTCGGCCCAGGATGCGCACCAGCTTGAAGCGGGAAAGACGAGATTGCATCACTTCGCCTGCACGGAGACGTCAAGGGTTCGGATCAAGAGAAGCCGGCGTGATCATGTCGGAGAGCCTGTAGCCTGGTGAGTCCGCGGGTGCGCCTCGGATCGTGAGCGCTGCCGCCCGGCGGGCGATCGCGTCCGGCTGCCAACCTTCGGCGTGCGCGGTTGCCGCAAGCGCATCGAACCGCGCGAGCGCCTGGCGTTGATCCCGGGCGCGCGAGTGCCAGTCGCGGGCGACCAGGTTCGCGACCGCTTGATCGACCTCGGTCCCCGCCGCCAGTCCGGAACGACTATCGTACTCGAACAGCACACGCCTGGAGCGCGGGTACTGGATCGTGAAGAGCGCAACGGCAAGCACGACCACGAGCCCGAGAGCGCGCGGGCCAGGCGCAGCGAGCGGCCTGCCGCCAGGCTCGGCCCGCGCCCAGCGCGCTTGCCAGCAGCCGGCCGCGCAGAGCACTGCGCCCATGTGGGGGATCGCGTCGTACCAGCCCAGGGCGCGCAGGTCGTCATAGCGATATCCGCGCCCCCGCGTTGCGAAGATCAGCAGGTAGTTCGCCAGAATGATCACGAGCCCGGTCGCCTGCAAGGTCCGAGCCCCCGGCGCGCGAACCGCGGCGGGGGTGCGCAAGCGCCGCCAGGCCAGATAACCCACGGCCGCGAACGTGAGGATCTCTGCCTGCCTCGCGGACGTACGCACGTCGAGGCCAAGGTTGCCGAAGACGAGCTTCTCCCATGTCGCCCGCAGGACGTGGCCGATCACGAGGCGCAGGGTTCTGGGCCCGGCCGAGGCCCGGGCGGCGTCGTGGGCGACATTCAGAACCGAGCCCCCCGAAGCCGCGTTCGCGAGCCCGAGCGCAGCCGCCGTGGCGGCCCCAAGCGCGACGGCCCCGAGCACGCGCCTGCGGATGCCGCCCCCCTCGCGGCTCAGGATCACGTAGACGATTCCGATGAGTCCCGCGGTGTAGCCGGCCGACCAGCAAAAGGGCGCAGCCGCGGCGAGCAGCAAGGCTGCGACCAGCCAGCCCACGCGCGCAGTCGCGTGCCAGCAGCCGAGCGCAAGCAGCATGGCGGCCATCACAAACGCGGTCGTGAGCGCCTGGCTGGCGGCGTACCAGAGCACGGCCGGGCCAGGCGCGGTGGAGAGCGTCATCCCCGCCATCGCCGCCAGGCCCCAGTCCGCTCGCCTGGTCTCACGCGCAACCACAACCCCCACCATCGCCCCCGTGGCCGCCAGGCTCGCGTACGCCCCCCAGCCCAGCACGCTCGGAAGCGACTCCAGCGAGCCCGCGAGCCGGGCGAGCAGGTGGGTTTCAACCAGGAAGATCGGGGTGATGTGGCCGTTGTGCATTGAGGCGAAATGCCTTGAGAGCTGCGATCCCAGCCGGCTCCACGACGTGTAGACATAATCGTCGAGCCAGAGCGGATAGCTTGAGAACGCGGGATTCCAAAGCGCGGCGGGCGCGGCGAGCACGATGAGACCGACAAGAATGGTCGGCAGCCATCGCATCAGCGGTTCTCGAGGTCAGGGAGCAGGCTGGGGACTTTGTTTTGCGGGGCTTTTGTGCTGCGCGCCTGCGATCAGGTCGCGAATCGGCTGGTCTGCCCTGGGTGCGAAGGCGCGATAGTCATGCCCCAGCAGCGCGGCCATTGTGGCGGCGATTTGACTCTGTGTGATCTCCACGCCGGCGCGCGCACCAAGCGCGGGGGTGTCGGGCCCGATCGCGGCCAGCCAGATTCGCTCCGAGCCTTTCACGTTCGCGCCATGGCTTTTCCACTCCACGGGCGCATCGCCCCGGCCGTGATCGGCCGTCACCAGCAGCGTGGTCCTGTCCTGGTATTCGGGCGTGGCCTGCACCCAGTCCCAGAGCTGGGCGAGGGCGTCGTCAGCGCGTTTCGCCGCGTGCAGATAGTGATCATAGCGGCCCTCGTGCGCGTCTTCATCGGTTTCGCCCAGGCCGATAAAGAGCACGCGCGGGCGCCGGCGGGCGAGATACTCTCTCGCAAGTTGATATGTTAGCGCGTCGTATCCACAATCGCTCCAGGTGCGGTGGATCGACGTGATCACCGCCCCCAGCGCGGCCTCGCCAGGCGTGGGCTCCGCCTCGGGGCTGGGCTCCCAGCCGGCCACGACCCGCAGCTTCGCCCGCTCCCGCGCCAGGATATATGGGAAGACGTTCCACGAGCCGTAAGCTCCCACGCGGCCCTCGAATCCTGGCTGGTTCGCCAGCCACTCGAAGACCGTCACGTTGGGATTCATGACCTTGTCATTGCTGTCGATCCGCGGATCGGGATAGCCGGTGAAGAGCTCGTTATAGCCTGGGTAAGAGAAGTTCTTGCCGTTCGTCACCCGCGCCTGGGCGCCATGGTCGGCATCGCCGAAGATCTGCCCCGACCTGGCGACCCGGCCCCATAAAAACGGAAACAGCTTTTCACGCCTTGCTTGTGGGGTTGAGCCGCCGAATTCGCGGTCGAGCGCGGCTGGATCATGGGCGCCCGCCGCCTTGTTCATGAGCGCGGGCTCCGCGCCTCGGAAGATCTCCTGCCAGCGCAGGCCGTCGGAAACCACCAGAATCACGTTCCGGGTCTTCGTGGCCTGCGCGTTTGCGGGGGCCTGCGCGGCCGCGCGGTGGCAGACGCACAGGGTGCAGGCGAGCACGAGAACCGTGAGCCAGCGCGGCTTCATGGGCAGGGTCTCCGCGATCCCGATCGGCCAGGGTTACTTGATCTTCGAGCCCGGCAAACACTCGGGATCGTCGAGCGTGAGCAGCACCACCTTCTCGCCCGAGGTCGCCGCCAGCAGCATGCCGTTCGAGGTCTCGCCCCGGAGCATCGCGGGCGCAAGGTTGTCCACGATCACGATCCGCTTGCCCACAAGCTGCTCGGGCTGGTAGTGCGCCCGGATGCCCGCCACGATCTGCTTCTGGCGGTCCCCCAGGTCCACCTGGAGCAACATCAGCTTGTCGGCGTTGGGGTGCGGGCGCGCTTCCACGACCCTGGCCACGCGCAGGTCGATCCTGGCGAAATCGTCATACACAATCGGGTCAGCCATCCGCGGGGTATCTCCTGGTGCGGGCACGATGCAGGTTATCGACCTCAGCTTAACTGGTAGGCGAGCGGGGAACCAGTCTGGCGAGCCCCGCCCCCATGCGGCGAATCACCGCCCACGCCACCACGAACGGCGTGCTCGGGCTGCGGAAGACGGTGGGAATGTTGCGCTCGAAGACAAAATGGCCAGTGAACATGATTGCATAGGCGCTCGCGAAGAGCGCAAGGCCCCACCCGGGGCGGAACGGCAGCAGGATCACGCCCGCGGCGGCCAGCGGCCAGCCCACGCCGACGTGGAGGAAGTGGTTGATGGGGTTCTGGTGGTCCTGGCGATACTTTTCAGAAAGCGGCAGGCGAGCGAGCAAACGCGGACCAGCCGTGGCCTGGGCGGTACGATCGTCCATGAAATCGGGTCTCGTTCACGGAGGAAGAAAAAGAGGGTGCGGGTAGGTTAACGGCCGCCACCGGGCGCGGCAAGCGGCTCCTTTGGCCGGGAGGGCTCGGGCGCGGGCTTCGCGCGTGCGAGCGGCTGGTGCACCCGGGGGTCCTTGTAGTTGTCGAGCCCGTTGTGCACGACCTTCTTCCAGTACCGGGTGAATTCGAACTCGCGCGAGTTTTCCTCATCGTGGCACTGGATGCACTGGCGGTTCTTGTCAGCGCGGTCGGCGGTGAGATGCATCGCCTTCAAGAATTCCTTGTTATCTGGTTCGGCGATATGGCGCGAGGCGGGGCCGTGGCAGTTTTCGCACTGATTGCCTTCCAGATGCGGGGTTTTCTCGGCGGAGATCCAGCCGGAATTGATCTCGAACCCGGTGGTGTGGCACGACACGCACTCGGCGTCGTACTGGGTGTTCGGCTTCTTGTCGCCGAGCAGGGTCTCGAACGCCGAGGCATGGCCGGTCTCGAGCCAGTTTTCGTACGTCCTGGGATGGCAGGTCTTGCACGTCTCCGCGCCCACGAACCGGCTCCCCGAGGGCGCTGTGGCAAGCTCGTGCCGCAGCATGTTTTCCACCACCCCGGCCGCCTTCAGCGTCTCGCGGTATTCGTCCTGGATCAGCTTCTTCATCGCGTTCGTGGCGGTGCCAGGCCCGTCGAACCGCTTGTTGAGGATCTGAAGCTGGAACTTCGGCGGATTGGAAGGATCCGAATAGAACCCCAGCACGCCGACGTTGCGTCCCTTGTGGCCGACGGTGATGAGCCGCGTCTTGCCGCCGTTCAGGAGCTCCGGCTCGCTGCTGAGCGGCTCGGGAAACTCGCTGGTCGAGACCACGATGTCGAAGCCGGGATACGCGGTCGCCATGCGCTTCGCAAGCTCGGGCGGGCCCTGCACCATGAGAATCTGATAATCCGACCGCGATTCCAGGTCGGCCAGCACGCCGGGGAGCACATCCTCGGGGCGCGTGACCTTGGGCAAGAGCGCCTCGCGGTCCGGGTCGGCCAGCCCCTCAAGCAACGCGGGGTCGATGATCGCGGTAATCCCCAGCTTCACAGGACCGATCGCCGTGGTGACGCTCTTGGCGAACACCGATTGATACGTCTCGAGCGGTCCCACATTGGCCACCACGATCCTCGACTGATCGCCCAGGCTGTTCAAAAACAGCCCAAGCGCCTCCCCCACGCCGACCTTGAGATCCTCGACCCCAAGCGCAAGGCCGCTGTATTTGAGCAGGGCGAGCGCCCGGATCGCGTAATCGAGCTTGATCTTGGTTTGCTCAAACCCGCCCCGCGCGGCCGTGGGGTTCTTCACGAGCCCCCCCAGGTCGATGAGCGCGACCGGCCATTTTTGTTGCTTGAGCCGGTCGACCATGTCATAGAGCCGGATCAGGCCGCCGCTTTGATCCTCGGAGCAGCCGCAGGGCTCAAGATAGCCGTTGCGCTCGCCGGAGATGATCAGAACCCCCGCGGGTGTGCCGAAGTTCGCGAAGAGCTTGTTCGAATCCACGGGCGCGGCAGGATGCTCGGTGAGCGGCTGCACGCCGGCCGCGGCCGGCTCCTTGAGCCGCGGCGGATCCGTCTCCGACTTGCAGCCGACGTACACAAGCACAAACGCCAGCAGCCCAACGCAGATCCAGGGACGGGGGTCTTGGCGCCTCATCGTGTTCTACCTCGCCCGGATGCCGCCATTCGCTCCGGGCTGGACGGGCAATCTCCCGCAACGCTTGCCTGGGCTTGATGGCTCGATTCGTTTGGCCACGACTTGTATCACTCGATTTATAACGTCTGCCAACCCGGGCGATAAGGGGAAACAAGCCCAGGCCAGCCACGCTCGCCACAAAACTTGCTGGAAGATACGCATCAGACCCGGTTCTGGTGCGGACGGTTCGGCCGCAACCCCGTCGTGAATCCCGATCGTCGCCCCTGATGCCGACCATGCACGAGTGAAAGCCTGGATTAAACCCGGCGACGATCCAACCCGCGGCAATCGCCAGATTCTGTTCCTTGTGTTCGGAAATCGTGAGATGCCTGGACGCGCGGCCGCACACTCTTGTTTTTGTGCGAAAGCGTGAGCTCGGCGCGCAACGCATGCGGGGTCCGAGCGCGGGTAAGAGTAGACATGGGCCAGGGCTTCAAGGACCGGAACCGCGCGCCCACGGGCGCCTGGCGTGCGGGAGGTTTGGTGAAGCTCCGGAGGTTGCGCTGACGGCGGGGGCTGGTTATCCATGGCGGATCGGTGCCAACTGGCTTTTATCGGGTTTTCGCGGATTGGACTTGAGCCTCTTTCGGTGGTTTGTTAGTAATCCCACTCAACTCACGGTCTGGGCGATGCCCTGGGGATGGTCTGGACCGCACGTGAAGGCCGGCGCACAAGGAAAAAGTGCACGGGGCGCGGACGGAGCCGCGCTGCCGTGGTCCTCGCGGCCGATTCTGCTTTTTCGCGCACCATGACCCGAGGCAAGGAGGCCCGTGGCATGAATCGCCGCACGGCTCTGGGATTGGCAGTCGCCGCGGGCTCGTTCTGGCCTGCGCGGCTGTGGGCACAGCAACAGGGACGAGGGCGCAAGGCCGCTGCCCGGACCCGCGAGGAGATCGACGCCGAGCCCGCGCAGGAAACCGGCGACGATCCCGATGCCGCGCGCGTGGCCGAGCAAGCCGATCCCCCCGCCAACTTCGGCACGGAGCCCGGCTTCGCCTGGCGCTCCTACAAAATCGGCGGCTATACCAGGCTGGCGAAAAATCAGGAAAACCCCCAGAAAGCACTCATCGACTGGATCCTCAAGCGCACGGGATTTTCCGCCTGGCATGGCGACAAGATCGCCGCGCTCGCGGCCTCGTCCACCGTGCTCCGCGCTTATAACTCGCCCGCGATTCTCAAGCAGGTCGATGAGATCGTCGAACGCTTCACCGACTCCACCGCCGACGTGCTCTCGGTGCATGTGCAGTTCATCTCGGCTGTCGACACCCGCTGGCGGTATTCGATTCTGCCCCGGCTCACCCACGTGGGCTCGGGCCCGCAAGGGCAGCAAATCTGGACCATGAAGCCGGCCGACGCCGCCATCGCCCTTTCGACCATGGAGCTCCAGCAAGGGTTCCGCAAGCTGGTTGAACAGCGCGTGGACATGGTCAACGGCCAGATGCTCACGGTGAAGACCGTGGAGTCGCGGTCGTTCACCGGCGGGCTGCTGCGCGACAACGCCCCTGGGCTTGGCTTCCAGCCCCGGGCCGACAAGCTCAACGAAAGCATCGTGCTCAAGATCAGCCCCCTGCTCAATTACGACGGCAACGCCCTCGACGCGATGCTGGATCTTCAGATCAACACGATTCGATCGTTTCATCGCACCAAGATTATCGCCCCGCGCGAGATCGGGCCCAACGAGGCCGCGATCGACGTGCCGGAGGCGGCCGAGACCCACCTCGAGCAAACGCTCAAGAACTGGAAGCTGGGTCAGACGCTCCTGATTTCGGGGGGGATTCACCCGGGGATTCTCGACAACAAGGGGGGTTGGTTCAACCTGCCGATCCCGGGCACGTATCCCACGGGGACCGAGGTGCTCGTGTTCCTGGACATCGAGACGGTGACGAACCGCTCGGCCGAGCCCAGGCCCGCGCGTGAAGAACCCGCACCCGAGTCGACCGCCAGGCGCGGCAACAGCTCGACCAGGCGAAACTAGCCGCCCGCCCGCGCACCTTCCTTCACGCCCCGCGGTTCCGCGCCGCGGGCCGCCGTCACAATCCGCCGAATCGTCAAAGTACGTCCTCAGCGATTCCTCCCTCGGATTCGTCACCACCCCGACCGGCACGGTCCCCCAGCGCAGAGCCCAGGTCTCTCGGAAACGCGCCCGGGAGATCGACGCGCCGGCAAGGGACCTGACCGCCGCGATGTCTTCGCTCGGCGCGTGATGGGTTCGCACCGAGCGCCACAATGGCTTCGCTCAGCGCGGCGCGTTGGGTTCGGTTCGGTGTGTCAGGAAA
>DAIDHX010000131.1 GCA_027451885.1 Planctomycetales bacterium
AAGCACGACGACGGCGACGACGACGACGATGAGGATGACGACCACCACGCCAGGCACCACGTCAGCAAGGGCGAGCACCACGTCAGCAAGGGCGAGCACCACGTCAGCAAGGGCGAGCACCAGCACAAGGAGCACAGCGCCCGGGCCGAGAAAGGCAAGAAGCACGACAAGGACACGGACGAAGATGAGGACGACGATCGCGACTGACGCGGTCTAAAATGCGTCTCGTCCGCGGCGCAGGCCGCGGGCGAGATCTGTCGCATGGGGAACCGAGGTTCAGGAACCATGGGCGTGCGGATCCTGGTCGTGGAAGACGATCCCGAGATCGCCGACTTCATCATTCGAGGTCTGCGCGAAGAGGGCTATACCGTGGAGTCGGCGGCCGACGGCGAAACCGGCTGGTGGATGCTCAAGCAGTCGAGCTGGGACGTCGTCGTGCTCGACTGGTGGCTGCCTGGGATCGACGGCCTCACGCTGCTCGAGCGCCTCCGCCGCGAGGAGCGCGACGATCCCGTGCTCTTCTTGACAGCACGCGACGCCGTCTCGGACAAGGTCCGCGGTCTTGACCGCGGCGCGGACGACTATCTCACAAAACCATTCGATTATGAAGAGCTCTTAGCGCGAGTGCGCGTGCTGGCGCGTCGCCAGGGAAAAGCCACATCGACCGTGCTGAACCACGCCGATGTGCGGGTTGATCTGGCGACCCATCGCGTCGAGCGCGCGGGCAAACGCATCGAGCTCAAGCCCAAGGAGCAAGCGCTCCTGGTTTACTTCCTCAGGAATCCTGAGAAGGTCCTGTCACGCACACGGATTTATGAACACGTGTGGGGCGAACGATTCGACGGCCTTTCCAATACGATTGAGTATCATGTCATGGAGCTCAGGCGCAAGCTTGAGTCGCATGGGCCGCGGCTGATTCACACTCTGCGCGGCCGCGGTTATTTGTTTGGCGAGCGTGATCCGGAGAGCCCATCATGAAGCTCGCGAGCCGGGTCTCGGTGTTCTTTCTGGGCACATTGGCGGTGGTGCTGGTGGGTTTTTCCACTGCGCTTTACGCGATCGCCTGGCGCTATCTTTACCGCCAGGTTGATGAGCGGCTTGATGCGGTGCTGAACACCATGGCGGCCGCGGCCGAGCTCGAGTCTGGCAAGGTGGAATGGGAGCCCGCGGAGCGCAGATTGGCCTTCGGGCGGAAAACGCTCGAAGGAGTGCTGCGCTGGTGGGTGATTGATGCGAATGGCAGGCGCATCGACGGCTCGGCCGACGCGGCCTCCGAGCTGGTTCCGCAGGGCCTTCGATCGCTGACCATGGGCGGCCGGCCGATCACGGTTGTCGACTCGAACGGCTCATCCTGGCGCCTGCTCGAGCGTGAGCTCACTCCAGGCGCGCGCGAATTCCCCCCCGCGGACCACAGCGATCTGGTGCTCGGCGCAGGGCTATCGCTTGAAGTGCCCCGCGCCACGCTGCGGAATCTGGCGGCAACGCTCTTTGTCCTTTCCTGTTCCCTCTGGCTGCTCGCGCTGGCGATCGGCCGCCGTCTTGTGGGACGCGCGCTTCGCCCCCTCGCCCGCATGGCGGAATCCGCACGGGCGTTCTCCACCAACGACCTGGGCGAACGCCTGCCAACCCCCCAGACGGGCGATGAGCTCGAGGATCTAGGACTCGCCTTCAACGCCTTGCTCGATCGGATGCAAGAATCGTACGAGCGGCAGGCCCGCTTCGCCGGCGATGCCTCGCATCAGCTTCGGACCCCGCTCACCTCGATCCAGGGGCAAGTTGAGCTTGCCCTGCGCAAGGAGCGTGACGTCAGGGAATACCAGCGCGTGCTGGGCGTGGTCCGCGAACAGACGCTCAGGCTCAGGCGCATCGTGGAGGCGCTTCTGTTCCTGGCGCGATCCAACGTTGAGGCGCTCGATCCTCAGCTCGAGTCGATCGATCTCGGATCGTGGGTGAGCCAGCATCTGGAGAACGAGGCCGGTGAGCGCGGGGGTGAGCTCGCCTGGAACGCCCCCGAAAGCCCGGTGTGGGTGCGCGTCCAGCCCGCGCTTCTCGAGGAGCTCATCGGCAACCTGCTCGACAATGCGTTCAAGTACAGTTCGCCTGGCTCGGTGGTGGAAATCGCGGTTTCCGTTGAGGGCAATCGCGCCCGGCTGGCCGTGAGCGACGAGGGCAGGGGGATCGCACCTGAGGATCTCCCCCGCCTGTTCGACCCGTTCTTCCGTAGCGTTTCAGCGCGGCTGTCGCATACGCAAGGTCTGGGGCTCGGGCTTTCGATCGCGGCTCGACTGGCGCGGTCGTTCGGTGGCGAGATCAAGGTCACGAGCGAACTCGGCAAGGGAAGCACCTTCACAGTGTGCTTTCCACTGGCCGTGGCGGAGACATCCTCGGTCACGGCCATCGCCTCACTCGACTGAGCTACCGCCCCGCCCTCGCTGCCTCCGGGCCTGCTGCGCCCAGAGTTTCACCCTCGCGGAGCGCGAGGAACGCAAAGTCGTGGTTGATCAGGGTTGCCACGCCGGAAATCGCGCCCTTGCCCTCGCTCCAGATCATCCCCTCGTAATCCTGCCTCGCCTGGGGGAACACGATCGTGAAGTGAATCTTCCGCGGGTTCACCGCGTCGAGCGCTCCCTCCACCGCATAGGCGTTGCCGTCCTGCGCGGACTGAAATCGGCCCCCGATGTTGCGCTCGGCATCGATCGATAACTCCAGAACACCCGCCTTGCGCCCGTCGGTATAAAGCGTGAATCGACCCGTGAAGTCGGCAGGCGCGATCACCCGCCCGGGCGTCAGGGCATTCTTGACGACCGCGGCGGCGAGTGGCTTTTCGATCGGGAACAGCTTCGTCTCGCCCACCACAACAAGCCGGGGACCGCCTGTGCCCGCGCCCGTGAACCGCAGGTCGCCGCCAAAACCCGCGGGAACAACCTGGCCAGAGTCGAGATCAAAATCAAATCCATCGAAGAGCACGACACCCTGTCCCCTGGCTCGGATCGATCCTCGGTTCGCTGGATCGATGGTCTCAAAACGCTCCAGAACAAGCACGGGCGCCTCTGGCCCTGCCTGGCCCGCCGCCCGTTTGCGAAAGCCAGGCGCAAGGATCAGCTTGGCGACGTTCCCCTCCGCCGTCCTGGCCAGAACCAGCGTCGCCCGAATGTCCCGGATGACCTCCGGAAGCCCCGCCAGCTCCCGAAAACCGAGCGCCTGTACCCCAGGTTTGTCGCGATTTGAGGTAAGCTGGACCAGGAGGGACGCTGGATAGCGCTCAAAGTCATCTCCCCACGCGGGTTGGGAGGCCAGGCCGATGGCAATCACCAGCACAGCCATTTCCATCCATCCCGACTTCCCAGTTCGCAATCTCATCCGATCCTCCCGCCGGTCCAGGTTTTCGGTCGACGCGTTTTCCCAGCCTCGCTCAAGTCATACGCCATCTCTGGCCGATCATTGCGATACGCCAGAGGTTTTTCCACGAAGATTTTGCGGCGGCGCGCGAATCCACGAACAGGCTTACTTCGCACGGCCGCGGGGGAACGTTCATGGGACTTGACATCATCCTCGGTCTGGTGATCCTGCTCGCCGCGGTTCGCGGCTGGCTTCAGGGATTCATCCACCAGGCGATCCGCCTGGGGGCGATCGTGGCCAGTGTGTATCTCGCGGACCCGGTGCGCAAGGTGGTCAAACCCTATCTCTTGCCCCATCTCAGCACGCTCCAGCCCGACCTGATCGACCGCTTCATCTGGTGGGTGGCCGCGTTCGCAACCTGTCTTGTGCTCGTCACCGTCGCCAGCACCATCGTCAAGATGACAAAGAAGCCGTCGATTCCGGGCGGACCGAAGGGGAGCCGCAACGACCAGTTCGCGGGCTTCCTGATGGGCGGGATCAAGGGCCTGGTGATCGTGGCGTTCGTCACCGCGGGAATTCAGAAGCATGCACTCCAGCAGCTTCAGACCGTGGAGTGGGCGAAGCATCAGGTAGATAACTCCCTCGCGCTCAAGTGGAACGAGCAGTTCGAGCCAGCGCCTCGCATCTGGAACTCCCGGCCGGTCCAGCATTTTGTGAGCCAGATTCACGAGATGGGGGTCAGGAGCCCGGACGAGGGGAGCCCAGGTTCCTCGAACGATCCTGCGGGAGCCTCGGCCCTGCGCACGGCGAGCCGTTCGCCGTCGACCGATGGGATTCGCCATGAGCGGGGCGAAACCGAGGGAGAGAGCGATCAACCGCCTGCGCCCGCGCTTGACGCCCCAGGCAGCGATCGCGCGGTTCCCGCACCCCCCGCACCCGCTCGCCCTTGATCGATTCCACCAGGCTCATCCCGCTTGAGCGTGAGTCAGGCAGGATTCACGGCCGCGGCCGGGGTATCGTCCCAGCCCCACGCTCGGCGGGTTTTCCATATCCGCCGACCCTGTCATAAACCCGCACATAATCGACCACCATCTCGGCGGGGAACACGGTTGACCGATCGGGGTTGCCCGCGAATTTGCCTCCCACCGCCAGATTCATGACCAGAAAGAACGGCTGGTCGAACGGGGCAGGCCAGGCAAAGACGCCGTCGGAGTCCTGCGCTGGGCCTTGGTCCTGGGCTGGGCCTCGCGCGCCTGATTTCTCGCCCCGACTCCACCAGAACGACTGGCTTTTGTATGCCTTGCCATCGACCAGCCAGCGGATCCGCCCGGGCAGCCACTCAAGCCCGTAGACATGAAAGTCAGCGATGCTCTGACCCGCGGGCAAGTCGTACTCGCCCCCGGCCTGGGCCAGCTCCGGCCATTTGCCTCCAAAGTGGAGCGTTCCCAGTACATGCCTCGGCGCCTGTCCCCTCGCTTCCAGAACATCGATCTCGCCCGACGCGGGCCAGCCGCCATATCGCGCATCAACGGGCAGCAGCCAGAGCGCTGGCCAGATGCCTTGCCCCGTTGGCAGTTTGGCCCGAAACTCAACGCGGCCGTAGGTCGTTGCGAAAAGCGCCTGGCCGTCTGATTTACGCGTCTTGAGCCGCGCTGAGGTGTAGCCGCAGCCGTGAAGCGACTCCTTAAGCACCCGGATGTGAAGCGCCCCGTCCTTGATAAACGCATTCTCAGGAGCACGCGTGTAATACTGAAACTCGGAATTGCCCCAGCCGCTGATCCACTGGTTGGCGTCGTAGTTGTAGAATCCATTGCCAGTATCGAACGCCCATTTCGCGGGATCGATCGCCTGCCCGTTGAATTCGTCGCTCCAGACGAGCTTCCAGCCCGCGGGCGCAGGATCTTCGGCACGGGCTGAGTTCGCCGCGGTGATTGCCGCCAGAACCACCAGGACCATCATCGCGCATCGGCATATTGTCATGATGATTCTCTCACCGAGGAACGATCCGGGCACTTTCACGTTTCGCGTTCCTTGCGCGCACTCACCACAAGCCAGAGCGACCAACCCGCAAGCGCCGCGGAAAGCCCAGTGAAAATCACGAAAACCGGGTCGCGAACGAGCCCAGGACCTTCAGCGAGCACCCGCGCAAGATGCATGAGCACGAGCAGCGCGAAGATCACGCCCGTGGTGATGACGTACGCCCTCATGCGCGTTCCCTTCGATCAACCGAACATGATCCATGCCCCGCGTGATGGTATCGCGCCTGACGGATGAAGTCGAGTCCGCGCCCGCCCAGGGACGCGGCGGAATTGACGCTGGCCGGTGGTTCCATTAGCCTAACACATAAGAACGCTCATGACGGGCGTTATGATGGCCATGATCGCCCCTGTCGCGGCGCTGGGCTGGCGGCTGGGGCGTTTTCGTGCGCGGGACGCTGCCCCCTCCGAGGTCACTGATACCATGGGCTGGGTCGCACTCAAGATGCTCACCGGCGACCGCGCCAAGTTCGGCGGCATCATCATGGGTCTCACCTTCGCCGCCCTGCTCATCACCCAGCAAGGGTCGATCTTCTGCGGGATCATGCTCCGAACCGCCGCCCAGATCTCCGACATCAGCGGCGCGGACCTGTGGATCATGGATCGCAACGTCCGCTACATCGACGACGTCAAGCCCATGATCGAGGATAACCTCTACCGCGTCCGCGGCGTCGACGGCGTGCGCTGGGCCGTCCCGCTCTACAAGGGCCAGGCGCAGGCCAAGGTCAGCTTCCAGGATCGCCATACCGCCAGCGAAATCGACGTCATCGAGTCGGTCATCCTCCTCGGCCTCGACGACGTCTCGCTCGTGGGCGCGCCCCGCCACCTTTACCTCGGGCGCTTGATCGACCTCTGGCAGCCCGACGGCGTGATCGTCGACAAGGTCGGACTCCGCAAGCTGTTTCCAGGGCAGGGGGGCGAGTTCGCCAGAACCGCCGAAGAGCTCAGGCCCTTCCTCGGCCGCGCGCTCGAGATGAACGACCACCGCGCCGTCATCGTGGGCATCTGCGAGGCCACTCGCACCTTCCAGTCCAACCCCGTGGTCTACACCACTTACTCCCGAGCCCTCAGCTTCGCACCGCAACCGCGGATGCCGCTTACCTACATTCTGGGCAAGGCACAGGAGGGCGTGGATGCCTCCGAAGTCGCCCGGCGCATCCAGATCCACACAGGGCTCAAGGCCGAAACCAGCGCGGAGTTCCGCTGGATGACCATGAAGTACTACCTGCTCAACACCGGCATCCCCATCAACTTTGGCGTGACCACGCTGCTGGGCTTTCTGGTGGGCACCGCGATCGCGGGCCAAACGTTCTACAACTTCACGCTCGAGAATCTGCGGCAATTCGGCACCTTGAAGGCGATGGGGCTGACGAACGAACGCGTGGCCCGGATGGTCTTGCTCCAGGCGTCGGTGGTGGGGTTGCTGGGATACGGGCTTGGCGTGGGCGCGGCGGCCCTTTTCGGCGTGCTGGCGCGGGGCACGGAGCTGGCGTTCTACACCCCCTGGCAGCTCCTGCCAATCACCGCCGCGGTGGTCGTCTTCATCTGCGTTCTCTCAAGCTTCTGGAGCCTTTTGCGGCTCCTGCGTCTCGAGCCGGCGATCGTTTTCCGTTAAGAGTAAGAAAGCCCCGCGGCGTCTTCCCAAGGCACTCGATCGACCAGCACAGGCCCTGCTTCCAATCCCATGAGGCACTACTTACTTGTGATTCTGGCGGCGGCCGGGCTTGGATTCGCGATCTACACCGTGATCCAGGCGAGGAAGGTCCCGCCCCCCGCCGAACCCGTCATTGCGCCGCCGTCCGCGCCCCGGGGCATGCACTCGATCGCGGGGGCGGGGATCATCGAGGCCAGGTGGGAGAACATCCCCATCGGCACCATCGTGGCCGGCGTGGTGACGGACGTCTACGTCAAGCGTGGAGATGCGGTCAAACAGGGGGATCGCCTGTTCCGGCTGGATGATCGCGACCTGCAAGCGCAGCGCGTGGTGGCGGAGGCCAATCTCCAGGCGGCCCAGGCGCAGTACGACCGCATCCTGGCCGCGCCCCAGCAAGGTGACATCCCCACCGCCGAAGCCTCGATCGAGGAAGCCCGCGCCCACGCCATGGACTCCGAGCTCGCCTACCGCCGCTCCGAGGCCCTCTTTCAACGAAGCGCGGAAGCCGCCCAGGACCGCGACCACGACAAGTACACCTACCTCGCCAACAAGGCCACTCTCGCCCGCATGGAAGCCGACCTCAAGCGGCTCAAGGTTACCTGGGATAAAGATAAGGAGATGTATCGAACTGGCGTGCTCCAGGGTAAGAGCCAGCTCGAGAGCATCAAGATCAATCTCGAGCGGCTCGTGGTCCGCGCGCTCGCCGACGGCCAGATTCTCCAGGTCCACGTGCGCCCAGGGCAGTACGCCGGGCTCGTGTGGAACGAGCCCCTGATCGTGCTTGGCAACCTCCAGCAGCTCCACGTGCGGGTCGATATCGACGAGCAAGACCTGCCTTACTTCTCCCGGACCGCGCGTGCGGTTGCGACCTTGAAAGGCCGGCCGCAGGTGGCCTTCCCGCTCACGTACTTCGACACCGAGCCGTACGTGATCCCCAAGCAGAACCTGACCGGCTCGAACACCGAGCGGGTCGACACGCGTGTGCTCCAGGTGCTCTACGCCCTGCCGCGCAAGACCACGCTCCCGCTCTACATCGGCCAGCAAATGGACGTCTACATCGAGGCCGCGCAGCCGCCGGCCGGAGTCACGCTCGATGTGGACCCTGCCCGCGTCAGCCGGCCGTTCGAGCCCAGTCCCGCCGAGCTGGCAGAGCCCCCCGCGCCCCATCCGCCCACACCCCGCTAGAACCCAGGCGCCAGGCCCGCCGGAGACTGCGCGCCCGGACTCTCCGCCGGTCTCGGCAACGAGAGTGACGGCCCGCCCGGGAAGGGGACAGGCGGCATCCCAGGCTGCGGCAGACCCCCCGGAAACAACGGCGGAACGCGCGAGAACGGGCTGTTCAGGCTCCCACCCGGCTGCGGCATGCTCGGGCCGCCAGGCGCGCTCGGCGGCGGAATCTCAGGCGAAGGCTCGGGCGCAGGCTCGGGGAACCCGGGCCTGGCAGGCGCGACCGGGCGCACCCCGCTCGAGCTCGAGCGCGACAGCGCAGCCGCCGCGCCGAGCGCCTGGCCGCCAAACGACGGCACAGGGTTCCCCCTGTCGTTCGCGATCGTGTTGCGGGTCACAACCGGGATCGACCCCAGACTGGTATCAAGCGCACCCGAGCCCACGTTGATCTGCACCGCCACGCTCGACGCCGCATTCGCCGTGGCCGCGCTCAAACCGGGAAACCCCGTGATCGCCCCCGGCAACGCACTCGAGATCCCCCCCATCCCCATGATGAAAAACGGCAGATTATAAGGCGTGCCGCTCACGCCCGACGACAGGCCGTAATACGGGCCCGCTCCGCTCGTCGACCCAAACGCTCCCGGGAACGGAGTAATGAGCACATAGCCATATGTCGTTAGAGCGATCACTCCCAGGTTCGGGATCACGGGTGTGAGTCGATCCTCGAGCATGCAGTCGCGCAGGTCGGGGTGAAAGGCTCTGGGCGGTTTCATGCGATCGGCTCCCTTCGGTCCCCTGGGATGAGAATCCCAGCGCAGGCCCGACGGCGGCGATCATGACCGCCTGAGCCGCCCGTCGCAGGCGGCCGACCCGTCCTGGCGATCGAACTGAAAAGGCCCGCCATGCAAGCGTAGGCATGGAGGGCCCCCGTGACCGCCGGACGATTGCCCATCTCGAGCAATCCTGACTTCAATACTATCTGATGCCACCGATCGTTGTCAAGGGCTGGGGAGGGCCCAGGCGCGGGGGACCTGGGCGCCGGCGTGGGCGCGGGAGCGGGCCGCCTGAACCCGCCTGGCGTCTCGCTTCGCCCCCGTCCGCGCCGGCCGCGGGCCGCCGTTACAAACCGCCGAATTGTCAAGGAACGACTTCCCGGTTCAATCCTCCCCGTGCGGAGAATCCGACCGCTGCCGGCCTGGTCTCGCTGCCGGCGCGCTGATCGTCCCCCTTGCCGAACGCTTCCGCGTGCAAGGACCTCGCCGCGGGTGACAGGGCTCCGCCGGGCGCTGGTTTCGCTCTGCGCGCGCGATTGGCTTCGCTTCGCGGAGGGTCTTGGCTTCGCTCTGCGCGGGCCGTTGGCTTCGCTCTGCGCGGGCGATTGGCTTCGCTTCGCGCAGGGCCGTTGGCTTCGCTTCGCAGGGGCTGTTGGCTTCGCTCTGCGCAGGGCCGTTGGCTTCGCTTCGCGCGGGCGCAATGGGTTCGGTTCGCAGCCGACGGTTCTCCTTTACTGGCTTGATGTTACAGATAGCCCTGGCTGAGATTTGTGCAGCGATTGTGGCTTCACTTTCTGACGCGAATGGGCACGGTTTCTGACGCGATTGGCTTCGCTCTGCGCAGCGGGTTCGGTTCGCTCGGGAGCCAATGCCAGTCTCGGCGCGCCCTGCACCTCGGGAGACGTCGCTCGCCCGCAGGATGCCCGCGATTGATCAAGCTGGCATGATCGGTGAATCCATTGCGTCTGCGCAGTATCGGCCGGTGCTGGGTCTGGCCCTGGTGCGAAACGGGATGTCGTGGAAACTGACGCCGATGGGGTTGTGCAGGGTGCTCGACGTGTGGCGGAATGCGCTTCGAATCCGCCGGCGGCCTGAGCCGGAATGCAGCGCGGGGGATCCCGCTCGAGAGATCGGGAGTTCCTCATGGATAATGTGCGCCCTGACCGCAGGGTTCAGATCAAGGATTTCCCGATTTTATCGCCAGGCTGGCCGGTTTCGCCAAAAATGCGGGAAATGCTGATCAAACGGGCATCGTGGGCCTTGCCACAACGACGCCCGCCTCCTCAGCCTGCCTTGAGATTTCTCCTCCCTGGTTTTGCCACTCACTTCCTGCGTTTCTCCCGACCCCCAGCTCGGTGCACTCGCGTTCCGTGCGTGGTAACATGCAGAACAATCGAGTAGCTGTGGTCGATATAGATCGCGCTTCGAACATAACTTGACTTGCCGAGCTCTTCACGGGCGATGACGATGATCGAGCAGACCAATCCTGGAAAGCGGATCCCCCAGGCAGGCCAGATCGCCCGCGTGCGGCAGCGTCTGTATCTCGTGGAAAGCACGGTGGCTCCGCCTCGTCCTGGCAACAGCACGCTTGTTTCGCTCTCCTGCGTTGAGGATGACGCACAAGGCCAGCGGCTCGATGTTCTCTGGGAACGCGAAATCGATCCCGAGGTCGTGACCGGTGAAGCCTGGGATCTGATCGCCAAACGCGGATTTGACCCGTCCAAGCTCTTTGCCGCTTATTTGAACACCCTCAAATGGAATTGCGTAACCTCGACAGACCCTCGACTATTCCAGTCTCCGTTCCGAGCAGGTATCAAGCTCGACGCCTATCAGCTTGAGCCGCTCCGAAAGGCGCTCCGGCTTCCACGGGTCAACCTCTTCATCGCGGACGACGTCGGTCTGGGTAAGACCATCGAAGCCGGTCTGATCGCCCGAGAGCTGCTTTTGCGGAAGAAGGCGAGGGAGATCATCGTTTGTTGTCCTCCTTCGATGCTCTTCCAATGGAAGGACGAACTCGAGGTGCGCTTCGGGCTTACCTTTGAGATCCTCGATAAAGAGTACATGAAGCGAGTTCGACGCGAACGGGGTTTCGGCGTGAACCCCTGGAGCACGCACTCTCGATTTCTTGTCTCGCATCGGCTGCTGATCGATGAAGCGTACACCGCTCCGCTACGTGACTGGCTGGGCGACTTCCACAGCGGAACGCTCTTGATCCTCGATGAAGCCCACCACGCAGCCCCATCGAGCGGCCAGCGCTATGCGATCGACTCGCAAATCACACGCGCCGTCCGCGATCTCGCTCACCGCTTCGAGCATCGCCTGTTTCTGTCGGCAACGCCGCACAACGGGCACTCCAACAGTTTCTCCGCTCTGCTTGAGATTCTTGACCCGCAACGGTTTTACCGTGGTGGACCAATTACGAAGAGAGCACTCGATGATGTGATGGTCCGCCGCATCAAGGACGACATTCGCGAGATCCAGGGCGGGTTTCCCAGGCGGCAGGTCGTCCAGCTCGATATCAAGGGACTTCCAGAAGACGCCCCTGAATTGAAGCTTTCGGCATTACTCGATGAATATCGCCGCCTCCGCGAAGAGCGCCTGAGCGGAGAAAACAGACGCAAGCAGGCCGCGGCGGGGCTTCTGATCACGGGTTTACAGCAGCGGCTTCTCTCGTCGATCGAGGCATTCGCTCGAACGCTGCGCGTGCACCGGAAAACCGTGCATCGGCAATGGGAGCTGTCTCAAAGCAACCAACCGATCAAGGAAGCCAGCATTCCAGCGCAGGCCGGTCTTTTTGCGGAATCCGTGGGGAATGACGACGAACGGGCCAACTTATCCGAGGAACAGCTTCACGCGGAGGAGGAGCTCCAGGTCACGGCGATGAGTGCCGCCACAGTTGGACCGCTTCAAACCGCCGACGCGAAGGCAATCTTCGCCCGCGAGCAAAAACTCCTCGACCAGATGACGGAGATCGCGGAAGCCTCGCGGAGTCTGCCGGACGGCCGCGTTGTTCGCCTGATCGAATGGATTCGCGAAAACCAGTGCCCCGACCTTCCCAGGGAGGGAAAACGAGGCGAAGGCTCCGCCAGGTGGAATGATACTCGGGTGATCATCTTTACCGAGTACGATGACACGAAGCGTTACCTCCAACAACAACTCCAGGCTGCGATCGTAGGCACGGATCGAGCCGACAGCCGAATCGCCGTGTTCGCAGGCTCAACCCCCGAAACCTCTGGGGAGAATTCCGACGTCCTCAGCCGCCAGGACATCCGGCTCGCCTTCAATGCCGAGCCCAGCAAGCATCCCCTTCGCATTTTGATCGCCACCGACGCGGCTCGCGAAGGTCTCAACCTCCAGGCGCATTGCTGGAACCTGTTCCATTTCGATGTTCCTTGGAACCCAGGCCGCATGGAGCAGCGTAATGGCCGTATCGACCGCAAGCTCCAGCCGAAAGACGACGTCTACTGCCACTACTTTGTTTACAGGCAACGGCCGGAAGACCGGATTCTCTCTTGCCTGGTCCGCAAGACGGAGACCATCAAGCGGGAACTCGGCAGCCTTGCTCAGGTTATCGACGCAAAACTGACCGAAACGTTGAAGCGTGGTATCCACCGAGACATGGTCGATGCGATGGAACGGGAGATCGAAGCCGCCGACCTGCCGACCGACCATCGCAAGGCCGTTGAAGAAGAACTCGACGCGGCACGTGAACGTCAGCAAGCTCTTCGCAAGCAAATCGACACCCTCCGAAACCTGCTGGAAGACTCGCAAAAAAGCATCGGCCTGGACGAGGCCCATTTCCGCTCGGCCATTTCCTCCGCACTTGAACTCGTCGGAGCCGAACCGCTCAAGGCAATCACGACCAGCGAAGATGGTCCGCCCCGGTGTTCGTTCCCATCGCTCGACCAGCGAGAGGGTGCCGATCCCACCTGGGCCGAGACGATGGATACGCTCAGGGTTCCCCGCTCGCGTGAGCAAAAACCGTGGGAGTGGCGTCGTGTCTCGCCGATTCGGCCCGTGGTTTTCCAGGACCCAGGCGCCATGACCGACGAAGTCGTCCACCTGCACCTGGAACACCGCATCGTCCAGCGGTTGCTCGGGCGATTCTCGGCGCAAGGGTTCGTGCATCACGACCTCTCGCGTGCCTGCCTGGCACAAACCACCGACGCCATCCCGCGCGTGGTGCTCCTGGGCCGCCTCTGCCTTTACGGTCCCTCGGCAGCGCGGCTCCACGAAGAATTGATTCCCGTCACCGCGCGCTGGACCGATCCCAACATTCGCAAGGGAGACCTCAAGCCCTACGCCCGCGAGTCGGAGACCAAAACCCTCAGCCTTCTCGATGACGCTTTGATTTCTGGAACAGGCCGTTCCATCAACGACCAGATCCTCAAGCAACTTCAGGCATCCGCCCCCAGGGACATCGAGCAGTTGCTCCCTCACCTGCAAACACGCGGCGAAGAGTACGCGGTCGATGCCAGAAAGAAACTGAGCGAACGAGGAATCGCTGAAGCCAGGGCGATGAAGGAAATCCTCGAAACCCAGCAGGAATACATCGCCGAATCTATTGCCAAACATGACCAGAAAGATGCTCGCCAATTGTTGATCGACTTCGGCGATCAAGAAGACGAACTACGGCAACTCGAATCCAACCGGCGCTACTGGGACAAGCGTCTCACCGCCCTGGAAACGGAACTCCGCACAGAACCCGACCGTATCCGCGAACTCTACGACGTGAAGGCCACCCGGATCGAACCGGTCGGGCTTGTTTATCTCTGGCCGGTGACGGGTTGACATCATGGCGAAAGATCCCGAACAACTCGCGCACCAGGAATGGCTCGGCTATGTTCAGCCGGTCGGCCTTGTCGTTTCGATCCCCGCGCTCCTCGCGGCGCAGGCGCATATTAATCGCAATATCATCCCGGATCATCAGCGATTCCTGGACTGCCTGCCATGTGACGCCCACGATGAACTGATTCCCAAGTTACGCGACTTCGCGGAATTCACGCAGCAGGTGCTCGGCTGGCGTGCCGGCGACCTCGAAGTCGTTCCGCCCGGCGAGGCTCGATTCGCCTCCATCGAAGTCCCACTCCCGGAATACGGCGAAACGCTCCGACCTACACATGTCGTCCGCGAACTGGAGCCCAAGGACCCGAATCATCCCTGGATGATCTTGATTCAGGTCTTGCCCACCGGCACCGACCTGGATGACACACCCGAATCAAAAGATCGAACCTGGCATGCAGCGCCCCAGGCGCGCTTCGAGCGGCTGCTCCGCGAAACCCGCGTTCCGATCGGTCTGCTGTGTAACGCCACACAGATTCGCCTGGTCTACGCCCCACGTGGTGAAACCAGCGGTTATGCCACCTTCAGCGTCGCGGAAATGGCGCAGGTCGCCGGGCGTCCCATCTTCGCCGCGCTTCACATGCTGCTGTGCGAAGAACGGCTCTTCAGCCTTGGCGAAAAGCAACGGCTCCCAGCCATCCTCGCCGACAGCCGGAAGTATCAGAACGTCGTCTCAACGCAACTGGCCGAGCAGGTGCTCGCCGCCTTGTACGAACTCGTGCGCGGCTTCCAGGCGGCGGACGACCAGTCCAAGGGGGAGTTGCTCGGCGAGGTGCTGGCCGAGAATCCTAACCACGTCTACCAGGGCTTGCTCACCGTCCTGATGCGGCTCGTGTTCGTGTTGTACGCCGAAGACCGGGGATTGCTGTCCAGCGACCCGATCTTCGCGAACTTCTACTCGATCACCGGGCTCTTCGAGAAGCTACGTGCCGACGACGGCCGCTATCCCGACACGATGGATCAGCGCTACGGGGCCTGGGCGCAGTTTCTCACGCTGTTCCGTTTGATTTACGAAGGCGGCAGCCACGGCGAATTCAAGATCCCGCCGCGCCACGGCTATCTCTTCGATCCCGACCGTTACAACTTCCTGGAAGGCCGTCCCTGGAAAACCGCTCGCGCTCATCATGAGGGCGATGTCCATCTCCCCCGCGTTTCCGACGGCGTCGTTTTCCGCGTGCTCCGGAACTTGCTCATCCTCGACGGCGAACGCCTCAGTTACCGAACCCTCGACGTCGAGCAGATCGGCAGCGTTTACGAAACGATGATGGGCTTCGACCTGGAGGTTGCCCAGGGACGCTCTATCGCCCTCAAGCCCAAGAAACCGCACGGCGCACCGACGACGATCAATCTCGAAGCCTTGCTGGCGGTCAAGGGAGCCGACCGCGCCAAGTGGCTCAAGGAGAAAGCGGATCAAGATGTCACTGGGCAGGCACTCGATACCCTGAAAAAAGCTACTTCCATCGAGGAACTGCTTGCCGCCATCGAAAAGAGAATCGCCAAGCTCGTTACCCCGAACGTCGTTTCCAAAGGCGCAATCGTTTTGCAACCGAGCGATGAACGACGCAAGAGCGGTTCTCACTACACGCCCCGCTCACTCACCGAGCCGATTGTCCGCGCGACGCTGAAGCCGATCCTCGAACAACTCGGCCCCCAACCTGAACCCGATCAGATACTCGCGCTCAAAGTGTGCGACCCGGCGATGGGTTC
>DAIDHX010000132.1 GCA_027451885.1 Planctomycetales bacterium
GGAGCAACCTTCGTCGGCGCCTGCGGGGCAGGAGCAACCTTGGCGGGCGCCTGGGGCGCAGGGGCAACCTTCGCAGGCGCCTGAGCCGTCGGCATCGCCTTGCCAGGACCCTGCGGGCTCTGGCCAGACGCACCCAAGGCAAGAATCAAAACCGCACTGATCATCGCGATGTCCTCTTCTGAAGAGAGAGTTTGTCGGTCGAGGTCTCGATCGAGTCGGTAAGCTGTTATCCCCTGATGGTTCGGCGCGTCACTCGGATCTCGGTTCGACCGCCAACACCACCGTTCCGGTTTTCGGCCGCGATCGCCCGCGCGGCAAGCGCGCGAGCTCCACGGCGTCCCCACGACACCCATGCTTCGGGAGGATTTCCCAAGGCCTCGGCACGGCGGCGGAAGCTTGAGGCCGGTCGTCTTGGCCGACGCTCGCTCTCCACCCCAGGGGTGGCCTTTCCACGTTATCGGCATCCCCCTTTTCGTCGTTCACTGAACCTGAGAAAATCGACAACCTACCGTTTCGGGGGGCTCTAGGGACTTTGACGAATCTTGACGAACCAGATGTCCTCTCGCAGTCAAATTGTCATCGATGTCAATGGCGTCGCGTGCCGAACCATTGTGGGGTATCGGGGGCGACCCGGCTCGAGGACGATGTTGACGGTGCGTCTGCGAATGGATGACAGCGAACCGACGACGTATGAGCCGGCTTGAGCTTGAGTACGACACAGATTATTGCGTTATTTGGGAGGCAGCATGCGCATCGGCAACTGGCTCGGAGGCAGCGTGCTTGTAGCCTGGCTCGCCATGGTGGGCGTCCAGGCGACCGCGGGAGAGCCCGAGCGTCCCATCTCGGTTCCACTGGGAAATCCGCTTGCAGGCCAATCCGGCGACCGTCACTACGGAGTCTACATTCCCACGCGATTCGGCGGCCGTCTGACCGTGAAGACGACTGAGGGAACGATTGCAGATTTCAAGGGGCCCAGGGGCACGCCCTGGCGCAATGGCGAGGAGATCGGCGTCGATCAGCAGGGGTGGTATCTCTTCAAGATTGAGGGAAGTAAAAATCCGTACACGGTGGAGGCCAGTTTTGTCCAGTTGGGCGAGAGTCTCAAGCGCCCTTGGAACTTCTATTACTGGCCCACGAAGGCCGATTCGATCCACGAGCCCTGGGCCGGCGGCAATGGCCGTGTTGATACGATGGAGCGCAAGGGGGACGACGTGATGGTCGCCACGCCGGGCGGATACATTCCTCCCGGACAGGACATCGTTCTTGCCGGTCCCAACGGTTTGCTCGAGACACTGCCGGCCACCGGCGACGACGCCACCTGGTTCCCGAACCTGTTCGACGATCTGTTCTGGCTTGGTCCAGACAAGGAACACAACAACCAGATCACGCGGTTTCAGACCCAGGCGCCCCTGCTCAAGTACGACCAGATCTTCGGCACGCAGGCGCGGCAGTGGGAAGCCGCCTTCAGCCAAAATCGCGAGATTACCCGCTGGCCAGGGCACTGCCTCGGCGGCGCGGTGGCGTCGATTACGTTCAATGAGCCTCAACCGGCCGCGTGGACGGGAATGACCAAGGACGAGCTCAAGGCGCTCTACGCCGAGCTGGGCGAGAACCACTACAATCACCGGATTGGCGACTACGCCACCGAGATCCCGCCCGGTCCGCCGCGCATGGGCCTGGACCCCTGCGATCAGCGGGTCGCTCGGGTTCACGCCATGCTTGAAACGCATATCCGCGGCGAGCACAAGGCGTTGCTTGGCAATCTCCGCGCCTTCCCCCCTCGGGGCACGATCAACGAGGTGTGGAACCACGGTATCTACAAGTACATCGCCACGTACCAGTCGGTACCGGGGCGTGGCCAGCGCGCGGTCCGGCTCAAGGTTGAGCTCCATGCCAACTCGGGGTCGATGCTCAACGGCCAGGACAACCAGGATCGCGTGGTGAACTACGAGTACATCCTGGTCTACGGGCTCGACGGCCGCGTGGACGAAACCAACACCTCGGCGGATGACTGGATCTCCGTCGGGGGCGAGGCGCTCTTTGCGCCTTTGAATCTTCTTGAGGTGCTCGACTCGCGCTGGTCCGGCCACAACCCGCACGTGACCGAGGCCAACGTGCGTTCGCTTGACATGGCCAACGGCGGCGGCGAGCGGCGGCTACGGTTCGCCGGATCACCCCCGATCTTCCGGTCGGTCGCGCAGTATGAAGCCGGCCGTGCGCCGATGGTCGCTGAGGGCGAAGAGCGTCCTCGCCGCGGCTTCTTCCGCACGATCTTCGGGCGCTAATCCACTGCCCCGACGGGGGCGACGCGCGCCCAGGCATCATGCCATCGTCCCCGATTTCGGCCTGAGAACGGCCGGGATCGGGGACCAACACGTTTCTGGCGTCACGGGCTCCAGCCGGCAAAATCCGCTCAAGCATCCCTCTCACCGTGGTGCGATCCCACAGCGCACGCCGGTGATGCGGATTGCGTGGAGTTCTCCGCGCCCTTGCTCCGCATTCTCGTCATGCTCGTTCAAGTTTGCCGGAAGGCCGGGTCGATGAATGGAATCGAGACACGAGAGTCGTCGCGCGGCGAGAGCACACAGCGCGGGACGCACACTCTTGATCGTGCACACTGAGCGAATGCCCCGCGCTGGGAACGGCGGGTGAGACGAGGCAGCGCCATGAGGTTCCAGACCGCGAGTTCCGCGATTGAGACCGGCCCTGATTCGAGCGGGTTGCCGGGGACCGTCGCGGTTCTGATCGAGGTGCCGGCGATCACGGTTTCGACCCGGCGATTCCAGCGCACGGATCGCGCTTCGGGCAGGCGGCGAGCCCCCTCGGCGCGGTTACGAGCGGCCGTGATCGAGCGGAGCGGGCGGCAACGAATCCCGGGCCGGCGCAGGCTCCGGCGCGAGGTTCGGCTCGCGGGCCGAATCGTGCTTGGGATCGCGGCGGCGCTCGTTTCGGGTTTCTTGATGCGAGGCGGCACAGGTTCGGGCCAGCTTCGCTCCGGAATGATTCCCTCGGTGGATTTGGGCGCGGCGATCTCCACGCCCGAACTCGAGCCTGTGATCGAGAATCGCGAGGTCGGAGTCCCTCGCGTGGCCGCCTCGACCGGTGTTGGTCCCCGCCCGCGCAAGTCGAAGAAGGTCAGGCCGGTGGTCTTTCCAGGATACTTGCTCCCCGACGATGCAGTGGAGGCTCCCGGTCATGGGGGAAGTTGACGCCGCCCTGGAGCGGGTTTACACGGATCGGCAGTCGGCCACCCGAGCCGATTCTGGCGTACGCCGGCCGCATTGGCGCAAGAAGAACGATCCCGCGCCTGGCCCACAACCCGAGAAACACTCGACCGCGCGGCTGGATACGAGCGTTGCACTCGAGTGGCCCTCGGTCGTGCTCGAGCTTGAACGCGCCATTGGCGACCGTTTCGAGCAGCTCGCGGAGACCGTCGATCAGGCGCGTGCCACGTCTGGGGCGCGCGTACTCCTCTTCACCAGTTGCCACCGCGCGGAGGGGCGAACCACGCTGGTGCTGGCGCTCGCTCGGGCGCTCGCCCGACGCCCGATCCGTACCCTCATCGTGGACGCGGACCTGACAGGGCCGATGATCGCCCGGTTGCTGGGCATTCGCCCGGTTGTTGGGATTGAGGACGTCGTCGAGTCCAGCGCATCGTTATCGGACGCAATTGTTCATGCCGCGGACGACAATCTCGCGGTTTTACCGCTCCGGAGCGCGATCGCACGCCCGCGGGAATTCCTCTCAAGCGCGGGCTGGTCGTGCACCCTTGCCCGACTCCGGCGCGAGTATGACCTTGTGGTCCTCGACGGCGGCCCGCTCTTCATGGGCTTTTCGGTGGCGCCAGTGCACCGGGCTGTTGATGCCGCGATCCTGGTGCGGCGACCCGGATCCTGCGGCGAGCGGTCGCTCGATCGTGCCTGTGATACCCTGGCTGCCTCCGGCATCCGTCTGCTCGGCCTCGCCGATACCTTCATCTGAGCCCAACCGGGAGGGATCGTGTTTCTGGCTCATTTCGGGCTCAAGCACCCTCCCTTCGCCGAATCCACAAGCGGCGATGCCTGGGTCGCACTCCCAAGCCGCGAATCCGCGCTCCGCAGGCTGCGCTTCCTCCACGAAAACGAGCACGGCCCCGCACTCATTCACGGCCAGCCCGGAACCGGAAAATCCCACCTCGCCCGCCAGCTCGCACGCACGTTCGGCAGCATCACCATCGAGCTCGGCTACCCCGCCATCCGCGCCGAGACACTCCTCCACTACCTTCTCGAAGAGCTCGATCAAGCCGGAATGAGGGAGCAAACGGCCGGCCGCGATCCACTCTCTCGGCTTCGCAACGCACTGGCTCTCGCGGCAAAGGCCGGCGTGCGGCCAACCTTGATCGTCGACGACGCCCACTTGATCCGAGATCACACCCTCTTTGCCGCACTCAAAATGCTGCTCAACTTCAGCAGTCAGGGTGTACCAGACCTGCACATGATTCTGGCGGGCTCCTCCGAGCTTCTCCTTGATCTGGACCCATCACTGGCCCATCGCGTCGCGGGGCGGGTGTTGCTGGACCCCCTCGATCGTGCCGAGACAGCACTCTATCTTCAAGGACGCCTCAAACAGGCAGGCACACGCCGGGAGCTTCTGACCGACGGGGCCATTGACGCGCTTCACATTGCCTCCCAGGGTAATCCCCGGCTTCTCAATCGGCTTGCAAGTCTCTCGATCCTTGTGACTTACGCCCGCGATCGAGATGTCATCGAGGAGGCTTCCGTCGCCGCCGCGGCGGCCGAACTGGCCCAGGATTGCGCGGCCTAAAACCGGCCCCTGGTCCACGCACGGCCATTCTCACGAGAAGTCAGAACGACAAAACCCGCATTCCTGGCTATCATCCCCTCGCCGTTCGGAAGCCTGGCTTCTTCGAGCGCGATTCAAGGAGGATGACAACGGTGCAATTCCTGTATCTGAGGGATGTTGCGCTCAGAGCCTGGCTGACGTCCGCAATCGTGGGGCTGGTGAGCGCACCGGCGCGTGCCCAGAGTTCGTCCCCTGCCCCGGCCGAGGCCTCCAGCGGCGAGGTACTGACCCGAGGCGCGATTCACGAGGCGTTTGCGGCCGCGGTGACCCACGACCCCAGGCCCGGTCCAGTCATTCCCAGGGAGCCGCCCAAACCAATCAACGAAGTGCCTCCTGATCAACGCCCAGAGGGTCGCAACATCCAGTGGATTCCGGGGTACTGGAGCTACGACACGAGCCGGCAGGACTTTATCTGGATCAGCGGAATCTGGCGCGAGCCGCCGCCCGGCTGCCAGTGGGTGCCAGGGTACTGGAATCCGGTTCAGGGCGGATCGCAGTGGGTGCCTGGCACCTGGGCGCCAGCGCCGGCTGATCCCGCCGCTCAGCCCGCCTACCTGTCTCAGCCGCCGGCAAGCCTGGAAAATGGTCCCACTTCGCCCCAGCCTCGCCCTGACACAGCCTGGACTCCCGGCTACTGGCAGTGGCAAGAGTCGGAATACATTTGGCGGCCTGGATTCTGGGCGGCTGTTCAGCCAGCCTGGGTTTGGATCCCCGCACACTACGTGCCGACTCCCGGCGGATGGCTCTTTGTGCCAGGGTACTGGGATTTGCCGCTCGCCAATCGCGGCCTGATGTTCGCACCGGTTTATTATCCGCCGGCCGTCTCTGCTCAGCCTGGATTCATCTTCACCCCAGCCATCACCATCGCAGGTCCAGCCGTAACCGCGAATCTCTTCGTTCAGGCCGGCACCGGGCAGTACTACTTCGGTGATTTCTACGGCCAGACCTACGTCGGCATGGGGATTACCCCCTGGTTCTCGTTTGCCTTCGCGACGGGTCCACCGGTCTTCTATGACCCTCTGTTCTCGTATTACTCGGTGATCGCGGTTCGTCAGAACCCGCGCTGGCTCGTTGAGGTGCGGGAGCAATACAATGTGCGTCTCGCCCAGCCTGCGCTGCGCCCCGCGCGGACGTACATCGAGCAAACGCGAATCCTCGAGCGTGATTCCAGGATCGCCCGCGATCATGGGCTGAGGCCGCCCCTAGCGCTTGCCCGGCCACTGCACGAGGTCGCGGCGGAAGGCCTGGGGAGTCGCAGGTTGGTCCGGGTTGCCGAGGCAGAGCGCAGGCAGCTCCTGGAGCGAACAGCTCAGCTCCACAATTATCGCGAACAGCGTCTTCAGGCCGAGCAGCGAGGAGCGGCAGCGATGCGCGCAGGCGGCAGAATGGCCCAGGCGCCACGCCCGTTGTCTCTGCCGCGTTCTCCCATCGCAGCGCATCCTCGCACTGGGCAAGAGCGGTCAACTTCCCCGCACGCCGGGCTGGCTGCGCAAGAGCCACGCCTGGACGGCCACGTCTCGCCCGCGAACGCGCAGCCCGCGGCCAACAGGCATGCGCTCAACCAGGGATTCCAGCCTCCACGGGCAGGCATGTCGAATGGAATGTCGCGGTCGTTCGACCCGTTCCATGGCGGATATCCCCGTAACGAGCCACGCGCTGATTCGTCGACTGCACGTGGGCGAGGGTACGACCCCCGGTCTCTGGGCACGACCCGGCCTGAACCCCGCGCACTCGAGCGCGAGCGCCGGCGCGAGCCATGAACCGCCGGCACGAACGCCGCTCACCCGGCGACAAGGGAGCTCCAAATGGCTAGAATCCTGATCACAATCCCACGGGGCTGATCGGATCCAGGATTCTCGCGCAGCTCGGATGCACACCAACGCCATAGAAACAGCGCCGGGCCATGCCAGCTCGATCTTTTCGAGCGCTGTCCGTGCCTGGTTTGAGGCGACCTATCCAGATGGCCCCACACCAGCCCAGGCGCTCGCCTGGCCGGCGATTGCTGCGCAGGAGCATGTCTTGCTGGTCTCACCAACCGGCTCCGGCAAGACGCTCGCGGCGTTTCTGGCGATCCTGGACGAGCTTCATCGAGAGGCCGCGGAATCCCGCCTTGCTGCCAGCCTGCGCTGCGTTTATGTCTCGCCGTTGCGTAGCCTGAATTACGATATCGAGCGTAATCTACGCGCCCCTCTGGAGGGAATTCGGCGGCAGCTTGGACTTGACCAAAGCCCGATCCGCGTGGGGGTTCGCACGGGTGATACGTCGCCCCACGAGCGCAGACGCCTTCGCGACCAACCCCCGCATATTCTGATCACGACGCCGGAGAGCCTGTCGCTCTTGCTTTCACAAGCTGCGTGGCGCGAGCGTTGGCGCGGCGTGACGCATCTGGTGATCGATGAGGTGCACGCGCTTGCGCCCACCAAGCGCGGGGCGGATCTCTCGGTCTCGCTCGAGCGTCTCACGGAGCATACCGTGCTAGCTCCGCGGCGAATCGGGCTGTCGGCGACCTGCCGGGCGGGCGATTCCGCAGCGCTCTACCTGGTCGGTCCCACGCGCGCCTGCCGCGTGCTTTATGCCCCTGCTCCGCCGCATGCCCAGGCACCCACGATCCAGGTGGAATCGCTGATCGAGCCTGGCGAGCAAGGGCATCGCGGTCTCGCGCACCGGCGTCTGATCACACGCCTGCGCCAGCTCGCCGCGCACGAGCGCACGACCGTGGTGTTCGCCAACATTCGAGCCATGACCGAGAAGATCATCCTCGATCTACGCCTCGAGGCGCTCGCACGCGGCGAGGACGATTCCGTCTACGCCGCGCATCATTCCGCCCTCGATCGCGAGCGCAGGCGGCAAATCGAACGCGCGCTTCAGGAGGGCCGGCTCCGGATCGCCGCCACGTCGACCAGTCTCGAGCTGGGGGTGGACATCGGCACGATCGACGTCGCGGTGCAGCTTGGTCTGCCCGGGGGCGTCTCGCGCTGGCTGCAGCGGCTGGGGCGATCAGGCCGCCGCCAGGGCGCGCAGCCGCGGGGCATTCTGCTCACGTCGACCCCCGCGGAACTCATGGGGGCGATTGTCACCGCGTGGGCTGCGCGGCGGGGCGAGATCGAGCCCACGCGCATCATACCCGCACCTCTCGACGTGGTTTGCCAGCAGCTTGTGGGGATGGCCTGCGCGGGCGAGCAATCCGTGGACGACGCCTATCGCATCCTGCTGCGGAGCGGGTCGATGAGCACGCTCGAACGCCGCGACTTCGAACGCTGCCTGGCCTTTCTTGCCGGCGAGCTTGGCAGCCCCGCATCGGCCTTTGAACCATCCCAGGGCGCTCCGCCGCGGACGACCGCCCCCCGGCTCTGGAGCCGCAACGGTTGGTTCGGCGTACGCTCCCCACGCGTGGTTCGCTGGTTCCGCGCCAATGTGGGAACCATCCACACCGAGGAATCCGCGCGGGTGTTTTCCGGCGGTGCAGCGCTCGGCTCGGTCGAATCCGCCTACGCCGAGCGACTCGCCCGCGGCGATCGATTCGTACTCGATGGCAGAGCACTCGAGGTCGTGAAGGTCGAATCGGGCGCGATTCATGTGAAACTGACTTCGAATGAAGCCTACCTCCCACGCTGGACGAGCGATCGCCCCTCGCTCACGCGCGAGCTGGCCGCTCTGGTGGCAACCTTCCGGCTCGAAGCCGGGCGGATCTTGCTCGAGCAAGGCGCACTCGCGCTGGAACTCTGGCTTGAGGACAGGCTAAGCACATCCGGGTCCGCTGCGCGGCTGCTCCTTGATCTCTTCGAATCGCAGGTGCGCGTAAGCGAGATTCCCGCGATCGACGACGTGCTGGTCGAATCGTCGCCAGGCCCTTCGGACGAGACCGTGCTGCACGCCTTCCACGTCCCCCTGCACCGCGCGGCCTGCGAGGCACTTGCCCGCGCGGTCGCCGCGCGTTACGGCCGCGTGCTCGGGCGCAACCTCTCGATCTCCGTCGCTGATCTGGGCTGGTCGATCGAGATCCCCGCCGAGATCGCCGACACGATTCCTGAAGGCTTGATGGAACAGGCGCTCGACCCCAGGGGCTTTCAGACCGATGTGCTCGAGGGCCTCGACCGCGGGGAGCTTGTGGCCAGGCGTTTTCAGCGCGTGGCGGCCACGGCTCTCATGGTGCTCAAGAATCCCGAGCCAGGCCGAAGAGTACGCGTGGGCGGGCTGAACTGGGTCGCGGCCCGGCTCTACCCCCTGGTGAAAGCCACATGCCCCGACCACCCCTTGATCCAGGAAGCCACGCGCGAGGTGCTCGAGGACTTGCTCGACCTGCCCACGGCACTGGAGTGGCTCGGCAAACGCCCGCGGCTCCGCCAGCGCAGGTTGGCCTCGGCCTCTCCCTTCACGCTCGCCTGGATCGATCCTGGACGCTCGGAGCCAATCGTCTTTGAATCCTCCGCCGATGCCCTGAAACGGCTGCAATCACGACTGACCGCCGCTGCACGCGGGGGCACACCATGAACCACGCCGAAACCGACTCAAGGTCGTTCCTGCACCACGGCTGGGCGCTCGCCCCCGAACGCGCCGCTGTCGACCTCGAGACCCGGACCGCGGTGATCGCCGACCTGCATCTGGGATACGAGTGGGCGCGCGGCTCGGCCGGAGATTGCGTACCCCGGCATTCCCTGGCGGAAACACTCGATCGCCTGGCCGGGCTCTTCGCCCGGCATGCCGTCGAACGCCTCATCATCGCCGGCGACCTGGTCGAATCGACCCGGCCTTGCGAATCCACACTGCTCGATGTCACCCGGCTGATGCGCTGGCTGCACGACCGTGGAATCGAGCTGGTCGCGCTCATGGGCAACCACGATCTCGCTCTCGCGAGGCGCGGCGTGGCCGAGGTCAAGCAGTTCGCTCCACGCGAGCGATTCGAGCTCCGGGGCTGGACGATCGCGCACGGCCACAAGCGAATCGCCGCTGCGCGTCTGATCTCCGGCCACGAACATCCCGTGCTGCGGTTTGAGGGGCTCACCGCCCCCTGCTTCCTGGTCGCGGATGACATGATCGTGCTACCGGCGTTCTCCTCGAATGCCTCCGGCAGAGACGTGGCGCGGGGACGAATCCCCGAGCGCTGGGCACGCGACCAGGTGCGCTGCGTGGCCGCGGCCGAGGATCGCGTGCTTGAACTCGGCCCACTTGGGGCGATCCGCGCCGCTCACCTCCAGCTCGCCGTACCAGTCCGAGGGGCATCGCTCAGGCCCCGGCGGAGATCACGCAAAAACCCCTGATCCCAGGGCCTATCAAACGCGAGACGGCGCCCCTGAAACACTCAAGGAACGCCGTTCGCAGATCAACATTCGTTCACGCATCAGTTGCAGGTCGCACAGGCCGGAACCGCCACGGGCACAAGCGTCGTGCGCTGAACGGCAATCTGGCGCGGGACCACACGGGCAACGCAACGGTTGACCGTGACCGGAACCTGCTCCGGCACCGACACGGCAACCTGACGCGTCCGCTCTTCCTCCACCATCTTGCACGTCACCACAGGCACCCGCTCAACCCGCTGCTCCTGCACATACTCGCATTCGGTCACAGGCACCGTTTCCACCCGCTCTTCCGCGACGTAGCGGCAGGTGCGAACCTCGTACGGCTCTACCCGCTCCTCGGCTACATAAGAACATGTCGTCACAGGAACATGCTCCACGCGCTCCTCCTTGCGCATCTCGCAGCGGCGGACCTGGTAAGGCTCAACACGCTCCTCGGTGACGTACTCGCAGGTGGTGACGGGGATCTGCTCCACGCGCTCCTCCGCCACATACCGGCAGGTGCGGACCTCGTACGGCTCTACCCGTTCCTCCGCCACATACTGGCAGGTGGTGACCGGGATCTGCTCCACGCGCTCCTCCGCCACATACCGGCAAGAGGTAACAGGAACCTTGCGGACCATCGTCTCGCGGACGTAACGCGTCTCGGAAATCTCCCGGGTCATCGGGCGCGAAACAAACACACGCCGGCTCACCATGCGCGGCGGGCACTGAATCGCCACCGTCGCCGTGACCTTGCGGCGCCGGTGCAGGCACGAGACCAGCCCACACTCATCGCACGTCGTTTCCACGACCGGAACGCGCATTCTGCGTTCGACGATCGGGCCAGGGATCATCTCGTACAGCCGCTCGAAATAACCGCATTCCACAGTCTGCTGGCGGATCGTGGTCACCGGCCGGCACACCGTGTACTGCTCATCGACCATCGCAGTCTCATAGACCGGCTTGCGGACCGTGTACCTGCGCTCGCGCATCCCCGTCTGGTAGACCGGCTTCATCACCGTATACCTGCGCTCGCGCTTCTCAGTCTCAAAGACAGGACGCGAGACGGTGTACCTGCGCTC
>DAIDHX010000133.1 GCA_027451885.1 Planctomycetales bacterium
GCCCAGCCGCTCAAGGAGCGCGGCGGCGCGCGTGCGGTCAAGCGCCTTGCCGCGGTGCGCGGCGAGTCGGAACGGCGCCTCGAGTGCATCCGCCACCGTGGGCTCCTCAAGCATCGGACGCTGATGCAGATAGATCACGTCCGCGCGATAGATCGGCACCAGATCGCCGTGCACCTTCTGACCTCTCCAAAGGATCGAGCCAGTCTCCACGCGATCGAGCAGCGCGATCGCGCGCAGGAGCACGGTCTTGCCCACGCCGGTCGGCCCCACAAGCGCCAGGCGTTCACCCGGCTCGATGGCCAGATTCATCTGCTGGATGATCCAGTCGCCGCCGGGCCCGCGTCTGCGGCCCACATCAACCGCCTGGATGAGCGGACGGGAGCTCAGGCCTTCGTTCCCAGCGCGAGCGACAGGGATGGTTCGAGCAGCGAAGGTCCGTTCCGACATGGATTCTCTCGGATCGCGTTGGTTTCACGCTGGTGCTTGCCAGCCCTGCCGCGAGGCTAATGATTGTACCTTCCCGCGGGCACGCTCGCAGGCCGATTGCCCCGCCAGCCAGCCGGTGCTCCAGGCCGCCTGGAAGTTGTAGCCGCCGATCGGGCCGTCCAGATCGAGGATCTCGCCAGCAAGGAACAGCCCCGGCGCGCGCAGGCTCTCCAGAGTCGTGGGATCGACCTCCTCGAGCGCAACGCCTCCGGTGGTCACCTCCGCCTTCGCGAAACCCATGGTGCCCGTCACGCCAAGTCGCAGCTTCTTGATCATCGAGACGAGCCGCATCCGCTCCAGGCGAGAAAGATCCGGCCCGGTTCGCGAGCCCGGAATACCCGCGGCAACGACAAGCTGTTCCGCCAGTCTGCGCGGAATGGCTTGAGGAATGAGCATATGCGCAGATTGATTTCCCTTGCGGGCGTGTGTCTGGATGTGGAGGTCAAGGGCTTCGGCGTTCATGCCTGGCAGCAGGTCGAGCTCGAGCGTGAGCTCTTCCGCGGTTGCGCCCACCGCGCGGCTGACGTCAAGAATGGCGGGTCCCGAGAGGCCGAAGTGGGTAAACAGCACGGCTTCCTGCCGCGCGGCGAGGATTTTCCCGCTGGGATCGACCACCCGCGCGGAGGCTTCGAGCGCGATTCCCTTGAGTGCCTTGATCCAGCCGGCGTCCACGGTGAGAGGAGCAAGCGCTGGGCGCGGCTCGATCACGGTGTGCCCGAGCGCGCGTGCGAATCCGTAGCCATCGCCGGTTGTACCGCAGCCAGGATACGATGCGCCGCCAACCGCCAGGATCACAGTCCGCGCCAGGACAGCGCCTGTGCCGGTCGCCACCTGGAACGCCGGATCGGCTTCGCCTGAGCGCGCAAGCGGTTCAATCGCCGCCACGGGCGTGCTGGTGCGCAGCTCGACCTGGGCGTGCTGAGTCCACGACACAAGCGCGTCAAGCACCTGGATGGCTCGATCCGAAACCGGGAAGATCTTGCCGTTGGCCTCGATCTTGACCGGGACGCCGAGCTGCTCGAAGCGTGCGACCGTGGCGTCGACGTCGAGCGCGCGGAGCGCGGGCGTCAAGAACGGGCCCGCAGCGCCAAAGGCTTGCAGGATCGCGCGGAAGCCGCGGCAGAGCTTCGTGTCAAACCCGGGATCAACGCCGCCGCTGGCCGCTTCAGGTCGACGCAGCCCGCGCGCGTTGGTGAGATTACAGCGCGTGCCGCCGGACATCAGAATCTTCACGCCGGGCCGGCGGTTCTTTTCGAGCAGAAGAGTACGAGCCCCTTGCGCCGCGGATCGGGCCGCCGCGAACAGGCCCGCCGCTCCCGCGCCAATCACCACCACATCGTGGATGTTCGTCTCGACCTGCTGCATGTGCTCATCTTAACAATCGACGGTCGACCTGTTCGACAGGGGCGCATCGGGATCGAGGGTCGCGCGCAGACGATCCCAGAAACCGATTCCTTGCATTCGCAGCCAGCGCCTCCTGGATACCGCGAAGTAAAGAACAGGGAGAAAGACGTCGATCACCTCGTCGGCGATGAGCAGCCCGCCAAGCACGGGCGCTGCCATCGGCCGGATGACTTCGGATCCCACTCCCGTCGCCCAGAGCATGGGCGCGATCGAGAGAACCGCCGCCCCCTCGGTGAGCAATTTCGGCCGCAGGCGGTGAATCGCGCCTGTGAGAATCGCCTCACGCAGCTCCGCGATCGAGCCGATCCCCGCCAGCCCCCCCCGTTCCTCGATCGCCTCGTGCAGGTAAACGAGCATCACCACGCCAGTTTCCACCGCCATGCCGAAACAGGCGATGTAACCCACCTGCACCGCCACGCTGAACTTGAAGCCGAACAGCCACTGAAAGATCGCCCCGCCGGCAAGCGCTCCCAGCACGCTGGTCATCATCAGCAGGGCGTCGATCCAGCTCCTGTGGGTCATATAAAGAATGAGCGCGATGAGCGCGATGACCGCCGGAAAGACCAGGCGCAGCGTCCGATTGGCACGGATCTGATGTTCAAAGGCGCCTGTCCATTCGAGATAAACGCCGCTGGGCAAGCCGGGAACAACCTTCTCGTTCACGCGTTGCCGCGCTTCCTCGACGAATCCGACCAGGTCGCGGTCGTCGCTCACGCGAAGCTGCACGTAGGATCGCAGGAGCCCGTTCTCGCTCTTGATCATCGACGGTCCCTCGACGATTTTCACATCGGCGACGGAGGCGAGCGGGATCTGCATCGGCTGCCTGGCCGCCGCGCCGGACGCCTGGCCTGGCGCCGTCATTCCGGCCATGCCGTTCGACTCCGCGCCCGCGGCTGAAATGCGAGCGGCGACCAGGATATTCTTGAGCGCCTCGACGTCGTCGCGAAAATCACGACCATAGCGCACGCGCACGGGATAACGCTCGCGCCCTTCCACCGTGAAGGTGAGCGGCCGACCCCCCATCGCCACTTCAACCACGTCCTGGACGTCTCCCACATTGACCCCGTAACGGGCTGCGCGTTTGCGGTCGATCGTGATCTCGACATAGCCCTTGCCAGTCACCTGGTCGGCAAAGACATCAACCGCGCCACGAACTCCGCGCAGGGTCTCGGCGACCTGTTGCCCCACGCGCTGAATGTCCTCCAGCCGTGGACCAAATACCTTGACCGCCACGGGCATCCGCGTGCCGGTCGAGAGCATCTCGATCCGGTTCGCGATCGGCTGCGTGAAGCTGTTTCCCCAGCCGGGCATTTGAAGCGCATCGCCCATTTCCTCGACCAGATCGGCCTTGGTTTTTTTCCACAGCAACAGCCAGCCCGCGAAGGAACGGTCGAGCCCCGCGCGAATCGTCTCAATCTGCTCGGGCGCGGGCTCCGCCACGACGAGCCCGCGACCGCGCCCGAGTGCCACGAGCTGGCTGATCGCGGATTCGTTCGCGGTGGCGACGGCAATGTCAAAGAGCTCCCAGTTCAGCGCTCCGATGCGCTTGAGCATGCGTTCGTGATGCCGGGTTTCAAGCTCGCGCTCGATGCGTGCGAAGAATGAAAGCTCGGGAAAGCCCAGGAGATCCCTGACGAATCGGAGGCCGCGTTCGCGAGGAGCGAGCGGGGGCGCGAGCAGCTCTGGCTGATCGCGGGCGACGCCGAGCGCAACGACTCGCCGCGCCAGTGCGCGGACGAGCGCGGCAACGTCCTCGGGCAGCACGGTCGCCGCCAGCCTCTCGGCGTGGGGTGTTTCAAGCTCGGCGGCGAGTGCATCCCGCTCACCTGGCTCGAGCGGGCGAATGAGCAGGGCAGGGGAAATCGCGGCGAGTGTGGCGTCGATCGCGTCGCCGACGAGCGCGCGGCCAAGCTGCGGGCGGAACTCCGCGAGCGCTGTGGCGGCGTGGCCGCGCAGGCGTGAATCGACCGCGGTTGAGACGGCCATGGCGGCCTCGTTCGCAAGATCGTCGCGCTCGGGTTGGAGCGCGGAGGTTCGCAAGATCCCCGCGCCTTCCAGCCCGCGCATGGCGTTGCGCGTCACGCGGAGCGCGTCCTCGGGTTTCAGCTTGCGCCTGGTCCAGAGATCGTGATCGCGCAGGTTGATCACCGTTTCAATCATGTCGAGCGGCGAGGGATCGGTCGCGGTCTCGGCCCGGCCGGCCTTGCCGACAACCTGCCAGACCTCGGGAAACCCGCGCAGAACCGCGTCCCGCACCCGCAAGTCGCGACCGACCTCGGCGATCGACGCCCGCGGCACCGTGGTGGGCATCTCGAGCAGGCTTTGCTCATCGAGATCCGGCATGAATTCTCGCCCAAGCCGCGTCGAGGCCGCCAACCCCAGTCCCAGAATCACCACGAAGAGCCAGCAAACCAGCCCGGTGCGATCCATCAGCCAGGCGAGCATCGGCTTGAACACGGCGATCATCGAGCGTACAAGCCAGTTCTCGTCCTCGGAACGAATCCGCCCCTTGAGGAAGATCGGGATCAGCGCGGGCACCAGCGTGATCGAAAGCAGGGCGACTCCCACAAGGGCGAAGGTTTTGGTGAAGGCGAGCGGGTGAAACATCTTGCCTTCGCGGCCCGAAAGCGCAAACACAGGTAAGAATGATAGAATCGTGATAAGAACAGAGAAGAAGATCGGCCTGCCGACCGTGCGGCACGCTCGGACGACGATCTCGGTGGTATCGCCGCGCACGGGCTGCCTGCCGAACTGCCGCGCCAGGTGGTGGGCTGCGTTTTCGCCCATGACCACGGCCTGGTCGATCAGAATGCCCACGCTGATGGAGATCCCCGCAAGGGCCATGATGTTCGAGGGCATGCCCAGGATGCGCATCATGAGAAAGCTGAAGAGGATCGCCATGGGCAAAGTCGCCGCGACCACGAATGCGCTTCCCAGGTGCCCCATCACGAGCAGGATGGCGAGCGTGCAGATCAGGAGCTCCTCGCGCACCGTGCCCAGCAGCGTTTCGATTGCCTTGTGGATGAGCGGCGTGCGGTCATAGAAAGGGACGATGCGCACGCCTGCCGGCAAGCCGGGTGCGAGCGCGGCGATCTTTTCCTTGATCTTGCGCGTGACCTCGAGCGGATTCTCGCCGTAGCGCATGAGCACCACGCCGCCCGTGACCTCGCGCCCGTCCTTTTCGAGCACGCTGCGGCGAAATGCCGGCCCGATCTGCACTGAGCCGAGCATGCCGATTGTGATGGGAGCGCCCGATCCGCGCTCCGCGACAACGGTGTCGCGAATGTCGTCAAGCGACTCGATCCAGCCCACGGAGCGGATCAGAAACTCGGCATTTCCCTGATGGATCACGCGCCCGCCGACCGAGGAATTGGAACGCGCCACGGCGGAGTAAACCTCGCCCAGGCTGATGCCGTAAGCGCGCAGGGAGCCGGGATCGAGGTCGATCTGGTACTCGCGAGGCGCGCCCCCGACCGAGGCAACCTCGGCCACGCCCGGCACGCTGTTGAGCTGGTAGCGGATGTACCAGTCCTGGATCGAACGCAGCTCGCTCAGGTTCCGCCCCTCGCCTTCAACCGTATACCAGAAGATCTGGCCCACGGCCGTGGCATCAGGCGCAAGGTAGGGAGTGACGCCCGGAGGCAGGAATGTCGCCGCGATCGAAAGCTTCTCGAGCACGCGCTGGCGGGCGAAGTAGTAATCGGTCGCATCGTCAAAAATAATGGTGATCATCGAGAAATTGAACTCGCTCGACGATCGCACCACCTTCACGCCCGCCAGCCCCTGCAGGTTCACCGAGAGCGGGTAGCTGATCTGATCCTCGATCTCCTGGGGACCGCGGCCCATCCAGTCGGTGAAGACGATGACCTGGTTTTCCGAGAGGTCCGGAATCGCGTCCACAGGTGTGGTCACAAGCGCGCGGAGCCCCGCGGCCCCGAGCGCAATCGCGCCCAGAATCACAATCATGCGATTGCGGATCGACCATTCAATGATCGCGCCGATCATGAGTGCGCCCCCGCCGCGTGAGAGGCTCGCCCCTCGGCCGGCGCGGCGTGAAGCTCGTGACCCGAGGGCGCCTCCGCGCGCGTCGCCGGGTCGATGCGACTCTCGGCGTCGATCAGAAACGCACCTTCCGCCGCAACCTTCTCACCCTGCTTGAGCCCGCCCATCACGGGGAACCGGTCGCCAACCCGAGGCCCAAGCATCACCTCGCGTCCCTCGAACACGCCCCGCGCCACTTCCACATAGACCAGCTTGCGGGTCCCCGTGTCGACAACCGCCAGCTCGGGAACGCAGAGAACCTGGTCGCTCGGGGCCGCGGATAATCGCGCCAGGTATCTGGCAGGTTCGGCCTTGAGCCTGGGCACGCAGGCCTCGCAGCAGGTGTAGACCTTGCGGCCTTCGATCTCCACAAGCACAGGCGCGCCCATCGTTCCAAGCTTCGAGCCGGTCACAGGACAGACGCCTTGCTCCTGTGCTGCGCTCGGCCTGCCTTGTGCTGCGCTCGGCCTGCCTGGCAGGGCGGTCTGCGCGGGGGCCGCGAGCTGCGCCAGATACTTCGCGGGATCCGCCTTCACGCGGGGCGGGCAAGCGTCGCAGCAGGTCCAGATCGTTTGCCCGCCCAGCTCCACCGCAACCGGCGGACCCATCGTGCCCAGCTCCGCCTCCGTGACAGGGCAGCGCCGCCCATCAGGATGCGCCCCGCTCCCGCCCGAGTCAGGCCCCCGCGCCCCGGCCAGACGCGCAATCGGCGTCTTAAGCGTCACCCGCGCCCACATCCCGGGCCGCAGCCGATGACCCGGATTCTCAAGCTCGAAGCGCACGTCCACCGTACGCGTCGAGGGATCGAGATGCGGCTGCACAAATTCAACCTTGCCAGGGAACACCTCGCCCGGAAACGCCGCAAACCACGCCTCCACCGCCTGGCCGGTGTGGATCAAGCCAACCTGATGTTCATAAACCTGCGCCTGGATCCACACCGAATGCAGGTCGGCCACCTCGAACAGTGTGAATCCTTCAGGAACTTCCTGCCCCTCGGAAATGAATTTCTTGTAGACGTGCCCGCTTTTGGGCGAAAGAATCGGAATCGTAAAAGTATCCTTGCGCGTTTTCACAATCTGATCGATCTGCTCCGGTGTGATCCCCCAGCGCTTGAGCTTTTCCCGCGCGGCCTGCACGAGCTCTTGATAGTCCGTCGCCAGCGACCGGGCCAGCTCGGATCGCGGCGGGGCCGTCGTCTCCGTACGCTGGCTCGCGCTCAAAAGCTCCTGGATCGCCTGGGCGAGCTCGGGGCTGTAAACCTCGGCAAGCGTCTGCCCGATCAGCACGTCCTGCCCGGTGAAGTTGACGTGGAGCTTCTCAACGCGCGTACGCCCGGGAACCCTGGACACGATGTTCGCGATCCTGCGCTCATCGAACGCAACATAGCCCACCGTGCTCAGCGTTTGCGCGAGAGGTGCGTAATCGACGGCCACCGTGCGGATTCCCGCCTGTTCGATCCGGAGCGGGGAGAGCTCGACCCGCGCGACGGCACCCGGGCCGGGCGCGGCTTTCGCCCCCTTCACCCTGCGCGAGAGCGGCATGTTGCAGATCGGGCATTGACCCGGAGTCTCCTGCACAACCTGAGGATGCATCGGGCAGAAATACTCAAACGTCGCCGCGGCGGCGGAAACGCCCAGGGCCGAAGGTCTGCGCCATTTCTCGTAGCGATTGACAAGCTCTTCCCACGAGACGAACACAAAACCCGTTGCCGCCACAATCGCGATGAATCGCAGCCTGAGCTCGACCACCTTGAAGATCAGGCGGAACTTACCCCAGCGCGAGGGAGCACGAACCGACGCGGAGGAACCCCGATCGACCTGGTTGGAATCCATGATCCACGCTCCCAGACAGAGTCTGATTGAAACAGAAGAGCCATCCGTCGGTGTTCAAGGCAATGAACAGAAAGCGCTGGCCCACGCGCGGGGAATGCGCGCGGACTGGCCGGGATGGAATGGCTCAGATGATCAACCGGACGATCTGGAGATGGATGGGCACGCGCGAAAACCCCAGCCCGCGAATCACGCCAAACGGCCTGGAATACCTGGGCGCCGCGATGGGAAAATCAAGGGGCGGCGTACCGCGATCGCGGTCGACCCGCGGCGCAATCGGGACGGGTGCACGCCTGGGCTCCTGCGGGCTGGGCGCCGGGGCCCGGCACTGGCAGGACGAGGGTATCTCGGGCCAGGCACACGCCTGGGGGCCCGCCTGCGCCTTTTCAAAGGATTTGGCAACGCAACAACAGACCGCGCGGGGGGAAGGATTGCAGCATCCACGCGTGCGGCCGGACGTGCCCGCGCTGGCCTCGCTGGGAAGTGAGATAAACCCCAGCGCCAGGAAGGCGAGCCATGCGTGGCGAATTGCGCCTGTCACCCGTGAACTCACTCAGGAACCCGTAAACAACCTGCCCAACTTGAATTATAGCCCGGTTGGGAGTCGCAACAAGTACGAAAGCCCCCGCGACCAGGAGCCGTGGTGTTCCAGACCCAATTCTACCGGAGCGAACCCGGACTCGTTGCTGATCCTCTCGCGGACCTTGCCCGATTGCCGTAGAAAAGCTACGCCATCCGGAGTACGATTCATGGTGTAGAGAAGGAGATTAAAAATGATCATTGCTTTCACTGTCGAAAACTATAAACCCTTCCTCGAAAGCACGACGATCGACTTCACCGCCGGAAAGACGTTCGGACTTCCCGGAAATCTACTCCGACTCCCAAATGGCCAGCGTTTCGTGAAATCGATGGCCCTGTATGGTCCGAACGCGTCCGGCAAGACGACAATTCTGGATGGTCTTTACGCGCTCCAGTCCTTCGTTCTCTTCAGCAGTCAAGACCAGAAGCCGACATCCCCTGTTCCCCTCTTTGAGCCCTTCACCCTCGGCAGGCAATCGTTGAAACAGCCGGTGCGTATCGCACTCACAATCCAACTGGGCGGCGACACATACACTCTCGATGTCTCAGCGACGGCCGAGCGGGTTTGGAGCGAGTCGCTGAAAGTGCAACGCACGATGAATCAACCAATCCGCAAGGCTCCAGCCCGGACACTGATTGAGCGTGCGTGGGACCCAAAGAGAAAACGCTACATCGCGACACTTCACGACGATGTTGGCACGGAGCTGACTCGAGATGCGGCGAAAGAGCAGACAACGCCAAATCGTTTGATGATTGGGAAACTTGCGTCGTTGAACAGCGACACTGCGAGACGCGTTATCGAGTGGTTCGATAAGGATCTCGAATTCTATGACTTGCATCGCAATCAGCGCCGCGAGGAAGAAATGCTAACCGCGGCTGCAAGGCTGTTCAAGGATAATGGTGCATTTGCGGCGCTGATCGGGCGCCTTCTAAAAGACGCTGATACGGGTATTCGGGAGTTAGGCGTCGTTGACGAGGACTTCGTCGTCCCTGTGCTTTCCGAGCAAGAAAAGAAACTGGAATTCAAGAAGCGTATTCAACCGACGCTCTCGTTCCGTCATGTCACGAAAGATGGGTCGGAGATCGCCTTTCGCTCTCGTCAGGAATCGTCCGGGACCCTCCGCTTCGTGGCATTGCTCGCTGCCCTTCTGCAACCGACGGACCGCCCGCGTCTGGTTTGCATCGACGAAATCAGCGCCAGCTTGCACCCTGATCTGGTACGCCGCCTGATGCGCATCGTCCATACTCGTGAGTACAATCGGTTGGGAACTCAGTTGTTGTTTACAACACATGACACAACGTTGCTTGATCCGCGAGATCGGCTGCGCCGTGATCAAATCACCATATGCAGTAAGGATCGTTTCGGGAGAAGCACCGCAAGGCGGCTGGATTCGTTTCAGGACTCAGCGAGGTCGGATGCCAACCTGCAAAGGCAGTATCTGGACGGGCGTTTTGGCGGCTTGCCACGATTCGGCCCGACGCTTGAGGACGTTTCGGTTGACGATGAGCCGCTGGAGGTGACTTCTTGAAGAAGGCGATTACCAATCGGCGCATTCTGATCGTTGGGGAGGGTCGTGAAACGGAATACAACGACTTTGTCGGCTTCCGAAACGCGATGGAGGATGAACTTGAAGACACGGCGACCTCGATCCAGATCGCTCGTGGGAAAGGCGGCAATGCGGATGGCATTGTGCGGAACGCGATCAAGGAGGCGAAAAAGTTTAAGCCCGACCCAGGACGGGGTGATCGAGTGTTCCTGGTAATGGATACGGAAGGGCCCGGTCGCGCGCCAGAGCTACCCAGCGCCGAGAAAAAGGCTAGAGAAAATCGCATCGATATCGTGTACTCATGCCCGTGTTTTGAATTCTGGATTCTGTGCCACTTCGAAAAGCCGCCTGGCCACTACTTCAATGATTGCACTCGGGTCATTTGTGATCTTAATAAAAAGTGGACTCGCGTCAGCAAGAGTGCTTACGACAAAGCGGACAAGGATATCTTCGAGCGGTTGCATTGCTCGCTGGAACTCGCCTGTGAGCAGGCGTTGGACCGCAACCTGAAACACAGCAGAACACCGGGTAGCAATGCAAGCCATCCGAATCCGTCCACCCAAATCCACGAATTGATCGCTCTCTTGATTGGCGTTCGAGGTGGGCAGAAGTGTCCCGTTTCAGGAAGCTGGACGACAGTCAGCGGCCCTGCCCAAACGACAAGGACCGAGAGAGGAAAAACCCTGCCGAGTTCGGACGGTGGGTCCGGGAGATGGCGTTTACTCTCTTGAGGAGCAGGGCGAGCGGGGTCATCCTCTCGGCCCGAACGAATCCTCTTCTTGCACCCGTCTGGTTTCGTGTGATTCGTTTTCTTCGCAAGAACCCGCAATCCTTGCGCAGTCCGACTGGGATGAGCAGAAATCGGGAGATTCTTGATTCGGGTCGCGCCAACGTCCGTTAGATTCAGGATGAGAAGAACCTGGAACGGCGTCTGAGCCTTCCGCCTTTCACCTCTCACGACTCACGCAAAGCACCTCGGCGATTCCCCCAGTCGATCAACCCGTAAATCCGATGCCGGACGGGTCTGAGCACCTGGCCCGCGGTTTGTGTTCGTTTTGTGACCGGCTGGGCGCCCGCGTTGAGGGGCGGACCTGGCACAAATGCACGCACTTGCTTGCGCTGCGTGCTCGTATCGGCGGCGCAATCGAGGGTGTTGTTTCGCGCCGACGAAGGGAACCCAATCGCGCCAGAAATCGAACCCAGGCGCGTCAGAAAATGAGGCCATAACCGCTGCGCAAATCCGAGTTCAAGATCTCCATAACATGAATCCAGAAAGAGAGATCCGTTGACTGCGAACCGAACCCATTGCGCCCGTGCGAACCGAACCCATTGCGCCCGTGCGAACCGAACCCACCGCGCGGAAAAATCGTGACCGGCTGAGCGCCGGCGTTGAGGGGCGGACCTGGCACGAATGCACGCACTTGCTGGCGCTGCGTGCTCGTATCGGCGGCGCGGTCGAGGGTGTTGATTCCGCGGCGACGAAGGAACCCAGGCGCGCCAGAAATCGAACCCAGGCGCGTCAGAAAATGAGGCCACAACCGCTGCGCAAATCCGAGTTCGAGATCTCCATAAAATGAATCCAGAAAGAGAGATCCGTCGACTGCGAACCGAACCCATTGCGCCCCCGCGGAGCGAAGCCAACCGCGTCGGCGAACCGAACCCAGCGCGGGAGGTGACGGCGAGGGAGGAATGCGGCCGTCGCTCGGTGATGAGGTCGGTTTACGGCGGGTCGGGTCGTGCGGGGAAGGCGGAACGTGACGATCAGGCGGTTTGGGTCGCCGGGATGCGACTTCGCTTGTTTGTCACTGTCACCCAAATTCACGCCAGAGGTCATGAGGAAGCAAACGTGCAACCCTCGAGAGCCGAATGTGGCCTTTGCCCAGGGTGCGGAACAGTCATGGCGGTCCGTGGAAGGTTGTGTCAGGACGAGGGTTTCCCTGGCGTGTGGAATCCGTTCGATCCAGCGAGATCGTTCCAGTCGCACGAATCGTCAAAAGCTTTGGGAACGGTGATGTCGATGAGAGGATCAGGAAGGGCGTGGTGGGAGTGCGCTCGGATCGGGGTTGGAATTCGCCAGGGGATGCGGATGGATCGCCGCCCAATCCTGCTGCTGGTCCTGGCGTTTGAGCTGGCTGGGTGCGCCCAGCCTGATCGGCGTTTGTCCGCGGGCAAGGTGGATCATTCGGTCGTCCCCGCGGTTCATCAGGTCGAGGAAACGCCTGCGCAGCGACCGCTGGAGGCCGAGACCCTGTCGCCGGCGAGGATGTCAGCCGACCTGCTTGTCGGCCCGCAGCCGGTGGAGGCTTACATCGCCGTCGCGTTGCGTGAGAACCGCACCGTGCAGGCTGCGTATCACAACGTGCAGTCGCTGAAGCACCGCGTTCCGCAAGCGGTCGCCCTCGAAGATCCCTATCTTTCAAACACGATCTTCCCGATCCCGAGCGTTGCGCCTCAGTATTCGCTGATGGGTTATAACCCGTATAACTTTTCGCTTGCCCAGCAATTTCCGTGGTTCGGAACCCTTCGTCTGCGAGGCGAGACCGCTGCGCGTGACGTGCAGGTCGCCCTGGCCGAGCTTGCCGCGGCCCAGCTTGACGCCGTGGCGGCGGTCAAGCGGGCGTATTACAGTCTGCACGCCAGCGTGAAGACGCGGGAAATTCTCCGTGAGAATCGCACGATTCTCGAGGATTTTCGCGAGGTTGCGCGTGAGCGGCTGCGCAGCGGCGGGACGCAGCAGGACGTGCTCCGCGCGGAGGTGCTGCTGAACGAGCTCGACCGGGAGCTTGCCACTGCTGAGCAGGGGATCGCCCAGGCGCGGGCGGCACTTGCCAGGCAGATTCACGCGCGTGCCGACTCCGATCTAGCGACGGTTCCCGAGCTGCCGCGGTTGTCGGTCCCCAGGGAACTTGAACGGCTCGAGGAGATTGCGGCGAGCGTGCGGCCGGAGATTCAGGGCCGGCTTGCGGCCGTGGCGCGCGACGAGAAGGCGGTGGAGCTCGCCCAGAAGCGCTACTATCCCAACGTCACGCTCGGCCTTGCGTTCATGGACATGACGAAATCGAACGCGGCCACGCCGGCCACGGCCGCGGGAGCGCCGAATGTCGGCCTGTTCGTCGGCCTGAACCTGCCGATCCACCACAAGAAGTATGACGCAGGCGTGCTGGAGGCGCGGGAACGGGCCCTGGCGGACGCCAAGCTTTACGAGGCCCAGCGCGACCTGGCGTCGAGCGAGATTCAGGATCTGCTCGCCCAGGCCCGCGCGGAGGAACGCACGCTGGATCTGCTCCGAGACGCGATTCTGCCGCGAACCAAGCGAACACTTGAGCTTGCCCGCGGCGACTATGCGAAGGGAAACGTCGATTACGCCACGGTGCAGTCCGCGCTCCGCGAGGTGCTCCAGATCCAGCTTCAGATCACTCAGAGCGAGGCCGAGCTCGCCAGGGACCTGGCCGCACTCGAGCGTGCCGTGGGCGCCGAGATCGCAGGTCCCGCGGAAACACCCCCCCAGAGATAGTTATTTATCAATGCACACTTACATCGACATTCCAGGTGCTGTGTATGTGCCTGGGAATGGCGGCGGCTGATAGAAAGGATAGGCAAGCGATGGCGGCATAACGCCCATCGCGGGCGGATCGAGCAGCGAACTGGAGCGCCCGCGCCCGATTCTGGTCATGCCCCCCTGCCGCATCGAGCCCGGGCGCACCAGCAGCGATCGCGAGCGCGGGAGAAGTCCGCCCCCCATGGGCTGCGTTGAGCTCGCCATTGGGGCCAGGCTGAAGCGTGCCCGATTCGAGCCGATCCTGGCGCTGTCCCGGGGGCGGAATGCGAGCGAGCTCGATCCCATCCGGATGGGCATGAAGCCGCTGAACGTACCCGAGTAGGGGATCAACGGCGCCGTCGCGGACATCGAAGGGTCGGCGACCGGCATCCCGCTGCCGTAACCACCCAGCGAGGTCTGAGCGTGGCAGGGCGAGACGGCCGTAATCTGGCTGATCCCCACCAGGAAAACGAAGGCGCCTGGCCGGCGAATGCCCCCGATCATTGCTCCTGTCCTCCACTCGGCCGAGACTGGCTGAGGCGCACCCTCAGTACCAGGATCGGCCGGGCGGAGGGGTTGTGTCCAGTCCCAGCCGCCGTTTCGAGGCAGGCTCAGAGCGTGCTGAAGTAGTTCATCACGGCGAAATCGAAGTACTCAGGCTTGAGCTCGAGCGGGAGCTGGTTATAGACGCAGTAATTGCGGACCTGGAGGAGCAGATCGCGGGGATGGCAGCAGCGGAACGGCCTGCCCGAGCGCTCATAGTGGGTGTGGACAAGGTAGTCGATGGCCTGGGGATCGACCTCGTGGAAGCCCAGTTTGGGGGCGAACAGGCCGATCATCATGCGGAACGTCGATTCGCTGGGGTCGGGGGCGTTGATCTTGTAGGGAATGCGCCTGAGAAACGCCTCGTCGACAAGCTGGCTGGGTTCGAGGTTGGTGGAGAATATGATGAGCTGGTCGAATGGTACGCGGATCTTCTTGCCGTTGGGCAGGCTCAGGAAGTCGTAGCGTTTTTCGAGTGGAACAATCCAGCGGTTCAGGAGCTCGACCGGCTGCATGCGCTGGCGGCCGAAGTCGTCGATCAGGAAGGTGCCCAGGTTGCTTTTGAGCTGCAAGGGTGCTTCGCAGACCTTGGTGACCGAGTCGTAATGGATCTCGAGGTCCTCCATTCGCAGCTCGCCGCCGGCGACGATGGTCGGGCGCTTGATCTGCACCCAGCGGCGATCGTAATCGGCGGTTGCGAGCAAGCCATCCCCACGTTCATTCTCGACGACCTCATGATTCGCGGGATCGAAGAGCTTGATGATTTGTCCCTCGGCATCGATCACGCGCGGGATCCACACCGTGCTGCCGAAACAGCGCGTGATGCGCTCGGCGATGCTGGTCTTGCCGTTGCCGGGGTAGCCGTAAAGGAAGAGCCCTCGGCCGGAATTGATCGCCGGGCCGAGCAGGCTGAACATGGAGTCGGGGACGACCAGGTCGGAGAACGCGCGTCTGAGATCGCCTTCCGTGGGCCGTTCGCTCGCGATCGTCTGGGCCGCGACGGCGGCAAGGTAGTCTGTGAAGCTGACGGGGGCTGAGCCGACATAGCCCGACTCCTCGAAATAGCCGCGGGCTCGCATCCGCCCGGTATCCGTGAGAGCGTAGATATAATCATTTGCAGATGCGGAATTGGCGTAGCTCAGAATTTGCTGGTTTTTGAGCTGGCGGAGGAATTCTGGGAAAGGGCCGAATGGCAGGCCGAGCTCCTGGGCGATTTTCCGCCCGGAGCACATGCCGACGTTCATGAGCAGCTTGAGCGCCAGGCTTTCGACAACCGCGAGGTTGAGCCCTGCCTCTTCGAAGCTGTCCACGACGCGAGGGCGGAACGCTTCTCGCCTGGGGGATTCGGAAACGGTGCTCGGCGCGGGTGCGGCCATCGTGGTCACGTCGTGAGTCTCCGGGGCGTTGCGAGCACGCCGGCATTGCAGCCGGGCGCGGGGAGCGATCGAGGTCCCTTCCTTTTGAAACGCTAGGTCGCGCCCGCACGACCGTCAATCGGCGTGGAGTCCGTGGGCTTGAAGCGATGCCTGGAGCGCCTGGGATTGCACGGGCGGGAGAGTGATGGACGCGCGTCTGGAGCCAGGTCCGGTGGACTCGAGCCGGATCATCCAGGCGCCCATGGGAAGCAGGCTGGCGACGCGGTCGGCCCATTCGACCAGGCAAAGGCCGTCTGCCTCGAGATCCTCGGCGACGGCCAGATCCTCGAATTCAGCGGGACTTTTGAGGCGGTAAACATCGAAATGGCGGATTGGGAGCCTGGCATCATATTCGTGAACGAGGACGAAGGTGGGGCTTGCGATCGCGGCGGGGTCGACGCCCAGAGCCTCGGCAATCGCGCGCACCAGCCGGGTCTTGCCTGCGCCCAGTGGTCCAACCAGGCCGATGACCAGGCCCGGATGCGCGACCGCGGCGATCGCCTGGCCCAGCCGCTCTGTGTCGGCTTCGGTCGTGAGCGAGGCCTGGAGCTCCGCGGCGGCGTTCGCGTCTGGCTGGAGCGTGCTCATGGTGCGGGATCTCGCGGCCAGGGCGCCTGCGAATCAGGCGCGGGGACGAAGGTGGTCGAAGCTGCTTGTGGGCCATGCGATGGGCTGGCCATCCTGATCCACAATCACCCGGTCCAGGCTTGCGGTAATGGTGCCGACGCGGTGGAGCGTGGGAAAGCGGTTCAGGAGGGCGTCTGCTTCGGGGGCGGGGACGGTGAGACAGAGCTCGAAATCCTCGCCATCGGTGAGCGCGTGTTCGAGCGGGCTCTTGCCGTCCTCGCGTGCCTGGTCGATCGCGTCGTGATGGATCGGGATTGCCTGGGCGTCGAGGATCGCGCCCTTGCCGCTTTGCTCAAGGATGTGGCCGAGGTCGCCGGCGAGTCCGTCCGAGATGTCGATCATGGCGTGGATGAGGTGGGTTTCGGCCAGTTCGAGCGCGAGCTCGATGCGGGGGTCGGGGCGGAGGTGACGGCCACGGTAGAGGCTGCCGCCGAGCGGGCCTGTGACGAGAATCGCATCTCCCGCGTGGGCGTCTTTTCGTTCCGGAGTTCCGAGCGGCGTGGTTGATCCCAGAATTGTGACCGCGATGACGAGGGGGCCGTTCCAGGTGTTGGTATCGCCGCCGACGAGCTCGACTCCGAACCGATCCGCCATGGCCCGGGCGCCTTTCACGAGCCCAAGGGCCAGCTCGACCGCATGTTCGCGGGGCAGGGCCACGGCGATGAGCGCTTCACGCGGGACGCCGGCCATGGCCGCCACGTCCGAGAGATTGACCCCGAGGGCCTTGTATCCCACGGCCTCGGCTCCGTCCCGCGCCAGGATGAAATGGCGCCCGTCCATGAGCATGTCGGTCGTCGCGAGCAAATGGCCGTCTCCTCTCGTATCCAGCACCGCGCAATCGTCGCCGATCCCGGTCACGGTGCGCGCGCCGATCGGGCGCGGGGCATGGCGGCGAATCCAGTCGATCAGGCCAAATTCGCCGAGCGGTTCGCTCATGATCGGGACGCTCCGGAAATGCTCAAGACGATTACCCTTGCCGGGGCTCTGCGCGAAACCGCGCGATGGCCCGCGCGGCGGCACTCTCGAGCAAGAGAGCCGCCTTCGCGATCGATTCCTCGACGCTCATTCCATCCTTGCAAAGCTCGAACCAGGCCGAAACTTCGTGGGCGAGAAGCGGGGGCGCATCGGGCTCGATCCGGCCGGCGATCACGTAGACGGGCTTACCGAGCTTGTGCGCCAGGCGGGCGACGCCAGCGACCGTTTTGCCGGCCGCGCTCTGGGAGTCGAATTTGCCCTCGCCGGTCAAAACCAGGTCAGCGGACTGGATCCTCTCCTGGAGGTGTGAAGCATGAACGACGATTTCGATCCCGCGCTCGAGCTGCCCGTGTGCGAACGCGACCAGGCCGCCGCCAAGCCCGCCCGCCGCCCCCGCGCCCGGCAAGTCATGGATCAAAACCCCCAGGTCTCGCTCCACCACGGCGGCGAAATGCGCCAGGTTTCGAGCGAGAATCTCGACCATCTCCGAGGTCGCCCCTTTTTGAGGGCCGAACACATGCGAAGCACCCCGTTCGCCGCACAGGGGATTGTCCACATCACAGGCGACCACGATTTCGACCGCGCCCAGCCCCGCGAATGCAGGCTCAGGATCGATCCTGTGGAGCCTGGCCAGCGCGCCGCCGCCGGGTCCCAGCTCACTGCCAGTCGCGTCGAGCAAGCGGTATCCGAGCGCCTGGGCCATGCCCGCTCCACCATCATTCGTTGCGCTGCCGCCAATGCCCACGATCACGCGCTTCGCCCCCGCGGCAAGCGCTGCACGCAGCAGCTCACCGGTGCCGCGCGTCGTTGCCCGCAAGGGATCGCGCGCCTCGGGAGAAATCAGCGCAAGGCCCGAAGCCCTGGCCATCTCAATCACCGCCGTCCGGCCGTCACCCAGAATCCCATACGACGCATCAACTGGGTCGCCAAGCGGACCCGTCACCCGTATCGGTGCGGAAACCTGCCCCCCCGTGGCGGCGACGAGCGCGTCCATCGTGCCCTCGCCGCCGTCCGCCATGGGCGCCAGGTCAACCTGAGCGCCAGGTGCGGCGTTCAAGATCCCGCGCTCAATCGCGTGTGCGGCCTCAGGCGCGGTGAGGCTGCCGCGGAACTTGTCGGGCGCAACCAGAACTCGCAGGGTGTTGCTCATCGCCCGTTAGGCTCGGCAATCACCACCCAGTTGTCAAGAAGTGGGGCGCACAAGCCGGCGAATGCCGCGAGTAAACCGATGGGTCGGTCCTTGACGGCGTACAATTGAACGCTATGATGGCGTACAAGTGAACGCCAATGAGGAGGAGCGAGATGTCCAAACGACCCGCGCCGGCGAAATCCGAGCTGGAGATCGCCCGCATCGTCTGGAAGCTGGGCGGGGCAACGGTCCGGCAGGTGCTGGACGAGCTGCCGCCGGAGCGAGGGCTCGACTTCAAGACGGTGCAGACCTACCTGCGCCGGCTCGAGGCCAAGGGGTATTTGAAGACGCATCGTGAGGGACGGAGCAATGTCTATCGCCCCACGGTGCGCCCCGGGAAGGTCATCGGCGAGGTGATGGACGACCTGGTGAAGAGCCTGTTTGACGGTGAGGTGCTCTCCTTGTTTCAGCATTTCGTGCGTGATCGAGGCTTATCCGCGGACGAGGTTCAGAAGCTCCGGCAGCTTCTGGATCAGGCCGAGAGGGAATCCCAATGAACCAGTCGCTCGCGGGTTGGGTTGGGCTTGTCTGGACGCAGACGTGGCAAGTGAGCGCGGCGGCGCTTGCGGCTGGGCTGATTGTGCGGCTGTGCTGCCGCCGGAGACCCCGTCTGGCGTATGCGCTGTGGATGCTCGTTGTATTCAAGGCGCTTGTGCCTCCCTTGTGGAGCAGCCCGACGAGCGTCTTTAGCTGGGCGGGATCGAGCGGCCGGGTCATCGCCGCGCCGACTTCAAGATTGCACCGGCTTGCGGCTGACATACCGGCCTCAGCGCAGGCGACGGCCGCGGCTGCGCACGATCCGCGGGTCGATCCGTCTGGGGGTGACCGGGTCGCAATCGGCTTCGCGGGGCTCTGGCTATTCGGCTGCGCGGGCCTTGCGGCGTGGATCATTCTCGGGCACCTGATCACAACCAGGCGTATCGCGCGCAGCGCCATTGCGCCGCCGCGGGAAGTCGCGGCCTTGATGGCCGAGATCGCGCGTGAGATCGGGCTGAAGCAGCGGGTTGAACTGGTGGTCAGCCGGGCGCCGATCGGTCCCGCGGTCTGCGGCCCGCTACGGCCGCGCGTGCTCTTGCCCGCCGTGATGCTGGGCTCAACATCTCCGGCCGAGCTCCGGCTGATCCTGGCGCACGAGCTCACTCACATCCGCAGAGGTGATCTCCTCGCAGGCTGGATCCAGCTCGCCGCGCAGCTTGTCTGGTGGTTTCACCCCCTGGTCTGGTGGGCGAATCGGCAAGCCTGCCGCGAGCGCGAGCGCGCCTGCGACCTGGACGTCGTTGCCGGATCCGGCTGCCGCCCGCTCGAGTACGCCCGCGTCTTGCTGGGCGTCATCGAACGAAACTTGCAGTGTCAGTCGCCTGTCACGTTTCCGGGGCTTCGCGCCCTGGAGGTCACTTCTCGAAGACTGGAGCTCATCATGCAACATGCGCATTCACAGTCACGATGGTCCGCACGAGTTGCCGGGCTCGCCTTCGCGGCGGGGATTGCGGTTCTGATCCCAGGCGCGGGGCTGGATCGAGACCAGGACGCGCCCGCACGCGGCCAGCCGAACGCCCCTCGCTCGGGCGCTTCCAGCGCCGCTGCCAGGGCCACGGCCATCGCGCAAGACGAGGGCCAGGCAGAGATCATCGCCGTTCAGGCACGCCTGCAGGTGAAGGAGCGTCGCCTGGAATGGGCGCGAAGGATGTGGCAAAAAGGGTACGTCTCCCGGGCTGTTTTGCACGCGGAAGAGCGGGCGTTTCAGCAGGCCCGCACGGAATGGGAAACTGCGCTCGCAGCCGTGCGGACGGTGTCGATCAAGGGCGTCGTGCGCGAAAAAGCAACCCATCGCCCGCTCGCCGGCGTGCGGGTGACCATCGCGAGCGCGGAACGCGAGCCCGGGTCGGCCGTCACCGACCGCAATGGCCGCTACAGCATTGATAACCTGCCGGGCGCCCGGGAGTATTCGATCACCGCGCTGCCGCCCCGCGGCGAACCCTACTTCATCGCCAGTCGAACCATCAGCGAGCAGATTCCAGCTTCGCTCGATCTCGAGCTGATCCGCGGAATTCCCTTTCGCGTCCGCGTGGTCGACAATCAGACGGGCAAACCCGTGCGCGGCTCCATTGCGTACTTTCCCCTGAGCCCGAACGACCCGTTCGCGCGGGGCGTGAACGGCTATGTGACCGGCGGAAAGGCAACCATCGGCGCGTTTTACGAGTCCGAGGCGACCGAGGATGGTGAATTCTTTGGTGCTGTGCTCGCTGGGCCCGGGATTCTCTGCTTCAGGTATCCGTACGAGGCGGGGGACGAAAGCCGAACGGACTTCCCCGTCATCGTGGAATATCCCGACGGCAAGGCCCACATCAAGCTGACAGATCAGGACCGCGAACACGGCCCCATGGCATTCGTGCCGATCCAGTCAGCCCCAATCGCGTGGGGCGCACTGCCACTTCAGCAGTATGCCGGCGTGCTCGCCATTGATCCCAGGCCAGGCGCGGAGTCGGTGTTGTACGAGCTGAAAATCCCGCCACGCAAGCCCACGAAATAAGTCGCGGTGAGTCCGAGGGGATCGCCTTTATGCCCGATCCGTGGCTTCACAAAGCTCGGCAGGCAACTCGAAGACGATCTCCTCACGCCTGACAGAAATGTCGTCGGGCGCCTCAATCCCAATCCGAACCGAGTTGCGGTCGATCTTCACGATCGTCACCCGGATGTCAGAGCCCACCTTGAATCCCTGCCCGAGCTTCCTGCTCAGTACCAGCATGACCCCTCCTCCTTGAGCAAACAGGTTCCGACTCCAGCACTTCTGGAGCCAGGATAGACACCCCTCAAACACAGCACTTTCCATGCCAACCGTCAAATTCAGACCATTCGCACATCTTGAGGGGAATTCGTAAAAACTGCCGAAGTCCCGTCAAAATCGTGAGATTCCGACGCCCGTCTCCACCGGCTGCCATGTCCGACGATTCCGACGCAGGTTACAATCGGGCCCGAAATTGCAAGATTTACATGAATGCGGTGCCTATCCTTGCCGCAACAGTGACTGTAATTCTTACAATCGCTCAGCGAGTGTTGTCAAATTGGCGCGAACAGGCGTTCTGCGCTGGATATCCGGGGGTTGAGCTTGTCAGTCTCCCAGGGGAAAGCGTGGTTCAGCAGCGCAGGATGGGTCGTTTTTACAATTCTGTGTGTGCTGGCATGGATGTTTCCGATTGGAGCAGGTGGGCAGATGCCGGTTGGGGGGGATGTGACCGGCTTTTTCATTGGGCTCATGAGCTTCCTGGGTGAGTCGTATCGCGCCGGGCGACTGCCACTGTGGAACGACCTGTGGGGATACGGCTTCGCGGGGGTGTCTGAGAGTCAGATGGGTGTGTTCTATCCCCCGCACTGGCTGTGCTATCGCTGGTTCGCGGTGGAAACGGCCTATGTGCTTTCTCTGGTTGCACATACGGTTGTGGGGGCGATTGGCGTGTTCTGGCTTGGGCGCAGGCTCGCGCTTTCGCCCATGGCGGCCAGCCTGGCGGCGGTGGCCTGGTCAGCGAGCGGGTTTGCCTTGATCCACCTTGCCCATCCCTGGGGCTATACGACGGGCTGCTGGATGCCCTGGGCCCTGGGACTTGCGTGGATGATCTTGAGCCAGGAGGGGGGGCCGGGGTTGTTGCGGCGATCGCTCGGGCTTGGGCTGGTGCTGGCGCTTCAGATGCTGCCGGGTCACTTTCAGCTTGCGTTTCAGACGCAGGTGGCGATTGCGATCCTGGTAGGCTGGCTTCTGCTTGAGAATCTCGCCCGCCGCCTGCGCCGGGGGGGCGATCCAGGCTCGCGGACTTACCCGGCTCTGGGCGTTGGCCGTGGATCGCTGGTCGTGTCTGGCGTGCTCTTCGCATTTGCGCTCGCGAGCTCACAGCTTCTACCCACGGCCAGGCTGGCGCGGCTTGCGAGCGATCAACGCGGGTTTGAGTATCTCTCCGGCTTCGCATCCACGCCGTTCCACCTGGTGAGCTGGGTTGCTCCAGGACTCTTTCATCGTTCCAGGCTCTGGCGGCCGATCGTCTGGGATCCATTTCATACGTCACCGGAAGAGAATCTCGCCTACGTGGGCCTTGTGCCATTTTTCCTGGCGATTCTGGCGTTGGGCCGATTGAGCTGGCGTGATCGGGCCGTCCGGGCGCTCGGTGCGCTTGCGGCGATTTCGCTCTTCTTGAGTCTGGGACCGTATGTGCCCGGGTTTCGAATCCTGATCGAGCTGCCGGGCTTTTCGTTCTTCCGCGCTCCCGCGCGCTGGACGCTCGTCACGTCTCTGGCCGTCTCCCTGCTGGCGGGAAAGGGACTCGACGGCTGGCTTTCGTGGCGGAAGCCTGCGCGTGGTCTTGCAGCATTGTCGGCGGTTGGTATCGGCTGGATTGCCTTGACGCTCGCGGTCCTGGAGCTTGCGATCGCCTGGGGTGGGAGCGCCTCCTCGTCCGGGATTTCGCGGGGATTTGACCGGGCGTTCCAGCTCATGCCGTGGGAAGGTGATCCGCCGTTCGCCGCCGTGATCGCCCGGGTTTCTCAGCCCGATGTGGATTCGCGCATCCCCGCTGGCGCTCCCCCCTCGGTCGCGCTGCGCAAAAGCGTGAAGCCGTCCAGTCTCGCCCTGGAACGGGTAAGGATTTACACACGCGAACTGGGCGAGACCGCGGTGTTGTTCGCGGTTTTGCTGGCGGTGGCGATGCTGGCGTCTCGATTCGGGCCCAGGCGGACGCAGGCCGCCTTGCTCACGCTGGCGATCGCCGATCTGCTCGTACTTTCCCGGCACCGGCTGGTTGATGTTGCACCCTTGCGATCACTCGTCGAGCAAAGCCCTGTGCTCAGGAAGCTCGCGAGCGAACCGCGCGGAACGCGCGTGGCTGCGCATCTGGGCAACTTGCCGATCCGCGCCGGGGCGGACACCCTTGCCGCCTATCGCACGCTCAACCTGCCCGCCCTGGAATCGCTCACCGCTCTCGCTGGCAGCCTTGCCGTGGACTCGAGCGGAAACTCAGGCGCTGCCCAGGCCCAGTACGCCGCGGGTGTGGGCGTGCGCTTGTTTGATCCAGTCGAGCTACGCACGCTCGAGCTCGTGCATCGCGACCCTGGCCCGATCGAGATCGTGGAGGACCCGACACTCGCGAGCTGGCTCTTCGGCGCGGACTGGGTTGCCGAGCAGGGCAGTTGGGTCCGCCGTTTCGGCATCTTACGCAACCAGGGAGCTCCGGTGCGCGCATGGTTCATACCGGAGACCGCCGATCTCGACCTCGGGATCCTTGCTCAGTGGTCAGGCGATGTGCGCGAAATCCTTGCGCTTGTGCGTGAAGCGTTTCCACTCCTCGAAATCTCGAGCACCCCTGAACAATCCTCGATCCTTGTCGATACCGACGAGCCGGGGTGGATCATGATCTCCCGGCTGCACGATCCTCAGTGGTCCGCATCCTGGGCCGACGAGGACGGTACGATCCGCGACGCCGAAATTCTATCGGCCTGTCCCCAGGCAAGCCGCGCTGGCGGTTGGCAGCGAATCCGGGTCGAAAACCCCGGGCGGTCGATGCTCGAGCTGGAATACCTGAGCGATGACGTCGAGCTCGGAATCGGCCTCTCCATTCTGGCAGGGAGTTCCTGGCTTGTGCTCTTCGCCTGCACCCATTTGCCGGTTCGAAGCAGGGCCCAGCCCACTCCCGTGGACCGCGTTTGAGCGAGGCTTCAACAGGATCAATCGAGACCGCCGCAGCGCCCGAAATCGTCTCGGGCGCGCCTGATCATTCCATCGGTCCTTGCGCTCTCAAAAGAGACCGAGCCATCACTCCCCAGAAATGCCTGATCTTGATCCTGGGAGCAATCGGAGCCTTTCAATCAAAAGCCGAGAACGCCCTGGAATCGCTTGGCCAGCGCGTGTGGTTGGTCGTGAACCAATTCGACTCAGAGTGATTTGTTAAAAGGCGCCTTCATCGACGATCTCACCCCCCGCCACGGTTCCGAGCGCGCGCCAGGCCATGCCGTCAATGGTGGATTTGACAAACCGCGCAGCGCCGTCGCCAAAGAGGGCGTTGACGCCGCCGGGGTGATATGAGCGAGCGTTGATCGCGGCGAATGTGGGACCGCCGTTCTCCTCGTTTTTGCCGTTGAGATCGAGATCCATTCCGGGGTAGTAGACCCTGCCAAGGATTATCTTGTTGGGCGGCCAGGCGGTTGTGAATCCGCCGGCGTGGACGTGTCCGTCGGACCATTCGGTGTGGAACTCAAACTGATTGAGTGTGATGCAGGCGCCGTTGTCATATTCCGGGGCGACGAGGAGGGGATTCGCATATGGGCTGGGAATCTGGTTGGGATCATTGACCGATGGCAGGGTTATAAAACGGCAATTGGAAGCCGTCTGGTAAGCCTTGACCTCCGCCGCGAGCACGGTTTGAGCAAGCCCATCGGTGAACTCGGCCAGCCGTCGGCTTCGGTTCGGACCAAACGCCGACCGCGTCCATGGCCCGCTGAATCCTCCCCAGACAAACCAGTCGCCGCCACACAGGCCGTAATTCACCACGCCAGCGATCCCGTAGTCATGCGTGGAAGGGGCCGGCCGGATCTCGCTGGGGCAAAGAAACACGGCAACGGAAAGCATCACGACCGTCGCGTTCGTTGGATCTTCCTTGAAGACCCCGATGTTGGCGGCATTGTAGAGCGGGTTACCCTCGAGATAAGGCAAAACGCGAGCCTGGGCGCTCCAGCCGGTGTCGTAGAAGACCGTGTTGTTTGCTCCTGAGAGCGACATCGACATCGGAAATACACCCAGGGTCGTATGATAGTTGTGCAGGCCGAGCCCGATCTGTTTCAGATGATTCAAGCACTGGAGCCGCCGGCCTGCCTCCCGCGCCGCCTGGACCGCCGGCAACAGAAGCGCGACCAAAAGGGCAATGATCGCAATCACCACCATCAGCTCGATCAAGGTAAACGCCCTGCGCATGGCCTGCTCCACGCCGTCACGACCGGAATTGATTGGACCTATGACAAATGTCATGATAGGCGTCGAGTCCGCCGGCCGCAAGCCTCCCGACGGAAGGAGCACTCCGCGGCGGGATGGCGGGTACGTTTGCGAACCTTGATCCTGTCGCCAGGCTCGAAGGTCCAGCGAGCCTGGCGTTGAGCGGCTTGCACTTGTCGGGAAGTCGGCGGATTTCTACCGTTTGGTAGGTGATGCCCGACTCGGGGGCTGCTGGGGCTGTGTTCGAATCACCGGGGAATGATCTGGGGGTGCCGTGAGTACGACGAAGGTCGCGATCGTGGGGGCGTCGGGCTACGGAGCCAGGGAGCTGTTTCGGCTGTTGCTCAAGCATCCGGGAGTTCAAGTGGCTGCCGCGAGCTCTCGGCAGGATGAATCTCCCCGCGTGGATGAGCTTCACCCCAGTCTGGCGGGCCGGCTCGACCTGCGCTGCGAACCGTTCGACCCAGCCGCGATTGCGAGCAAGGCGGAAATCGCGTTCCTTGCCTTGCCGCACACAGCGAGCATGGCCGCCACGCCCGCCTTGCTCGAAAATGGCGTGCGGGTGATCGACCTGAGCGCGGATTACCGGCTACGCGATCCCGCAGTTTACGCGGACTGGTACGGCCACGTGCATACGGACGCGCCACGGCTCGGTGAGGCGGTTTACGGGCTGCCCGAGCTTTATCGTAAGCGGATTCCCCCAGCCAGGCTGATTGCCAACCCTGGCTGCTACACTTCAACAAGCATCCTTGCGCTTGCGCCCTTGCTCGCCGAGAAGCTGATCGAGCCCAGGGGGATCATCATCGACGCCAAGAGCGGAGTCTCGGGCGCGGGTCGATCGCCCAGGCTCGACTATCACTTCCCCGAGTGCAACGAAAGCCTTGCCGCGTACGGCGTTGGCCGCCATCGCCATACACCCGAGATTGAGCAGATCCTCTCTGACGTTTCCGGCCGGGAGGTCGAGGTTATTTTCACGCCCCACCTGGTGCCGATGGATCGAGGGATCTTCGCCACGATCTACGCCCAGCCCACAAGGTCTGTCTCCGAGGCCGATTTGCTGGCGATCTGCCGCACGTACTACGCGGCTGAGCCCTTTGTGCGCGTCCGCGACCGAATCCCCGCGACCAAGGACTCCGCGTTCACAAACTTCTTTGACATGACGCTCCGGCTGGTGCGTGGCAAGGTTCTCGTACTCGCCGCGCTCGACAACCTGATCAAGGGCGCTGCGGGGGTTGCGGTGCAAAATCTCAATCTCATGCTCGGGCTCGATGAGACCACCGCGCTGCTCTGACAGTCATCCATTCGACCCGATTAATTGGGCGATCGTGGATGTGATCCGCGTGCCTGACCTGGTCTGGAAAAAAAAACTTGAATTCGCGCGCCAGGTGTGGTTACACTTCGGTGTCCTGCTGGGGGCTTTGCATGTTCGCTCCGCAAGTCCCTGGGCAGGGCCAGCGTGTTCCACGCTGACGTCCTCCTCTCCAAAACGAACCTGTGTCAGTTGTCAGGGAAAGCTCCCCGGCGAATTTGCATGCGCCTGGCCTGCACGTCGTGGGAGCCTTCGCGGGCCTTGGGCCATTGCGCCTGGTCCGCTCTCGCGGTAGCTAGTCCTCGATTTCTTTAAGAATCACCTGCGTTGGCCGTTCTCTGTGCATGCGTGTCCCTGTGGGCGTTGCCGGGGGGGTTCGTATTGCGCGCGGTGAATGCATTAACATGCAAGTGTTAGTATTGTATGTTACAGATGATGGCGTAAAGAATCGGTTGCAAAAGAAGCTGTACAAGCCACAAATGTGAAGGTATCGTTGTGTGTTGTATCACTCACGGCTCTCCTTGAGGTTCCGGGTTAGATTGCGGCCAGGCTTCTTTTGCGGAGGCGGATTCGCTCGGCATGGCGAACTGCCCGGTGCTGATTTCTTGATTTCAATTGATTTCGCAGGCAGGACATTTCATGCAAAACGTGACTCACATCGCACGGATTGATCGGCGTCGGCTGCTCGCCTTCGGTTTGGCGGCGGGTTTTCTGGGTTTGGCGGGTTGCGAAAACAGCGGGGCGCCGCAGGAAAACACCACGCCCCCCGTGAAGGGGGGCGGGCGCGCCCGGCTGAAGATGATTGAGGAAAAGGTTGACGAAAACAAAGCGAAAGCAGCGGCCAAATCCAAGTCGTGAGCTGGCCTTCACGCACGTTCGCTGTGCAAGTGCTGGGCGTCATTCGTTCGTTTGTATTTTCCCCAAGTGAGAGGACTGCACATGAAACCCTTGTCTCGTCGCGGCTTTACCCTGATCGAGCTGCTGGTGGTCATCGCCATTATCGCCGTGCTGATCGCGTTGCTGTTGCCTGCTGTACAGTCAGCGCGTGAGGCGGCGCGCAGGGCGCAATGCACCAATAACCTCAAGCAGATCGCCCTTGCGGCCATGAATTACCATGACCAGCAAGGCGTCTTCCCGATCGGCTCTCCGATGAAGCCCGATCCCATGTTCGGCTACACGATGGTCGAGGATCAGAGCACGTTCGTATCGATGCTCGGCCAGTTCGACCAGCAGCCGCTGTTCAACGCCATGAACTTCAGCCGTAGCATCTACTCGGGTGCGAACAGCACCATCTACGCCACGGGCCTGACCACGCTCTGGTGCCCGAGCGACGGTCAGATCGTCAACAAGCGTCTGAGCTCCGGCCCCTACGGTGACAATCCGAATCTCACCTACTGCTTCACGAGCTACGGCGGCGCCACGGGAACGTGGTTCCCCGAAATGCTCTTTTTCTGCAACGTCACCTATCCGAACCCCATGAATAGTTGCCCGGCATTCCAGCCGATCATCAACTCCATGAACGGCATCTTCATCTACTCGGTGTCGAACAGCATCGCCACCATCACCGACGGCACGAGCAACACGTTCATCTACAGCGAACGTGCCAACGGCCTCTTTACCAATGGCGAGTCGAATTGCTGGGATTGGTGGGGTGACGCGGTCGAGTCGGACACGCTTTTCACCACCCTCTATCCCATCAATGCATTCCGCAAGGTCCCGTTGACGTCCGACGAGTATACGCAGTCGTGGGTTGAGTCTCCCTCGAGCTTCCACCCAGGCGGGGCGAACTTCGCGTTCGCGGACGGCTCCGTGCACTTCATCAAGGAGACGATCAGCTCCTGGCAGTACAACCCGGCCACTGGGTATCCGGTCGGTGTTTCCAACAGCAACGGCGTCTACATGCTCGCGCCCGGAACGCAGCTTGGCGTGTTCCAGAAGCTGTCGACCCGGGCCGGGGGCGAGGTTGTCAGCTCCGACCAGTATTAAGCCGGGGTGACCCCTCGTTTTATTGCTGACCTCTCAGGGCGGGATCGATCTGGCTCAGGCTGGGTCGATCCCGCTTCGTTTTGTGCTTTGATCGACTGGCACCACGCAATTCGAACTTGCTAAAATCCACGAGACAATCAGGAATCCGGCGTCGGGGCAGCCAGGCCCAGGCGCCGTTGGTACTTCCGCAGCCCTGAAGCATGCGATGAAATATCTGATCAAGCTTTACGTGACCGGGCAAACACCTCGCTCCATGCGAGCGATCGATAATCTGCGGCGAATCTGCGAGGAGGAACTCAGGGAAGAATATGAGCTTGTGGTGATTGACGTTCTGGAACGGCCGCAGCTCGCGGAGGACGAGAAGATTCTGGCAACCCCGACCGTGGTCAAGGAGCTCCCGCTTCCCATCAGGCGCATCATCGGCGACCTCTCGGATAGCGAGCGCGTGCTTCTGGGTCTTGACCTCAGACCTTACGAGGCGTGATCGACGGTTGGGCGATGGGAAGTCGGCGCGGGAGTGCGCTTGCTTCCCTTCGGATATTGGCAAAGGGTAGAAGGCGAGATGATAACGATCGACCATCCGTTTTCCGTCCCCAAGGTCAAGACGGAGATCGACGGTTTCGACCTGATTGCGAATGGTGGACTCCCGGTTGGCCGATCCACCTTGGTTTCGGGTACTTCAGGCAGCGCGAAGACCGTTTTTGCCGCCCAGTTCCTGGCCGCGGGGATTGAGCGGAGCGGTGAAAATGGAGTTTTCGTCACCTTCGAGGAGCCGCCTGAGGATATCCGCCGGAACATGAAGGGTTTCGGCTGGGATATCGCCGGCTGGGAGGCCAGCCGGCGGTGGGCGTTCGTGGATGCTTCTCCCCAGCCGGGCCAGCCGCTTCAGGTGGCCGGTCCTTATGATCTGGGTGCGCTGCTGGCGAGGGTGGAGCATGCAGTGCAAAAGGTGGGTGCCAGGCGGGTCTCGATCGACTCGGTGGGGGGGATTTTCACCCAGCTTGGAGAAAACGCCAACATACGGCATGAGCTCCTCCGGCTCTCGATGTCGATGCGTCGGCTCGGGGCGACGACCGTGATCACCGCCGAGCGGCTTGAAGACAAAGGTCCCGTCTCACGCCACGGCGTTGAGGAGTTTGTCTCCGACAACGTGGTGCTCTTGCGGAACGAGCTTCAGGACGAGGTGCGGCGCCGGACTGTCGAGATCCTCAAGTTCCGCGGCGCCACACACCAGAAGGGGGAGTGGCCGTTCACGATCGTGTCGGGTGAAGGCATCATCGTGATTCCGCTCTCCGCGATCGAGCTCAAGCAGAAATCGTCGGACGCGCGGATCACCACGGGGAATATCGAACTCGACAGGATGTGCGGCGGCGGTTTTTTCCGCGATTCGGTGATTCTGGTCTCGGGGCCGACCGGCACGGGCAAGACGCTGGTCTCAACCGAGTATCTGGCCGCGGGCGCCCGCGCGGGCCAGCGCTGCCTGCTCTTTGCCTTCGAGGAAAGCCGCGAACAGCTCTTCCGCAACGCGGCAGGCTGGGGCGTTGAATTCTCCGAGCTGGAATCGAAGGGGCTGATCCGGGTGATCTGCGAGTATCCCGAGGCCATGGCGCTCGAGGATCATCTGATTCGCATCAAGAAGGAAATTCTGGACTTCAATCCCGATCGCGTGGCGATCGACAGTCTGTCGGCACTCGAGCGCGTGGCCTCGCTGAAGAGCTACCGCGAGTTTGTGATCGGCCTGACGTCCTACATCAAGCACCGCGAGATCCCTGGGCTCTACACGGCGACGACCTCAGCGCTCCTGGGTGGGACATCGATCACCGAGACGCATATTTCGACGATCACGGACTCGATCATTTTGCTGCGTTATGTCGAGGACATTGGGCGCGTGCACCGGGGGATCGCGGTGCTCAAGATGCGCGGTTCCAGGCACGACAAGGACATCCGCGAATTCGTCATCGACCACGAAGGGCTGCACATCCTGGGGCCGTTCCGCACGGTCTTCGGGATTCTTTCCGGAAATTTCCGCCAGGTGACTCAATCGGAACTCGATCAGGTTGAAGTGATTCGTGAGGCAGCCACGCCTCTCCCGACGCAACGGAACAGCGGCTAATCGGTCCAGTTCAATGGAATGCAGCGAAACGCGGGATCCGTCCCAGAAGGACGTGAGCGAGGCGCTCCGGGCGAGTGAGGCCCGTTTTCGCAATATTATCGAGCGCAACGCCGACGGCATTCTGGTGGTGAGCGGCGACGGCAACACCCTGTTTGCCAACCAGGCGGCGGCCAACCTGCTGAATCGGCCTGCCGCCGAGCTGGTGGGGAGTTACTTCGGGTTGCCGATCATCGCCGGTGAGACCACGGAGATCGACTTGCCGTTGCCGCGCGGGCCGCACCGCGTTGCGGAGATGCGCGTGGTGGAGACGGAGTGGGAAGGCAAGCCCGCCCTGCTGGCCTCGCTCCGCGACGTGAGCGACCGCAAGCGGCTCGAGGACGAGCTCCGGCAAAAGATCTCGGAGCTGGCGCAGGCCGACCGCCGCAAGGATGAATTCCTGGCCATGCTCGCCCACGAGCTCCGCAACCCGCTCGCCCCAATCCTAAGCGCTGTGCATCTCATGCGGCTCAAGGGGGACGATCCCGAGATCCGCGCCCAGATGCGCGACGTCGTCGAGGAACAGGTGCGCTGCATGGCCCGGCTGGTCGACGACCTGCTCGATGTCTCGCGGATTACCAGGGGCAAGATCGCGCTTCGGCTCGAGCCCACCCCCATCAAATCGATCGTCCGCAGGGCGGTGGAGACCACACGCTCGCTCTACCAGGCCAAGGGGCACGAGCTCAGAGTCTCGCTCCCAGGGGAATCCGCTGTAATCTGGGTCGATCCCTTGCGGCTCGAGCAGGTTCTTGTGAATCTGCTCGCCAACGCCGCCAAGTACACCGATTCAGGCGGCCGGATCGAGCTGCACGCGAACCTGGTGGGCGGGGAAGTGGTCATCCGCGTGCGCGACGACGGCATCGGCATCTCGCCGGAAATGCTTGATCATGTATTTGATCTGTTTACGCAAGTGGATGACTCGCTGGCGCGAAGCCAGGGAGGGCTTGGGATCGGTCTGACGCTGGCGCGGAACCTGGTCCGGCTGCATGGGGGCGTGCTTTCGGCGTCTAGCGAGGGTTTGGGCCGCGGCAGTGAATTCACGATTCGGCTCCCCCACCGCCGCGCGGAGAGCGAGCCCGATGCGCAGCCGTCGTCGCGTCAAAAGTCGCAAAACGGCTCGGGCTCGAGGCGTGTTTTGATCGTGGACGACAATGTGGCCGGGGCTGAGAGTCTGCGCCTGATTGTGAAGCTCTGGGGGCACGATTGCCGCGTGGTGCATGGAGGTATCGAGGCGCTTGAGGTTGTTGGTGTGTTCCGCCCGGACGTCGTGGTGCTCGATATTGGGCTGCCGGGCATGGATGGGTATGCCGTGGCGCGTTCGCTGCGGGCCAGCCCGCTGTCGCGTTCGGTTTTGCTGATCGCGATGACGGGGTACGGACGGGATGAGGATAAGGCCCGCTCGCGTGAGGCGGGGTTCGATCGCCATCTGGTCAAGCCGATCGATCTTTCGGAGCTCGAGGACCTTCTGTCGCGTGGCTATCATGAGCCAGGTGCGGTGGACCGAGCGGATGATGCGGATTGGCCTTGAGGCATGGCTACGAGCCGGGATGGCTTGTGTGAGGTCCCGCGCGGCGCCTGGGTGCGTGGCCGGCGGGAATCTCCGCGTTTTCGTGATGCTGGAGAAGTTCCGGGGGCAGACACGGCATTTCGGCCTCGGCCGTGGGATCGTCGTGAATCGAGCGATAGCCAAGCCCGTAGCCGGCGGCTTTCATGAGTGGCGTGACTGCGTTGCGGAGATGCAGAGGAACAGGGGCGTTGGGCGTTTTTGCGGCGTCCTCCGCGGCGGCGTGGAAGGCGGTTTTGACCGTGGCGGACTTGGGCGCCCGGGCCAGGTAGATCGTGGCCTGGGTGAGCGGGAACAGGGCCTCGGGAAAGCCGATCAGGTGGCTGATCTGAGCCGCCGCGGCCGCCTGGACCATCGCCTGTGGGTCCGCGAGCCCCACATCCTCGCTCGCCAGGATGCAAAGCCTGCGTGCAATGAACATGGGGTCCGCGCCCCCCGCAATCAATCGGGCCAGCCAGTAGAGCGCTGCGCGTTCGTTTGAGTTGCGGGTCGATTTGATCAAGGCCGACACCAGGTTGTAGTGATCCTCCCCCTGGCGATCGTAGCTGAAGCGGGCTCGTCCCAGCGATTGCTCGAGTGTGACGCTCTCGACGCGGCGTTCTCCTGTCTCGCCGGCAGCGGTGGCAAGCACGGCCTGCTCGAGGGCTGTGAGCGCAACGCGTGCGTCGCCTCCGCTGGCCTTCGCGAGCTTCTCGATCAGGTCGTCCGAGACAATCGGTCTGAGCCCAGCCAGTCCGCGCTCGGCGTCGTGCAGGGCTCTGCGCACGATGACGGCCACTTCGGCCGGCTCAAGCGCGCCTAAAGTGAGCACTCGCGAGCGCGAAAGGAGCGCGGAGTTCACCTCGAACGAGGGGTTCTCGGTTGTGGCGCCGATGAGCGTGATCGTGCCATCCTCGACTGCCCCCAGAAGCGCGTCCTGCTGCGCCTTATTGAAACGGTGGATCTCATCGATGAAAAGGATCGTGTGCGCCTTGCCGCGGATTCTGCGCGCGTGTTCGAGAGCGTCACGCACCTCCTTCACGCCAGACGACACGGCGGAAAGCGCCACGAAGCACCCTTGCGAGCGTTCGGCGATCAGTCGAGCCAGCGTTGTCTTTCCCGATCCCGGCGGACCCCAAAGAATCAGCGAACCAGGTTGCCCGCCGCGCTCGAGCACGTGCCGTAAGAGCGAGCCTGGGCCCACAAGCTCCGCCTGGCCCACGAATTCCTCGAGCGAGCGCGGGCGCATCCGTTCGGCGAGGGGCGCATCCTGGAGCACGTGAGCGGGCTCCTCGTCCTCATCAAAGAATCGCCTGGTCGATTCACGCGACATACGGCAGAGCTCCGGAACAAACGAACACGCTGGATTTCTGATCGTCGCACGCCGGCGCTGGAAAACTCAACAGGTTTTGCGCGTGGGGCGCTGGTGTGTGCGGGCCGAATCGGCGTGCCGGCGTCGAGGCAATGTGATAAGTTGCCAGAAGCATTCCTGCCTGTCTGATGGATCGACCGCGATTGCAAGGAGGTCGCCATGCCGGCTCGCCGCCGAATCGTGATTGTGGGCCTCGGTCTGGCCGCAAGCGCCTGGCTTTTGCTGGACTCGCCGCGTGTGCTCTGGGCGCAGGCCGCGGGCCGGCTCACGGTGCGCTGGCTGGGCCAGGACGGGCGTGATTATGTGGGTCCGCACGGCCGGCTCGAGCCCAGCGAGATCCAGGATATCCATCTTGTGGTCGAGGGGCTCGATCCCGCGCGTGAGCTCGAGCAAGTGGACATTTCGGCGGAGGGGGATCGCTGGAATTTTGCACCTGTCGGTCCTTGCTGGAAGATCGCCGTGGCCCGCAAGGCTCGCTCGCGGAGCGCGGATCTCTATCTCGAACCGGTGCGGGCGGAAAGGGGCCGGCCGTTTCATCTGGCGATCCGTTATCGCGGCGGCGAGACGGCGGAGATCGACTTTCGCGGTCGTACCGCCGATCCGCAGCTTGCGATGGCGAGCAAGCCTGCCACCGGGCGCTGGCTGGGCCAGGATGGGCAGGACTGGATCGGAACCAGGCCGGTCGTCGGCCCGGACGGGCTTGTCGATGCGTGCGTGCGTCTGGAAGGGCTGTCGATTCGGCGCGTGCTCCAGTTCATTCGAGTGGAGTCGTCTGGGGGCGAGATCTGGGAGTACGGCAAGAATCCTGAGCTCCGGGTTCCGGCGGAATTTGTGCGTGAGAAGGACGGCTCGCGGGGTGTGCTGTATTTCCAGCCACAGAAGGATCTGGCGGGGAAGAAGCTGCGGATCACGATCGGGTACGACGAGAATCGCCGGCAAACGTTGACGCTGGCGGCGGGCCGTTGCGATCCCCGGCTGGCGATGCCTCGCGGTCGGATGCCGGAGCTCGTGGAGCTGAAGCTGAGGGCGAACTGGCTGGGTCAGGATGGTCAGGGGGCTCGGCCTGGTGAGGTGCGGGTTGCGGTTGCGGGTTTGCCTGGTCAGGCGATCCGGGGTGCGATTCTCACGAACAGCACGGGAGTATCGTGGCTTTACAAGCGGGATGCCGCGTTCGCGCCACCGCTTTTGTTCAATCCTCGACCGCTGCATTTTGAGTCGCGAGGCGGAGGCAGCGTGGATCTTGGGTTCGAGCCGGTGCGGAACGAGCTGGGATCGCCGCTTGAGCTCACGCTCTTTCTGGCGGACGGCCGGGTGGGATCAGCGGCGATCGAGGGGGGCCAGTGCGACCCTGCGCTTGCCTACGCGGTCACGGTCGCGGGCAAGGCGCTCGCGCGTCCGGGGGATGATCTGCACGCGCTCGCCGCGCGGGGTGGAATGATCGAGCTTGAGCCCGGGGTCTACACGCTTTCGCGCCCGCTCGACATTCGCGAGCCCGCGACGCTCGTCGCCCCCAGGGGCGCGGAGCTCCGATTCCACCAGCCGCCGGACGCCGCACCCTGGACCACAGCCATCAAGATCTGGAAAGGCGGAACCACGCTCGAAGGCTTCCGTGTGCGGTTCGACGGCCCCGTGCGCTGGAATGAGCAGGTGTCCTGGGGGCCTGCCGTCATGGGCATGCCCGACAATTTCGATAACGCCCCGAGCGAAATCCCCGGCCTGGTGACTTTCCGCAAGCTCGATGTCGAATCGCCGCCGGCCGCCAATCCTTCCGGCTGGGTCGATGCGCCGAGGCTCATGCGGCTCTTGCGCGCGCGGCAGGGCGTGATCGAGCAGAACGTGCTCCGCGGCGGCACAATCGAGTTTTTCGGCGGGCCCTGGCGGATTGTTGAAAACGAGTTTCTGGGCACGCCCGTGGGCACGATCTCGCACGCCGTCTTTACCGGCCATGGCGTGCACGACGTCGTTGTCAGCGGCAATCGCGCACACATGGTCGAGCCCGCGGGCAAGACGTGGCGATTTCTCACATTCACCTGGTTCGGCGCCCACGATTTGGTCTCGAAGAACGAGGTCGAGGGGATTGGCGCGCGTGAGGGAGATACGGTTGCCTGGAGCAACGAGCCGGAAGTCGTGCTCACGGAGGCGTATAGCCTCAAGTATGAGGGGATCGTGCGTGAGGTTGGCGGCTCCGGGCGGCTGATCCGAATCGGCAAGCCGCAGGGAAGCCCGATCGGCACGGGCGAGCTTGTGGGGATTCTGGACGGCCCCGCGGCGGGGGAGTTCCGCCGTGTGGTGCTCGCCCTCGACCCCACGACCGTGCTTCTCGATCGACCGGTTCCGGCGGGAACCCTGTCGGTGTCAATCGCCTCGGGTTTTCTGGGTGAACGGTTTGTCGAGAATCGGATCGACCTCCGCGGCGGCAGACGATCCGAGGGTTTCGTTCTCGTGGGCAACCACTTCGGCACGACGCTGGCGGGAAACCACGTGCTGGGCGGCCAGCATGCGTTCCGGATCACCGGCATCCCAACCGAGGAGCCGCTGGGCTGGGGCTGGTCTCATGCGCCTTTTCTGGGCGGCAGCATTGCTGGGAATACGCTCGAGGACGCGCTCGAAGGGGGCGTGATCCGGCTTGATCATGATCCGCGCTACATCCGTTCGAACCAGGGCAGGCGCTACCTGAGCCTTCGCCTTGTGGACAACGTCGTGCGCTGGAGTGCCGAATTCCTCTCGCGGCGGCCGAGCGAACCGGCGGAGACCGTGGGCATCACCCTGGGCGCTCTGCCGACGCATGATCCGGCCGAGCTCGCGGTCGAAGCCAGGGGCAATCGTCTCGAGGCGCCCGCGTCCCGACCTCGCACGATTCCGCTCCTGATCCACGGGGCTCTTTACAACTCGGAGCGGATCGTCAATCGTAAGCTCGATCTCGCGGCCCAGGCCTCCGCGCTCGTTCCCCAGCGGAGCGCCTTGCGACCTGCCAGGCGCTGATCTCGTCTGGATCCGCCGGCTCGGGCGCGCAATTCGCAATCAATCATTCCCCGTACGAGCTTCACCCGATCCGGTACCCTCCATGTCGAGCAACGCCATCCCAGCCCCCCATCGATCCTGGTGCGCTCCCGGCGATGTGAACGCCTTCTTCGGGCTCATGCTCGATAACGTCGGCGGCATGATTCTGATGACGAGCCTGCTCACAGGCGCGTTTCACATGCCGGGCGCGTTTGTGCTTGAGAAAATGATCCCGGGCACGGCCTGCGGCGTGCTGATCGGCGACCTGATCTACACCCTGATGGCGCTCCGGTTGGCGCGCGTGTCCGGCCGGAGCGATGTCACCGCCATGCCGCTCGGGCTTGATACGCCGAGCACCTTCGGCGTGGTCTTCCTGATCATCGGCCCGGCCTATCAGCACGCGGTCAAGCGCGGGTTCGATGATCTTTCCGCGGCAGAACATGCCTGGTTCCTGGGCATCACGATGCTGCTCGCCTCGGGCGTCTTCAAGCTGGCCTGCTCGATTGTGAGCGGTTGGGTGCGGCGGATGGTTCCGCGCGCGGGGCTGCTCGGTTCGCTCACCGCGATCGCCCTGGTGATCATCAGTTTCCTGCCCCTGCTGGATATCGTGGCCTATCCGGTTGCGGGCCTGGCCGCGCTCGCCGTCATCCTGGCCACTCTGACCGCGCGGTGGAAGCTCCCGTTCCGCGTGCCAGGTGCATTCGGAGCACTCGTGGTCGGCTGCGTGATCTATTACGGCATGCATCTGCTGGGGCTTGGACCAGGCCTCGGTTCCGAAGGCGAAGCGCCAGGCGCGGGGCTCAGGGTTTCTCTGCCAATTCCCGTGGGCGAGTGGTGGATCTGGTTCCAGACCAACTGGCGCGAGGCCGCGTCCTATCTTCCCATCGCCATCCCGCTGGCGCTCGTGACCGTCATTGGCGGCATCGACTGCACCGAGAGCGCAGCCGCCGCCGGCGATGACTACTCCACCGGGCTCGTCATCGCCGTCGAAGGCTTCGCGACTCTCGCCGGTGGAATTCTGGGCGGCGTCATCCAGACCACGCCATTCATCGGACACCCCGCCTACAAGGCCATGGGCGCCCGCGCGGGCTATACCCTCGCCACCGCACTTTTCATCGGCGCGGCCGGCGTCTTTGGCTACTTCGACTGGATCTTTTACATCATCCCCAAGGCCGTCGTGTTCCCCATCCTCATCTTCATCGGACTCGAAATCACCGCTCAGTCATTCCATGCCACCCCCAGGCGGCACTTTCCCGCCGTGGCCATCGCCTGCGTCCCCGCCCTCGCATACCTGGCATTGCTTGCAACCAAGCGTTTGTTGCCCGAGCTCGACAGGCCCTTCACCCAGCTCTCGCTCGAAACCCAGCACTGGATTCAGTCTGTGATCATGCTTTCCGGCGGTTTCATCCTGACGAGCCTGCTGTGGGCGACGGCGCTTGCACACATGATTGATTCACGTGCGCGGGCCGCGGCGATTGCACTGGGGGTTGCCGGGGTTTTTTCCTGGTTTGGCGTCATTCACTCCCCGCTTGAGTCGAGCCCGATCGCCACTCCGGGCGCTGTGATCGCACAGCTTCGTGAGACGGGGCGTTTCCAGGCCACCGCGCACCAGACTCCCTATCACTGGACCGCGGCATACGCCCTTGCGGCTGCAATTGTTCTGGGACTCGCACGCTGGCGCGCCGATCCACAAAATGCACCGGCCTCCCCGGCTGAGCCGGAGCATCATGAGGAATCCTGGACCGGGGACGACCGCAAATCCTAGGAATCCAGGATATAGACGACCCGTCCCCTGCGCTATACCCTAGTGGCTGTCATCCCCGCGACGATGCAAGCGCTCTTCGCCGCGAGGGGTATGGAATTTGCCGGGAATCTTGCGTCCAGCCGATCACGTTTTGGAATCGAGTGTGTCCTGGAGGAGGAATTCGCCGTTCCGATCCACCGGCGTCGGAACAGTGACAGCGGATCGCGTGAACAATCAGGCGCGTGAAAAGACGACTAATTTAGCCTTTTATACCGGGTACGAGCCGTCGTGGACCGGTTGATGTCAAGGTCGAGACGGTGCCTAACGGATCGCATATGCGTAAAGGGATCGGAGTGAGTCCGGGGATCGTGGTGGGCGTGGCCCATCGCGTGGAATCGGTCTTCGGCTCACTCGAGGAACAAACCCTGGCCAGTCCGAGCGAGATCCCCGCGGAAATCGAGCGGTTCGACCGCGCGGTGGCCGAATCCGCGCTTGAGATTGACAGTTTTGTGCAGAAGGTGTCGCGCGAGCTTGGGCCGGCGGAGGCCGAGATTTTTCGGAGTCACGCTCAGATTGTGAGCGATCCGACGTTGATTTCACGTGTTCATGCGTTGATTGAGGAGCAGCAGCTCACCGCGCTTTCGGCGCTTCAGATGGTGATGCATGGTTTTGCGGCGCAGTTTGCGCGGATTCAGCAGGACTTTTTCCGGGAGCGGATGACCGACATCCGGGACGTGATTTTGCGGATCGAGTCGCATCTGACGCGGCGTACGAGCGAGCCGATCGGCCACGGGGGCGAGGCGCACAACGGCAGCGAGTCTGTGATTCTGGTGGCGCACGAGATTCTGCCCAGCCAGGCGATGAGCCTGGGCGATCTGCCGATTGCGGGGATTGTGACCGAGCTTGGGGGCTCGACCTCGCACGCGGCGATCCTGGCGCGGAGCAGGGGAATCCCCGCCGTCTCTGGTCTCGAGGGGATCATGGCCGAGGTTGAGAGCGGGGACATGATGATCGTGGACGGCCGCGACGGCATGGTGCTTGTCCGCCCCGATCAGGAAGCGACCTCCGCCTATCGCAAGGTTCAGCGCGAGTTTTTCAACCTCAAGGATCGGCTCGTCGCCAACCGGGATCTGCCGGCTCGGAGCGCGGATGGCGCGCAGGTGGAGCTGCTGGCCAATATCAATAATATCGCGGATGCACAGGCCGCGCAGAAGGTCGGGGCCGCCGGCGTCGGCCTGTTCCGCACCGAGTATCTCTTCCTCACTCACCACGACGTTCCAGATGAGGAAGAGCAATACGAATACTACCGCCAGGTCCTGCAGAGCTCGCCCAATGAGTCGATCACGATCCGCACGCTCGATCTGGGGGGCGACAAGACGGTTCCCTATCTCGGCCGCCGCGGCGAGCCCAATCCCTTCATGGGCTGGCGCTCCACCCGCATCTTCTTCGAAAACCCCAAGCTTTTCGTGACCCAGCTCCGCGCGATTCTCCGCGCGGGGCGGCATGGCAAAATCTCGATCCTGTTCCCGATGATCACCACGCTCGAGGAGCTGCGGTTTGTCAACAACCTGGTCAAGGAGACCAAGAGCGACCTCAGGCGCGAAGGAGTGCCCTATGGCGAGCACGTCAAGACAGGGGTGATGGTTGAGGTTCCCGCGGCCGCCGTTTGCATCGACGCGATCCTGCGCGAGACCGACTTCATCTCGATCGGGTCCAACGATCTGATTCAGTATCTGGTCGCCGCCGATCGCGACAATCCCAAGGTCGCGCAGCTCTGCGAGCCGCTCAATCCCGCGATTTTCCGGCTCCTGCGTACGGTGTTCGAAGCCTGCCAGCGCACGGGCACTCCGGTGACGCTCTGCGGCGAGATGGCCGGCCAGCCGCGCCCGTTCCTCGTGCTCTTCGGCCTCGGGCTCAGGAAATTCAGCATGAGCCCAGCCTTCATCCCCACGATCAAGGCGCTGCTTGCTTCCGTCACCACCGCGCAGGCCGAGCGCTTTGCACACCACGTGCTCCAGCTCACGACCAGCGAGGAAATCCGCTCGTATCTCACCGCACGGCTGCACGAGGTCTCAGCCACGCTCGAGATCTTCGACACACCCTGAACCGCCCGCGACCGCCAGTCCCCGCGCGCGGCGGCGCGGGCTGGGACACGGAGCGGGCTGGGACACGGCGCGGGTTAGGACAGGCCTGCGCCGGGCCAAAACGCGCAGGCGCCAGGCCCGGGTCGGCCGCGGCCGATTGCGATCGTCAGCTCTTCTTCTCGGCCGCCGGAGGCTGGGTCGAGGGCTTCGTGACCTTCGCCCTGCGCTTGCCGTATGTGCCCCGGAAAATCTTGCCCCGCTTCGACCTTCGATCGCCCTTGCCCATTGCACTTGCTCCTTTTGATCGGACGCCCCGCGCGTTTCTGCGCTTGAGTTTCGCGATCGCTTGATTTAAGATTCGTTCAATGACGTTTGTCAGTCCCGGGTCGATCTCGAGCGCGAGTCTCGCTCAAATTGGGTGACGCCATGACCCAGAGGCCGCGGTTGGCGGTGCCGATTATGCTGGCCTTCTGGGGTCTCGGCTGCCAGTCCAGCCAGGAGCCGCCGGCCGCGCCCCTTGCGGCGATCACGACGGCCGGAACCGGGGACGCGTGCAAGCCTTCGGTCCGGGTTGTGCCCGGGGACCATACCCTAACCGCCGACGACGCGGGTTTGCAACTCCTGGCGCTCGAGGGGGATGTCGGCCAGGACTGGCTTGATCCGCTCCAGGTGGCGTGGTCGGTCGAGCCAGCGCGCATCGCCACGATCGACGGCACGGGGTATCTGCGGCCGGTCGCGCCCGGTCAGGCGACGGTCAAGGTCGTCTACCACGGCCTGGTGGACACAGCGCGGGTGACGATCGAGCCGCGCCAGGAGCGTGCGTGGAGCTTTGCCCAGGACGTGGCGCCCGTGCTCACGCGCGCGGGGTGCAACACGGGGGGCTGCCATGGCCGCGCGGCCGGACAGAACGGGTTCCATCTTTCGTTTCTCGGTTACGATCCCGCCGGCGATTACACGGCAATCGCACGCGATGAAAAGCTGCGCAGGATCTCGTTGTTCCGGGCCGAAGCCAGCCTGTTGCTCGCGAAAGGCTCGGGCCGCGTTCCCCACGCCGGCGGCGTGCGGCTCAAGCCTGGCTCTCCCGAATACGCGCTCGTGCACGACTGGATTCGCGCAGGCGCGCGGCAAGAGCAAGGCAAAGCGCACGGCCGCGTGGTCGAGATGCGCGCGGAGCCCGCCTCGCTTCGCCTGGACGAGCCGGGGACGCGGCAATTACGCGTCCTCGCCCGCTACGCCGACGGCCACGAGCGCGACGTCACACGGCTGGCGATCTTTCGCTCGCGCGACGACTCGCTCGCCAGAGTTGACGAAAACGGCCTCCTCAAGATCCAGGGCCGGGGCGAAACCGACGTGGTGATCCGCTACCAGAGCACAGTGCTCGCCGCGCGGGTTTCGGTGGTTGTGAATCCCAGGCTCGATTACGACTTCGCCGCGCGGCCGCGGGCGAACTTCGTCGACGACGAGCTCTTCCGCCGGCTCCAGGCGCTTGGGGTGCCGCCAGGCGAGCGCGCCAGCGACGCCGTCTTCTTGCGCAGGGCTTCGCTCGACCTGATCGGCGCACTCCCCACGCCGGAGGAGATCCGCGCCTACATGGCCGATCATGACCCTGACAAACGCGTGAAGCTCGTCGATCGTCTGCTCGCCCGGCCTGAGTTCGTGCTCTTCTGGCGGATCAAGCTGGGCGATTTGCTTCAGATCAGCCCCAATCGTCAAGGCCCAGGCGCCTATCGCTACCAGGAATGGATCGATCGCTGCCTGCGGCGAAATCAACCCTGGGACGAGGTCGTGCGCACGTTGCTCACGGCCGTGGGCGACCCCCTGGATCCTGAGACGGGCGGGCCCGTGAATTACGCGCTCGACGGCCTGCTTCCCAACGAGCAGGCCGAGCGCACGGCGGAGCGGTTCCTGGGCTTGCGGCTCAGGTGCGCCCAGTGCCACGACCACCCCTTTGATGTCTGGACCCAGGATGATTACTTCGGGCTGGCCGCGTTTTTCGCCCGTGTGTCCCGCGAGGCGAACATGGACGGGCGGGTCAAGGTGGTGCTAAATCCGAAGGGAAACGTCGTCCATTTACGGACCGGCAAGCCGGCGGAGCCGAGATTGCTGGGGGGCAGACCGGTGCCAGGCGCAGTGCCGGCCGATCCTCGCGCTGCACTCGCCGAGTGGATCACCGCCGCTGAGAATCCCTATTTCGCCCGCGCGACCGCGAACTGGGTCTGGGCGCAGCTTTTTGGCAAGGGGCTCGTCGATCCCGTCGACGACATGAGCCAGGCGAATCCGCCGGTTCATCCCGACCTGCTGGCCGCGCTTGCCGATCACTTCGTCGCGAACAAGTACAACCTCCGCGACCTGATTCGCACCGTGGCGGTATCCGAGGCGTACGCCCTGAGCTCCGCGCCTGTTGCCGGCAATGCCGGTGATACGCGGCTGTTTTC